>NZ_JBYUWC010000002.1:0-314869 GCF_058137865.1 Erwinia sp. 009765445
ACCACGGGAATATATACGCAGGAAGTTATCGCAACCGTAAGAGAGAAAAGACGTCTGGATATATAGGGTCAAATCCATACCTGTAATAACAGTTGATGATAGAGGTGAGTAACCAATAAAAAATGCAATAAATATGATGTAATAGCTAGTGATTGTAACAGTAAATACTAAAACAATATCAAATTTACCTGATGGTATTTTTATTTCACTGCAATTGTTAGAAATCATAACTGCAACTATAAAAAAGAAGATGGCAATATATACTCCGCTGAATATCCAGTTGAAAGGTGCTGGTCCGCCACCAAAGTATGCAAATATGTTTATCATTTGGACTGGGAACTGACTGTAAGAGTTAGACACAATCCTTGATAATGCCTGCATAGGATTACTGATGATGTATGAGACAGCATCACTGGCGCTGGCTCCTGTAGCCCAATATTCGGATGGGATGAACGGGAACGCATGATTCCACAAAACAGCTGAAACTATACCAGATAGAATGACTAAAGATACAAAAGTAAGATATCCAACATTTGTTTTAAACTTTTCTTTTTTTATAAGAAAAACAAACGGAAGGAATATAATGTTTGTCATTTTCATTAGCCCCGTAAATGCACCAAGAATAAATATTTGTTTTTTATATTCACCCTCTGTGTAGGCGTATCTAATGCAGTAACCGATATAAAGTGCTTAAGTAAATTAGTAACGGGATCGGCGCTGTAGGAAGAAGCTAAGTTAATCATGGTAGGGAAAGTAAATACCATTACACTAAGTGTTTTTAGGAAAGGCATTACCCGGTAAAGCCATGCAAGCATAAAAACGTAAAAGACCAGATTGAAAATTCTACCAGAGAATAGTTTTCCCTCAACACCAAATCCTGCAAGATCTGCAAGTATAATTCCCAGAGACGAAGGCAGATACATAACTGGGGAGTAAGATCCGGTTGATGGGAAAATCATGTTCCAATTGGATGCGCCTTCCATTGAATCAACTACCTTAGCATGATCGCTTAAAATTGATTTGCTTGTTGGCAGTTTTCGATCCTGATTTTCTATGTATGGCCTAACATATTCCATCATTTTTCCATCAAGCTCTCTCCCCCAGGAATATCTTTTTCCATCCACCTCCTTCGCGAAAAAATCCCCTTGAGAAATCTGCAATGCTCGGAAGAAGTGAAACCTTTCATCAAGTCCTGTTAGCGGTGTATTGTTGAACACAAAAAAATCCCAACAATGAAAACCACGGACAAATAAGCTATAATTTTTTTTTCTCTATATTTTCCATGAACTTACCCTTAAATGCATCGCATATTTCAACGCATTCTATCAGTGGTTCATGCTAGTATAAAGTTTTCTTTACAATCAGCGAACTCTTATACTGGTTCGCTTTGCCCGAATCTAAATTCCCTCTCATTTCAACACCCTCCCGAAACTATACAAAAAGCCAGTTGATCATCAATCGACCGCAAACATACTGTGTATGTATACAGTAATCTGAGGTGAGTTATGCCACGCAACTATGAGATCCCTTTCGCATTCAAGAATGCAATTAAGATTGCCGGTAACGGGCGGCGCACGGTCAGCACAACCGATTTTGTCAACGAGCTGAAAACCTTCAACTTTGACTGGTCGCTCAGGGAGGCGAACGGCTGGATAGAGCACTACCAAAGCTGCTTCAAAGACGTCAGCACGGAAGAAGGTGATCGGCGCACATTCATGCTATTCAATCCGAACTGGGGAGGGTGATATGGGATTTCCGAGTCCTGCAACAGATTACATCCAAGAGCGGCCAAACCTTAATACGATATGTCGCATCAGTCCTACATCTCAGCTGTTTGGGCTTGATGGCGACATCTACGTTATTGACCGCGCTGTGTCTCCCGGGCGGGGCGTTCATTTATGAGCTTTACGGACAGTGTGGAATCGGTAAGATGCAGGGGAAGGCGTTGATCACTTCTGATGGTGAAACAATTGAAGGGCCTGTTCTTGACGACCTTATGATGTTGGGGGCTGTTACCTTCACTATCCTGACTCATTATGAAGATCACCGGCCAACTATTTAATGGTAGATTTTGAGCTGAAATCAATAGTAGTACACGGATTAGTACATATAATTTCATGTGATGAATTTATTGTGTTGCAACTTATTGATAAACAATAACAATGGACATCAAACAGCTAATTTACCTGTGTAACCTTGAGCGCGAGCGGCATTTTGGTCGCGCCGCAGAAGCCAGCTTTGTCAGCCAGCCGACGTTGTCGATGCGGCTGAAAAACCTTGAGCGCGAGCTGGGGCTGTCACTGATTAACCGCAGCAACAACTTTGATGGCTTCACTCCAGAAGGCGACCGGGTGCTGACCTGGGCGCGGGAGATCGTTTCGGTCTATCAGGGTCTGAAGCTTGAAGTGGAATCTCTGAAGCACGGAGTGACGGGCACGCTCAGGATTGGCGTTGTGCCACAGTGCAGCGTGTCGCTGCCTGTATTACTGAAAGGCATCAGCGACCGTTTTGCGCAGTTGGATTATCGGGTCGCGGTGCTGAGTGCCGATCAGCTGCTGGATGCGCTGAACAGCCATACCGTGGATGTCGGCATCGGATTCTTTGAACTGGCAACATTACGTGAGCTGCATTTTCAGGCCGGGCTGCTGCAGGATAATGGTGTTGAGGTGGTGTTCCATCCCGGCCATTTTCCCCAACTGGTCGGCGAGGGCGAACTGTCCATCAGCGAGCTGAAAGACATTCCATTATGTCTGGCAGAACAGACTCGTTATTTCCGGCGTTATCTGGATATGCATTTCCGCGAGGCTGAATTGCATCCCAGAGTGATTCTGGAAACCACGTCGGTGTTTCAGCTGGCGCAGGGTGTGCAGGTGGGATTGGGCTGTCTGATCTCGCCGCGTGGTCATCTGCTGCCGGAAATGATGCCAGAGCTGCTGGCGCGTCCGCTGGCGATTGCGCCAATGGCACGGCAGGCGGCCCTTGTTATTGCGGAGTCGGGCCGGGCGACACCGCTGTCACAGCATTTCTTTGACGAAGTTCGCCGCTGGCTGAGCGAACGCTGAGCATGGCAGGAAAAGCATCCCACCCGCGATAGCGGCTTACTCAGCAGCGCGGGTTGATCCCAACGTTTGCAGCAAGCGATTGTTCCAGTTTGCCAGGGCCACGCTCTGGATCACGCCGAAAACAGCCTGCAGTGACAGCCCTGACTCACTCAGCGGTTGCAGATGAGCGGCATTAAAGCGTTCCGGTGAACGTGTGAGCTGGGCGGCGAGCTGGATCACCGCTTGCTCATGCGGAGTGGCTGTGGCCACAGCATGCTCAATGCCTTCCTTCAGCGCCGTGCGCAACGTCTCATTGGCATAGCGATAAAAACAGGCCGGGCTGCCATTGATTCTGGCGGTTACGGCCGCTGCCAGAGCCCCTTCCGATGTTTCCTGCGGGGCTTCCAGCGTGTTAATTAACAGACTCCAGCCATACAGTGCCGCGGCATCGTGCGCCAGCAGCCAGGCGCTTTCACTCAACGCCTGCTGTGGCTGGCAAAAGGTCAGTGCTTCGAGCTGGCTGGCTGAAGCATAGCGCAGCTCCACAGGCGGCAACTGGGGCAGCCACGGCCCGGTATGATCAAAGCACTCAGCGTCTGCATCCTCTGGAACCGGAACACCCGGTATCCAGCGGACTGGCAGGGCGAGCAGGGCATTAATTCCGGCTACCAGGCGGGCCTGGTAGCTGACAAAGCCAATAATCTGACTAAAGGTAATAATATCCGGAGCGGTAAGCCCAACGTCATCGAGACGTTGCAGTGCGACAGCGTCAATCAGCGTTGGCTGGCTGGCAAGCTGCCGGGCATACTCGGTAATCTGCGTCAGACGGCGGTTGCTCTCACGGGAGGAGTCCGGACCGGATAGAGGATTAAGCCGTGCTGCATAATGGTTGCACAAACGCTGAACTCCGGTCACCTGAGCAACGGTCAGCGCAGTGCTGAGCCGATCATACAACGTCAGGGTATGCGTGTGCGAAGTGCTGAGCTGCCGTGGAAACAATAGCTGATAAAGATCTCGGGAAGCCAGCAGAGCAGGCTGTGCCTGCTGCAATGTATTTTTCAGTTCACCTTCACAAAGCGGCGCGAGACCAAGCAGAAAACGGTCTTCAATATCCGCGGCCTCAGGGACCAGCGGTGCGGCTTGTGAAGTGAGCGTGGATTGCGTTTCATGATACCAGTGGCTGTTGCCGGAAAAACGGCGCTGTTCCATGTTCATTCCTATTCGACCAGGGCAACACTTATCCTCGCGCAGGAGAATTGGCGAACAAAAGACCGATCGGTGCTAATAAATAGCGGAAAAGCATAACGGCGAAGTGATAAGCAAAAAGCGGGCAGAAACCGCTCAGGGCAGAGCGGTTAAAGGCAAGTTGGTGAAGACTGAACTCTAACGGAAGGCGATGCGATCTTTACGCCAGGCATCGGCAGTCAGGGCTTCACCGAAATGGCTGTTAATCAGCCGTTTGGTCTGGTCATGCAGAGGGCAGGCGAGAACGTCCGCCGTGCTGCCACGCTCAACAACCTCGCCCTGATGCATCACCAGCACCTGGTCGCTGATGTGCTTCATCATCCCCAGATGCTGCGTCACATAGATATAGGCGATGCCGTGTTTGTCCTGCAGTTCCAGCATCAGGTTAACCAGCTGCGAACGCATCGACATATCCAGCGAGGCCAGCGCCTCATCGGCAACGATCACTTTGGGCTGCAGGATCAGCGCACGGGCCAGACCCACACGCTGTTTCTGACCCGGAGCCAGCATATGCGGATAATAGGCTGCATGATCGCGAAGCAAGCCCACCTGGCGCAGCGTGGCAATAATGCGCTTTTCACGATCTTCCGCCGACAGCTCCGTATTGAGCCTCAGCGGAAAGTCGAGGATCTGGCTGATGCGCTGACGCGGATTCAGTGAAGTCGAAGGATCCTGAAAAATCATGCGAATACGTTGGCTGCGGTAGCCGTAGTCGCCATACTCCAGCGGATGGTCATCAATCACAATATCGCCTGCGCTGGGTGCGATCATGCCGCTGAGCATCTTCGCCAGCGTCGATTTGCCAGAGCCATTTTCGCCGATAATGGCCAGGGTCTGGCGTTCCCGCAGCATAAAGCTGACTTCCTTCACCGCTTCAACATGCTGTCGTCTGAACAGCCCGGTACGATAACGGTAAGTCTTGCTGAGACTGCGGACTTCCAGCAGCGTTTCAACCATTACTGACTCTCCATGTTAAGCGGGAAGTGGCAGGCAAACAGATGCGTTTTTGCGCCGGTCAGTCGTGGTCTTTGAATGCAGGTTTTCTGTGCATAAGGACATCGCGGCCCCAGACGGCAGCCAATCGGCAGATGCTCCAGTGACGGAATGGCACCCGGCAGCGTATTCAGACGGCTTTTGTGCGGCAGCGACAGGCCAAAGTCCGGCATCGCACGGATCAGCGCCTGAGTATAAGGATGATGCGGCGAGGCGATCAGCTCATCGCTGGGCGCTGTTTCCACCGTCTGGCCGCAGTACATCACGTTAATGCGATCTGCCCAGTGACTGAGCATCTGCAGATCGTGGCTGATCAACAGGATGGTGGTGTTGTTGTTCTGATTGAGCCGCGTCAGCAGGCGGAAAATCTGTGCCTGGGTGGTTGGCTCCATTGCGTTGGTCGGTTCATCGGCGATCAGCAGACGTGGCTGGTTGGCCAGCGCAATGGCAATCATCGCTTTCTGGCACTCGCCTTCGGTCAGTTCGTAGGGGAAGCTGCGCATGATATCTTTATGATCTTTAATCCCGACACGGTGCAGCAGCTCAATGGCCCGGCGATGGCACCAGCGGAAACGCTGATACCAGCGGCCTTTGTATGTCCAGCCCGGAATAGCCTGCATCAGTTGCTTACCGATGCTCTCGGAAGGATCCAGACAGGACTGCGGTTCCTGGAAAATCATCGAGACGTTATGACCAACCAGCTTACGGCGCTCACGGGGCGACAGGTGCAGCAGATCGATGTCGTCAAAACGCATACGGTCAGCGGTTATGCGCCAGTTATCTTTGGTGACGCCGCAAATCGCCTTTGCAATCAGGCTCTTACCTGAACCAGACTCACCCACAAGACCGCGCACTTCGCCCTCTGTGAGGGTGATACTGACGCGATCCACCGCTTTCACCGGCCCGTCGGCAGTCATAAATTCAATGGTCAGGTTACGAATATCGAGCAGCGGCATTTATTCAACTCCCGCAACGATGGCCCGGCGGACGCCGTCACCCAACAGATTAACAATCAGCACGCTCAGCATGATTGCCGCACCCGGCAGCATTACCGTCCAGGGAGCGACATAAATCAGCTCCAGCGCATCTCCAAGCATGGCTCCCCATTCCGGCGAAGGCAACTGCGCGCCCAGATCCAGAAAGCCCAGCGCGGCAATATCAAGGATCGCCATCGACAGCGCCCGGGTAAATTCGCTGACCATCAGCGCCAGAATATTAGGCAGGATGGCGTGGCGCAGGATATTCATGCTGGTGGCACCGTCCAGACGCGCAGCCACCACATAATCTTTTTCCAGCTCATCATGCAACGCAGTATAGATAGCCCTGACCAGGCGCGGGATGATAGCCAGAAATACTGCCAGCAGGGCATGCTCCAGCTTCGGACCGAGAAAAGCCACCACAATGATCGCCAACAGCAGCGACGGGATCGACAGCAGGGTATCCAGGATATGGTTCATCACCGCGGAGCGAAGCCCACGGGTCAGGCCGGCAAAGACCCCAAGCACCATGGCACAAACCGACGCGAGAACGGTCACTAAAATTGCTGACCCCACGGTCGGGCCAGCACCGCTCAACAGACGGCTCAGCACGTCACGGCCCAGGTCATCGGTTCCCAGGAAGAAAGAAACTTCGCCATAGCGAGACCAGGAAGGCGGCAGCAGTTGATAACCGAGGAACTGCTGGTCAAGGCCATAGGGTGCCAGCAGGCGGCCAAAAATGCAGACAAACAGCAGCGCGCCAAAGGCATAAAGGCCGACCATCGCGGTGGTGTCACGATAAAACAGCCGCCACGTGTTACGCAGCGGGCTGGGCAATCGCTTTTCGGAGTAAATATTATCGGAGGGCATACCATTCCTTATGCTTCAGTGGCGTCGTCATGGCACCCAGAATATCGGCGAGCACGTTCACGGTTATCACCAGGCCACCCACCATCATCACTCCGGCAGAGATGGCGGCGTAATCCTGCTGGCGGATTGCATCCACCAGCCAGCGGCCCAGGCCTGGCCAGCTGAACACCACTTCGGTGATCATCGCCAGCGTTAACATGGTCGAGAACTGCAGGCCAAGGCGCGGGATCACCGGTGGCAGAGCATTGTGCAACACATGGCGGCGAATGATGGTCAGGCGTGAAAGGCCACGGGTTGCCGCTGCTTTAATATAGTTCTGCTCCATCACTTCCCGCGTACTGATTCGCAGCAGGCGAACCACTTCGGTTGTCGGAGCAACCGCCAGCGCGGTGACCGGCAGGATCAGGTGTTTCAGTGCGCTGACCAGCATCTCATGCCGCCAGGGAGAATGGCTCATCCACGCATCAATCAGCGCAAAACCCGTGATATTTTTTACCGGATAAAGCAGGTCAAAGCGCCCGGAAACCGGCAGCCAGCCAAGATTCAGCGAGAAGAACAGCGTCAGCAGCAGCGCCAGCCAGAAAACCGGCATGGAGAAGCCCAGCAGGGCTAATGCGCTGATGGTCTTGTCCTGCCATTTGTTGCGCATCATCCCTGCGGCGATACCCATCG
The DNA here is from genome assembly GCF_058137865.1 of Erwinia sp. 009765445. Classification (NCBI taxonomy): domain Bacteria; kingdom Pseudomonadati; phylum Pseudomonadota; class Gammaproteobacteria; order Enterobacterales; family Erwiniaceae; genus Erwinia; species Erwinia sp. 009765445. Next base: position 7,799 of record NZ_JBYUWC010000002.1, read on the forward strand.
GGATGCCTGCCAGCAGCGCCACAGCAAAGGCCATAATGCACAGTTCAAGGGTGGCCGGAAACACTTCACCCAACTGATGACTAATCAGTTCACCATTGATGCTGGATACGCCAAAATCCAGCTGAAACAGCCCCTTATACCAGAACATAAAGGCATCGGTTAACGACGCACCCTGCAGGGGCGCATGGGGGGTGAAATAGCTCAGGCTGAAGCCGATCAGCGTCAGCATCGACAGCGTGACCAGCCACAGCACCAGCCGACGCAGCGTATAGATCACCATGATTATTTTTCCTCGCCTTTATCCCGGTAAACCCCGGCAAACGACGCATTGCCAAACGGGCTGAGCACCAGTCCGTGGATATCATAACGGTAAGCCTGCAAACGCAGGGAATAGGCCAGCGGCAATACCGGCAGCGACTTCGCCAGCATAGTCTGCGCGCGGTCATAATATTCAATACGCGAGGCTAACTGCTGCGAAAGCAGGGCCTTATGCAGGGTTTGGTCAAACTCTGTATCACACCAGTGAGCATAGTTGGTCTGTGAGCCCATAGCGGCACAGCTGAGCAGAGTGCGGAAAAAACTGTCCGGATCGTTACTGTCAGTGGCCCAGCCGGTCAGGGTCAGATCGTGATTCATCTCCATCAGGCGGGCTTCCTGGAAGCGGCCCTCTACCGGGACAATAGTTACCTTTACGCCTACCTGTGCCAGATCGGCCTGCAACAGCTCAGCCGTTTTCAACGGACTGGGGTTCCAGGCCTGAGAAGAAGTGGGTACCCACAGCGTAAGGTGCAGGTTTTCAACCCCGAGCGCCTTCAGCTCCTCACGGGATTTCTGTGGATTATATTCCGTCACTCTGGCGTCGTTATCATAAGCCCAGGAGGCGCGCGGCAGGATTGAAGCTGCGGTTTCTGCCGTGCCGTAATAGATCGACTCCATCAGGCGTTCATTGTTGATCGCCAGCGACAGCGCCTGCCGGACTTCCGGCCGGTCAAGCGGTGCTTTGCGGGTATTGAAGGCGAGATAGGCAATATTCATCCCCGGGCGCAGCGTCAGGCGCAGGCGGGGATCGTCACGCAGAATTGAAATCTGGCTCGCGGCGGGATAGGCCAGCACGTCGCACTCCCCGGTCAGCAGCTTGGAGAGCCGCCCGGTGCCGCCCGCTCCCATATCAATCACCACCTGCGGCATTTTAGGTTGCCCTTTCCACCAGGAAGGATTGCGCGCCAGTCGAATGTACTGGCCGGTGCGATACTCACTCAGTTGAAACGGACCGGTACCCACCGGCTGGCGGTCCATCTGCTCCTGACGACCCGCTTTAGTCAGCTGGTCAGCATACTCGGCTGACAGAACCGGCGCGTAATGAGTGGCGATATGCCAGAGGAACGAGGCATCCGGGCTGTTCAGCCGGATTTCGACGGTATCTTTATCCAGCTTTTTCACGCTTTGCACCGAATCGGCAAATTGCAGGCTGTCGAAATAGGGATAGCTGCCGCCATTGACATTATGCCAGGCGGAGTTGCGGTCGAAAATGCGCTGGAAGCTGAATACCACATCGTCAGCGTTCATCGGGCGGCTGGGCTTAAACCAGCTGGTTTTCTGGAAGGGGACATTATGGCGCAGATGGAAACGGTAAGTTGCGCCGTTATCCAGCACCTCCCAGCTTTCTGCCAGCTCCGGGATCAGCCGGTACGTGTAGGGATCAACATCCAGCAAACGGTCATAAAGTTGGGCGGCGAGCGTGTCGACCACCAGTCCGCCGCTGGCCATCTGCGGGTTAAAGGTGGTCACCGCGCCGCTGACGCAATAGACAAAGCCGCTCTGACGGATATCGCCCGGTGTGGCGGACCAGGCAGCAGCGCTGAACACGCTGAGGCCAAGCAAGAAGGTGGAGAAAAATGTGCGCATAAGTCATCTGAAATATCAGGCAATAGTCAGAGTGTATCGCACCTTCCGGTCTCGCCCAAAGTTTGCAGGGACAACTGACGTTTTTTCGTGCGAAGCGGCAACATAATGGAATCCACAGTAACGGCAGGGCTGTTCAGAATACGCACAGTGTCGCTATGGAAATGAGAAAAATTCTCAACAAAATGCTTTACAAGTGATAACGAGAATGATTACTATTCCCCTGCGCTTCGACGGTGGCTCTACCGAAGAAGAGCACGACATTGCTCACATTGCTTCCAGTATTTTCAGCCCGCCTTGCGCGGGCTTTTTTTTTACTGAAGCGTTTAGCCGGCCGCCTGCAGGAAACTGCGAAACTCATCGCTGGCCGGTGCCGTAAACATCTGTTCCGGCGTTCCCTGTTCACAGATCCGGCCATCATGCATAAAAATAATTTTGTCGGCTACCTTGCGGGCAAAATTCAGCTCATGCGTGACTACCACCATGGCCATCCCCTGAGAGGCAAGATCTTCCATTACGTTCAGCACTTCACCGGTCAGCTGCGGATCCAGCGCGGAGGTGACCTCGTCAAACAGCATCAGTTGGGGTTTAAGCGCCAGTGAACGGGCGATAGCTACGCGCTGCTGTTGCCCTCCTGACAGGCTCTCCGGATAGACGTCAAATTTTTCCGTCAGCCCAACCTGCGTCAGGACTTTTTCTGCTGCTGACCTGGCGCTGGCGGCAGAGACTTTCCGCACCAGCTGTGGGGCTAACATAATGTTCTGGCCGACGGTGAGGTGAGGGAACAGATTGTACTGCTGAAAGACGATACCCACATCCATACGCAGTTGCCTCAATGCGACGGGTTCATAACTCATGTCATGCCCGGCAACATGGATGGCGTCGAACTGCGCCTGCTCAAGCCCGTTCAGGCAGCGCAGCAGGGTTGATTTCCCGCTGCCGATTTTTCCCAGCAGTACCAGGACTTCACCTGCGGTGATATCGAAACTGACGCCCCGGATCACCTGGGTCTCGCCATAGTGTTTATGTAAGTTTCTAACGCTAACGAATGACATGTAAACGCCCCTCAAGTTTGCGGCTCAGCAGAGACAGCGGGAAGCAGATAACGAAATAGATAATGCAAACCACCATAAATACCCCCATCGGCTGCATCGTGGCATTGTTCATGGTGGTGGCGGCACGCATCAGTTCCGTCATGCCGACAATGCTGGTCAGCGAGGTATCCTTAATGATTTGCACAAAGAAGCCTACGGTAGGCGGTGTGGCAATTCGTACCGATTGTGGGATCACCACATAACGCATACGTTGCCATGGCGTCAGGGCCAGTGATTCTGCCGCTTCGGACTGCTGGCGGGGAATGGACTCAATACAGCCTTTCCAGATTTCGCCGAGAAAGGCCGAAGCAAAAAAGGTCAGAGCAATACCGGCTGCCACCACTGCAGGCAGGCGCAGGCCTAAAATACTCAGGCCGAAATAGATCAGGAACAGCTGCATCAGCAGCGGTGTGTTCTGAAAAATTTGCACGTAGAAACCGCTGATCGTGCGCAATTTGTAGGACGAAGACGAGCGCATCAGCGCGATCAAAAAGCCAATCACGCTGCCTAATAATCCAAAGGTTAACAGCGACAGATACAGCGTCCACTGAGCGGCCTGTAACAGATAAAAAGCCTCGTTGAAGCCAAATGTCCTCATCATCACTCCTTATCAGGTGGATTGCTGGCGCTTAAACGCGGGACGCCAGCGCCAGAAATGACCAGCCAGCGCGGTAAAAATGCCGCGAAACACCCAGGCCATCACGAAATAGAGCATCATCACCACGATATAGGTCTCGAAGGCACGGAATGTTTCGGCCTGAATGGTGCCTGCTGCGGCCGTCAGCTCCTGTACTGCAATAACGGAGACAATACTGGAACCCAACATCTGTAAAATGAACTGGCTGTTCAGCGCGGGAAAAACCTTCAGCAGTGCGGGAGGTAACTTTACGCGGAAAAAGATCTGCGAAGGCGTCAGGGCAAGGCTTTGTGCGGCCTCGATCTGGCTGCGGGGCGTTGATTCCAGCCCGGCACGGACAATTTCAGTGGCGTAGGCTCCCAGATTCAGGCTCAAAGCCACGATGGCAATGCTCTCCGGGGATAAGCGCACCGCAAACCCGCAAAAAGCGGCAAATTGCGGCAGGCCAAACGCCAGCAAAAAAAGCTGGGCGAGAAAAGGCGTATTGCGAATGCCTTCAACATAACCCGCCACAACCAGGCGAGAGGCTTTGCCTCCTTCGGTACGGACTCTGGCGCAAAAAACACCCAATGCAAAACCAATCACAATCGCGGAGGCGGAGAGGATCACCGTATTGATCAGGCCAGAGATAATCAGATCGCTGTGTTGAAACACAGCACCAAACTGCAGGACGTATTCCATAGAGCCGCCTTCTGCCTGAGGGAAAACAGCGGCAGGGGCACCAGCCCCTGCCGGAGCCGGTTAGAGAGCTGAGAACTGCTTTTCTGTTTCGTCCAGCGTTTTAGCGAATAGGGTCAATATTTCATCAATTTCCTGTTCGCCCGCAATCAGCGGCGGGCAGAAACCAATCACATCGCCCATCGCGCGAATAATCAGACCGTTTGCCAGCGCACAGCGGTCGAAGGCGGCACCCACCGCGAGTTCAGCCGGGAAGGGGATGCACTGTTCAGGGTTTTGCATCAATTCCACCCCGATCATCAGCCCCTCACCGCGCACCTGGCCGACTATGGCTGAGCGGTTGCTTATTGCCAGCAGCCCTTCCTTCAGGCGATTGCCCATTTTCCGGACGTGGCTGACGACCTCCATTTCGTGGTAGACCGCCAGTGTTTCCAGCGCGACGGCAGCGCCGACAGGGTGGCCGGAGTTGGTGAAACCGTGACCGAACAGGCTGCCGTCCCGATTGAAAGCGGTGAGGCTCTGGTAGATTTCGTCCGACAGATACACGGCAGAAACAGGGAAATAGGAAGAGGTCAGTCCTTTCGCCACCGCCAGCATGTCCGGTTTCATGCCGACTGTTTCGCAGCCAAACCAGTTGCCGGTGCGGCCGAACCCACAGATGATCTCATCGGCGAGGCAGAGAATGCCGTAGCGGTTAAGGACCTCCTGGATGGCCGCAAAATAGCCTGCAGGTGGCACGACAATGCCACCACCGGCGTTGATCGGCTCAGCAACAAAAGCAGCGATGCTCTCCGGGCCTTCCTCAGCGATCATCTGTTCCAGTTCGGCCGCCAGTCGACTGACGAACTGTTGTTCCGTTTCCCCCTGGCGGCCTTCACGATAGAAATCGGGGCAGGCGGTGTGCAGGAAGCCGGGCAGAGGTAAACCGAATTCCCTGTGCATACGTGGCAAGCCGGTCATTGACGCGGCAACGATCGTGGAGCCATGAAATGAGCGCTGCCGGGTGATGATTTTCCTTCTCTGGGGTTCACCACGACCTGCATGGTGCATCCAGGCCAGCTTCACCATCGTCTCGATGGCTTCCGAACCTGAAGTGGCAAAATAGACGTGAGCATCGGCAATCGGTGACAGCCTGACCATCTCTTCCGCCAGACGAATGGTGATGTCAGGCGTTTTTTGATTGAAGGTGTGATAGAAACCGAACTTCTCATACTGCTCGCTGGCCGCTTTTGCCAGACGGGGATGAGAAAAGCCCAGGGAAGTACACCAAAGACCAGCCATCGCGTCGCTGAGCTGTTGGCCTTTATTGGTATAAACGTGGCAGCCCTTGCCGTGGGTGAAAATCATCGGGCCTTCACTGCTGAGGCGTGCTGGATTGGTTTGTGAATGCAGGTGGTAACGGATATCACGCTGCGCCTCGCTCATTTCAAAATCTTCAGACATACGGGGATCCCCTTTAAGGTCACTGTTCTGGTTTCAACCGGCGCGGTCACCTGCGCCCGGGCGATTAGTAGGTCGGCAGCGTTTCCAGCGGCGTTTTCAGCCATTTCTTGTGCATCTCGTTAAGGAATCCGTTGTTTTTGTTGTAGAAGATCCAGGTATTTACCCATTGCAGCAGGTCAGGATCGGTCCGGCGGATGGCAATCCCGGCGTAGACGGAGAAGGCGTTAAATTTCGGTTCGAGGTTCAGATTGGGAAAGCGCTTTGCCAGATCTTCGGCCACCACTGTGCCGAACGCCGTGGCATCAATCTGATTGGTCACCAGCGCCTGGATGGTGGTGGCATCGTCCTCGTAGCGGCGGATGGTGGCACCGCTGGCGCTGCGGGAAACGACATCATCCTGCATCGTTCCGCGTGTCAGTCCGATGGTCATACCTTTGGTATCAGCGTAGCTGGTCAGCTTTTTATCTTTTGGCGCAATCAGCACCATAGGAAAGGCGGTGTAAGGAATGGACAGAGCCACAGATGCTGCGCGTTGAGGATTGATGCCAACCGTGGCAATAATCATGTCGGCACGGTTAGAGACCAGTGTCGGTACCCGGTTTGAACCGCTGACGATCACCAGCTCAAGTTTCACTCCCAGATCTTTGGCAATGGCTTTGGCAATATCAATGTCCATCCCTTCAACCTGATTGTCCTGACCAACCTGGCTGTAGGGCGGCACATCATTCTGCACACCGATAACGATCTTTTTGGCACTCAGTATCCGGTCAATAGCGGTTTCCGCATGGGCGGTTATGCTGGTCAGGGCAAGGCAGGAGGCGATGGCCAGCGGGGCCAGCAGCTTAGCGATGGATTTCATATCATTATCCTGTTAGTCAGTCTTAACGGCAGGTGAACAGCCAGAGGCGCTGAATGGGAACTCAGCCTCAGGCAATAAACGAACGGAAATCAGGGCGCTGCTGATAAACCGGATTAACCGCCTCGTAGGCGGCAGCAGCCTGCAATACGCCAAGATCGTCAAAGCGCTTACCGACGATCTGCAGGCCCACAGGCAAACCTGCAGGAGTAAAGCCACAGGGCACGGTCGCGGCGGGATTGTTTGACATGTTGAACGGGTACATAAATTCTGCCCAGCTCATCCAGTCCCAGACGTGCTGCGGCTAGTGGTCCGGGCGCATCTGCTGAGGGGGGAAGGCGGTTACCGATGCGGTGGGGGTGAGCAAAAGTCATACTCTTACATAAAACGCTGGATCTCAGCGATATAGCGGAACTTCTCGTCACGGCGGTTGAGGAATTCGACGGCAGAATAATCATTGCCTTCGCGCATACAGGCCACCAGATCCGGCCCCATTTTCGCGGACCATTCATCCAGGATGCCGTTGCGGCGTGCTTCTTTCGCCGCCCAGAAGAAGCGGCCCAGATCGATGCCTTTTCGCCCCCATTCCGTTGAGACTTCCACGACTTCAGCGCCCAGTTCACTGGCGAAGACCGCCGCAGCTTCACGGATCACCGCAGCCACGTCATCATCCACACGTGCATGACCGAGGTCCGGACTGAAAGCGATCTTTTTACCCTTCATGCTGGCTTTGAGATGGGCGGAATAATCGGCAGGAGGAGCTTCGAGACTGGTGTGATCGAGATAATGCGGCCCGGCCAGCACTTTTAACATTCTGGCACTGTCTTCCACCGATCGGGTGATTGGGCCGATATGGGTGGCGTAATCATTGTTGGAGACAGGAATATGCGGCACGCGACCATAGGTCGGTTTGATGCCAAACACCGAACAGAAGTGGCACGGCATCCTGATCGAACCTCCACCGTCTGATCCCAGATGCAGTGGACCAAATCCGGCCGCCGCAGAAACCGCGGCTCCGGCGGAAGAAGCTCCGGCATTCATGCCTTTTGCCCATGGATTGTGCGTAATGCCGGTCAGGGGGTTATAACTCAATCCCGACCAGCACATCTCCGATGTTGTGGTCTTACCAAGAATAATCGCCCCAGCCTCGCGAAGACGGGTGACCACCGGGTTATCTTCCGGAGCAGGTCTGGCATGGGAAGCCAGCCATTTCGATCCCTGCAAAGAATAGTGCCCCTCAACATCAATGGCGTCTTTGATGGTGACCGGGATACCCAGTAGCGGTAAGTCCTTGCCCTGTAACAGGGCGTGTTCAGCGGCCCGGGCTTGCTCCAGCGCCGATTCAGGCATCATCACCGCAAAAGCGTTAAGTGCCGGATTCAGCTCCTCAATTCGTTCCAGAATCGCGCTGGTGACCTCAACCGGTGACAGCGTTTTGGCCGCATAAGCCGTCTGCAATTCTGCTACTGACATATAACCTGTATCCGCATTCTTTTGAAAATCAGTCATGCTCTGTTCCTGGTTATCACTCTGCTCAGCTTGCGGCTTCAGGCGTGGGGAGGCCTGGCCGGTGGCGGTGCTGTTTTTTCTGGCTTGACCAGGCTGGTAAGGCCAAGACAGCGACAAAGCTTTTTTACTGTCAAGGAAAAAACAGCTTGTTTTTTGCGCAGTTTATAGCTAATTGATTTTAAAATAATAAAGTGTCATACCATTAATTTATGGTGAGATTTTGTGCAGTGTTATCTTCAGGAAGCAGCGTTATAAATCGCCTTCAGCAGAGAGATAAAGGGAACGTGTTGCGGAGAAAATTCGCCCTGTGCCATGTTTTGGTCAGACCAGGAGGAAGTTATGATTGAAGATTCCCGTCCGGACAGCCAGCAGCAGGAAGCTCCACCGATCCGCCGTGCTTATCAGGTTATTGCGGAAGATCTGGCCGCACAAATTGGGCACAAATATGAAATTGGAGACAAGCTGCCGCCAGAAAGAGAGCTGGCAAAACGTTATGAAGTTTCAAGGCCGACAATCAGAGAAGCTCTGCTGGCGCTCTCTATCAGTGGCATGGTTGAAATTCGTAGCAAGGGTGGAGTGTATGTCACCGGACAAAAGCCGGTGGCAGATCTGGCGGCAAGCGGGATTGGTCCATTTGAAACGATTGATGTCCGGCTGATGATTGAGCCTGAGATTGCGGCCATGGCTGCCGCCAAAGCCGATCCTTCACTACCTGCCCGGCTGGAAGAGTGCATCAGGGTGATGCTGAAGGAGCATCAGAGCGGAAAAGAAGCTGATGAGGGCGACCATCGCTTTCACGTTGCGCTGGCCGCCGCGACGGGCAACGGTATGCTGGTGGCAGTGTGCGATCAGCTCTGGCAGGCACAGCTGAACTCGCCGTTGTGGAACTCAATTCATGCCAGAATGCAGATGAAAAAATACTGGTCCGTGTGGATTGAGGATCACCGGGAAATCCTCGCGGCAATCCGCCTGGGAAGCCCGGTACAGTCAAGGCTGGCAATGATCCGCCATCTTGAACATATCCGCCAGGCCCTGCTTGCTATTTCTGGTTCATCCAGGGGGAGCTGATCCGCAACCGGCAGCCAGGCTACTCCGGCTCGCCTTTCAAATCCACATCATGCTTCTTCATCATCGCCCGCAGCTGGTGGTAGGTAACGCCCAGAAGTTCTGCGGCGCGACGCTGATTAAAACGCGCCTGTTGCAGGCTTTTATCCAGCAGATCTTTCTCCTGCTGGTTCTGCCAGCGGCGCAGATCCAGGGGAAGCGCAGGCAGGACGTCCTGCTGTGGGTTTTCATCGGTCACTGAAGGTTGTTTGCGCTGAAAGGGATTGATAATGATGTTATCCAGCTGCTGTTCAGTTTCGCTGTGGCGATAGACCGAGCGCTCGACCACGTTCTTCAGCTCCCGCACGTTACCCGGCCAACCATAGTCCAGCAGAACCTGCCGCGCTGCCGGGGAGAAGCCCGGAAACAGAGGCAACCCCAGCTCGCGGCACATCTGAATGGCAAAATGTTCTGCCATGACCAGAATATCGCTGCGCCGCTCACGCAGAGGCGGCAGCTGGACCACGTCAAACGCCAGCCTGTCCAGCAGATCGGCGCGAAATTTTCCCTGTTGCGCCAGTAAAGGCAGATCATCATTGGTGGCGCAAACCAGCCGCACGCTGACCTGTAAGGGCTGGCTGCCACCAACACGTTCCAGCTGGCCGTACTCGATCACGCGCAGCAATTTTTCCTGCACCAGCATCGGAGCCGTGGCCAGCTCGTCGAGAAACAGCGTACCGCCATCGGCACGTTCAAAGCGGCCCAGATGGCGCTTCTGCGCGCCGGTAAAGGCTCCGGCTTCGTGGCCGAACAGCTCAGAGTCGAGCAGATTCTCATTCAGCGACGCGCAGTTAAGCGAAATGAAAGGTCCCTGCCAGCGGTCGGACAGGTAGTGCAGGCGGCTGGCGATCAGTTCTTTGCCGGTTCCGCGTTCGCCGATGACCAGCACCGGTTTGTTCAGCAGCGCCACGCGGGAAACCTGTTCCAGCACTTCCAGGAAGTTGTTCGACTCCCCCAGCAGGATATCGTTAAATTCGCTCATTAAATTCACCAGGTGTTAGTGATTTACACCACATTAGACAATCAGTACCGCGCTGTAAAGGGTGGTAATGCCTAAAAATCAATAAGATAAAAATTGGCACGCTAATTGAATAAGACAATTGCATCAATTAATCAGCGCACCGCGCAATTCAAACAGACTACAGAGGATTTGGATTATGGGTATTTTTTCTCGTTTTGCTGACATCGTGAACGCCAATATCAACTCGCTGCTGGAAAAAGCGGAAGATCCGCAAAAGCTGGTACGCCTGATGATCCAGGAAATGGAAGACACGCTGGTTGAAGTTCGTTCCACCTCCGCCCGCGCGCTGGCTGAAAAGAAACAGCTGCTGCGTCGTATCGATCAGGCTGAAACCCAGCAGGCGGAATGGCAGGAGAAAGCCGAGCTGGCGCTGCGTCGTGACAAAGATGACCTGGCCCGTGCGGCGCTGATTGAAAAACAGAAGCTGACCGAGCTGACCGCCTCACTGAAAAGTGAAGTGGAGCAGGTGGAAGAAACCCTGACCCGTATGAAAGGCGAAATCGGCGAGCTGGAGCAAAAACTCAGTGAAACCCGCGCCCGTCAGCAGGCGCTGACGCTGCGCCACCAGGCCGCTTCTTCTTCTCGCGATGTGCGTCGCCAGCTGGATAGCGGTAAGATCGATGAGGCAATGGCTCGTTTTGAATCCTTTGAGCGCCGTATCGATCATATGGAAGCCGAAGAGGAAAGCCAGCGCTTTGGCAAACAGAAAACGCTGGATCAGCAGTTTGCTGAGTTGCAGGCTGATGACGAAATCGGTGAGCAGCTGGCCGCGCTGAAAGCCAAAATGAACCGCAGCGAGTAACCGCTGCGCACGGCAGTCCGGCGACGGATGCCATCCCGAATGCCTGAATTTTCAAGGAGAGTGAATGAGCGCGTTATTTCTGGCCATACCCCTGACGATATTTGTGCTGTTCGTGGCACCGATCTGGTTATGGCTTCATTACAGCAACCGCCAGAACGGCGGGGCCGACCTGTCCTCCGGTGAACTGCAGCGCCTGCAGCAGCTGACTCAGGATGCAGGTAGAATGCGTGAGCGCATCAAGGCGCTGGAAGAGATCCTCGATGCTGAGCATCCCAACTGGAGGCAGCAATGAGCGGTGTGACAATTAAAGGGAGAAAGCTTTACCGGATTCCGGCACAAGGGAAAGTGAAGGGGGTCTGTGCCGGCATAGCCGATTACCTGGAGATCCCGGTACGGCTGGTGCGGGTGATTGTGGTGCTGTCGATGTTTTTCGGCCTCTTTATGTTCACCACCATCGTCTATTTCGTGCTGGCTTTTGTGCTGGATGAAATGCCGGAGAGTTACACCCACGACGGGGAAAAAGCGCCAACGGCACATGAATTGCTCAATCAACTGAGTGCTGAACTGAACGGCGGTGAGCGAAGCCTGCGTGAAATGGAACGTTATGTGACGTCAGAAACGTTCAGCGTGCGTAGCCGTTTTCGTCAGCTGTAAACCCTCTTCAAATGCGGGCCCGGGTGCGGGCCTTCACCTTTTACCGGAGAATGAGTATGCGTAACTGGCAATCATCTGTTCGTCGTAATGCCGCGCCCGCGTTGAAGAGGGCCGGTAAATTTGTGCTGATCAGCGCACTGACTTATGGGCCAGCGGGGCTGACCGGCCTGGCGGTGAAATCGGTCGCCCGCCGCCCGCTGAAGATCCTTCTTGCCTGGGCGCTGGAGCCCTTAATCCGTCGTGCAATGCGTGGCGCAACTGCCCGCTGGAATAAGTCCTGAAGATCGTTATTACCGCTTTAATTTGCTACGCTTGGCTGTAAATATAATGAGCAAAAAAATTAAAAAAAGGTGCCGACACCCAGATGAAACGACTTCAAAATGAATTGCTGTCGCTGGTAAACCGGGGCGCGGATCGCCACCTGCGCCTTGCGGTCACCGGCCTCAGCCGCAGCGGGAAAACCGCTTTTATCACTTCACTGGTCAATCAACTTCTTAACGTCAACTCTGGTGCGCGCCTGCCAATGTTCTCGGCGGTGCGTGAAGAGCGCCTGCTTGGCGTAAAGCGGGTGCCTCAGCGAGATCTGGGCATCCAGCGCTTTACCTATGATGAGGGGCTTTCGCAGCTTTACGGCGCGCCGCCCGCCTGGCCCACGCCAACGCGGGGTGTGAGTGAAATGCGCCTGGCGCTGCGCTACCGCTCCCGTGAGTCCCTGCTGCGTCACTTCAAAGATACCTCCACGTTGTACCTGGAAATTGTCGATTATCCCGGGGAATGGCTGCTCGACCTGCCTATGCTGGCACAGGATTACCTCAGTTGGTCGCGACAGATGACCGGTCTGCTGCTGGGCGATCGCGCCAGCTGGTCATCGCACTGGCAGAAACTCTGTGAAGGGTTTGACCCGCTGGCACCGGCTGATGAGAACCGCCTTGCGGAGATTGCCGCGGCCTGGACCGGCTACCTGGTGAAGTGCAAACAGGAAGGGCTGCATTTTATCCAGCCCGGTCGGTTTGTGCTGCCCGGCGACATGGCTGGCGCACCAGCTTTGCAGTTTTTTCCGTGGCCACAGGTGGATGAAAGCGGTGAGTCAAGACTGGCACAGGCCGATGCCAGTACCAATATCGGCATGCTGCGCGCGCGCTACAACTACTATTGCCAGCACGTGGTAAAAGGCTTTTATAAGAACCATTTCCTGCGCTTTGACCGCCAGATTGTGCTGGTTGATTGCCTGCAGCCACTGAACAGCGGACCGCAGGCATTTAACGATATGCGGCTGGCGCTGACCCAACTGATGCAAAGCTTCTCGTACGGCCAGCGGACGCTGTTCCGTCGACTGTTTTCACCGGTAATTGATAAGCTGCTGTTCGCTGCCACCAAATCCGATCATGTGACGGGCGACCAGCATGCCAACCTGGTCTCGTTGCTGCAGCAGTTGGTGCAGGATGCCTGGCAGAACGCGGCTTTCGAAGGGATCACCATGGACTGCGTGGGGCTGGCTTCTGTACAGGCCACGCAGAGCGGACTGGTGGATCATCAGGGCGAGAAGATCCCGGCATTGCGCGGGCACCGACTTGGAGACAATGAGCCGCTGACCGTCTATCCGGGAGAAGTGCCGCCAAGGCTGCCGGGCCACGCATTCTGGCAGAAGCAGGGGTTCCATTTTGAACAGTTCCGGCCGCAGGATCTGGACATTGACCGTCCTTTGCCGCATATCCGGCTGGATGCCGCGCTGGAATTTTTACTGGGAGATAAATTGCGATGAACGCCCCGCTGAAACCGCGGATAGATTTCGCGCAGCCGCTGGAAGCGGACAAAACGTTAACGCTGAAGGCGGCTCAGGCTTTTGAGCAACAGGAGAGCCAGTTTGTGGCTGTCGATCCTGAAAAAGAGCCGGAGGAAGAGGGTGCAGGAGAAAAAGTGGTGGAAGCCGCTCTGCGTCCGAAACGGAGCTTGTGGCGCAGGATGGTGAAAGCCGGGCTGGCCGTTTTTGGCGTCAGTGTGGTGGCGCAGGGCGCGCAGTGGACGCATAACGCCTGGGTTCAGCAGGACTGGATTGCTATGGGTGGTTGTGTGGCCGGTGGGCTGATCGTTTGCGCCGGAGCGGGTTCGCTGATTGCCGAATGGCGTCGTCTGTATCGGCTGAGGGAGCGAGCCGATGAGCGTGACGTTGCCCGCGAGTTGCTGAACAGCCATGGGGTGGGAAAAGGCCGTGAGTTTTGTGAAAAGCTGGCGCGTCAGGCCGGGCTGGATCAGGCGCATCCTGCGCTGCAACGCTGGCATGCCTCGCTGCATGAAACTCATAACGACCGTGAAATCGTCGCACTGTATGCCCAACTGGTGCAGCCGGTGCTGGATCGTCAGGCCCGTCGGGAAATTGGCCGCAGTTCAGCGGAGTCCACGCTGATGATCGCTGTCAGCCCGCTGGCGCTGGTGGATATGGCTTTTATCGCCTGGCGCAATCTGCGGCTGGTTAACCGTATTGCTGCGATTTATGGCATTGAGCTGGGCTACTTCAGTCGCATTCGCCTGTTCCGACTGGTCCTGCTCAACATAGCCTTTGCCGGTGCATCTGAGCTGGTCAGGGAGGTGGGTATGGACTGGATGTCACAGGATCTAGCGGCACGGTTTTCTGCCCGTGCAGCACAGGGGATCGGGGCCGGTTTACTGACGGCCCGGTTGGGGATCAAAACCATGGAGTTATGCCGTCCGCTGCCGTGGATGGAAGATGATAAGCCACGGTTGGGGGATTTTCGCCGCGATCTGGTGACTCAACTGAAAGAAACGCTGCAGAAGTGATCAACTGTCAAGATTTCCTTCCAGAACTCTTCTGGCGCCTGCCCTGATAGAGTATCATCAGGGCTCGCCCGTTATGAATGAAGGTTGCTACGCATGCGTCTGGAAGTTTTTTGCCAGGACCGACTAGGTCTGACCCGCGAACTGCTTGATCTCCTTGTGGAAAGAAGCATTGATTTGCGCGGTATTGAAATTGCCCCCATCGGGCGCATCTACCTGAATTTCTCCCCCATTGAGTTTGATCAGTTCAGTCAGCTGATGGCTGAAATCCGCCGTATACCCAGCGTGACAGATGTCAGAACGGTGACTTTTTTGCCTTCCGAACGGGAGCACCGGGCACTGAGCGCACTGCTGGTGGCGTTACCGGAGCCGGTTTTTTCTATCGATCTGAAAAGTAAGGTGGAACTGGCAAATCCGGCGGCACAGACGTTGTTTTCGCTTAATGAAGAGAAAATGCGTAACTTTGGCGCAGGCGCGCTGATCGCCGGATTCAATTTCCAGCGCTGGCTGGAAAGCGAGCGCATTGAACCACAGGCCCATCACGTGGTGATCCAGGGCCGCGACTTCCTGATGGAAATCACCCCTATTTATGCCGCTGGTGAGAATGAGCAGCCCGGTAGCCCGGTCGGCGCGGTAGTGATGCTGAAATCCACCGCGAGAATGGGACAGCAGTTGCAGAACCTGGCGGTGAATGACGACAGCGAATTCCAGCATATTGTGGCGGTCACGCCGAAGATGCGTCAGGTTGTTGAACAGGCCCGCAAGCTGGCGATGCTGGATGCGCCGCTGCTGATTGTCGGGGACACAGGGACGGGCAAAGATATGCTGGCGCGTGCCTGCCATCTGCGCAGTGCGCGTGGCAAAAAGCCGTTCCTTGCGCTGAACTGTGCCTCGCTGCCGGATGATGTGGCAGAAAGCGAGCTGTTTGGCCACGCGGCCGGGGCATACCCGAACGCGCTGGAAGGGAAAAAAGGCTTCTTCGAGCAGGCTAATGGTGGCTCGGTGCTGCTGGATGAGATTGGTGAGATGTCGCCGCGGATGCAGACCAAGCTGCTGCGATTCCTCAACGACGGCACCTTCCGTCGGGTGGGTGAAGAGCATGAGGTCCACGTTGACGTTCGCGTGATCTGTGCCACGCAGAAGAACCTGACGGAGATGGTACATCGTGGCGAATTCCGTGAAGATCTGTTTTATCGTCTCAACGTCCTGACGCTGAATCTGCCGCCGTTGCGCGATCGTCCGCAGGACATCCTGCCTCTGACCGAAATGTTTGTTGCCCGCTTTGCGGATGAGCAGGGGGTGGCCCGGCCAAAACTGTCACCTCAACTGAATGCTTTTCTCAGCCGCTACACCTGGCCCGGTAACGTACGTCAGTTAAAGAATGCGCTGTATCGGGCGCTGACCCAGCTGGAAGGCTATGAGTTGCAACCGCAGGATATTGTGTTGCCGGAATTCGCGATGGATCTGCCGCTGGGAGAAGAAGTGATGGAAGGCTCTCTGGACGAGATCACCAGCCGCTTCGAACGTTCAATCCTGACCCGTTTGTACCTGTCCTATCCCAGCACGCGCAAGCTGGCAAAACGTTTAGGCGTTTCGCACACGGCCATTGCCAATAAATTGCGTGAGTATGGTTTGAGTCAGAAGAAAAGCGAGGGTGAAGGGCAGTAATCACCCGTGCGGCGTTACCGTGGACAGAAATTGCCTGATTTACTGAGGATCAGGCAAATTTAGTTTACAGCAGTTAATAAAAAAGCACCGGCGACATCATCGCGCGGTGCTTTTAAATTTATCAGGCTATTGATGCACGCCTGGGGCGGTTAGCTTTATTTCAGCGCTGCCAGCGCGGCGTCATAATCCGGCTCGGTGGTAATCTCATTCACCAGCTGACTGTAAAGTACGTTGTCTTTATCATCCAGCACCACCACGGCGCGAGCCGTCAGGCCTTTCAGTGGACCATCATCGATCGCCACACCGTAGTCCTGTTTGAACTCGCCACCCCGCAAAGTGGACAGCGTAACCACGTTGCTCAGGCCGTCAGAGCCGCAAAAACGGGACTGGGCAAAGGGCAGATCGGAAGAGATGCACAGTACTACCGCATTATCCAGCTCGCTGGCCAGCTGGTTGAATTTGCGCACCGAGGCGGCGCAGACACCGGTATCAATGCTGGGGAAGATGTTCAGAACTTTACGCTTGCCCGCGTAGTGGGAAAGGGAGACATCGGAGAGGTCTTTGGCAACCAGCGTGAAAGGTTTCGCGGCATGGCCCGGCACCGGTAACTGGCCTGCAACGGCAACCGGGTTGCCCTGAAAATGTACAGTCTGTGACATAATCTTTCCTTATAAGCGCAGTAAACACTGAACTGAGTGTAAGCCATGCTCTGCAAGTGGGACAGTAAAAAGCCTTTCTTTACGAGCGCATTGCCAAAGGGCGGCCGCAATAGCTATGGTGTTGAGGTGGCATTTCTTTTTTTTCTCCTGAAAGGACCCGTTAATGAGAGCAGTCAAGGTATACCCGGAAGCCTGGCCGTTGCACACGCCATTTGTGATTGCGCGTGGTACCCGCAGCGAGGCCGGAGTGGTGGTAGTGGAGCTGGAGGAAGAGGGGATCAGGGGCGTGGGGGAATGTACGCCTTATCCGCGGTATGGCGAAACGGAAGCGTCGGTGCTGGCGCAAATTGCCGCCTTATTTGATGAACTTGAACAGGGCATGACCCGTGAGCAGCTGCAGCAGGTATTACCTGCCGGTGCTGCGAGAAATGCCATCGATTCTGCATTATGGGATCTTCAGGCGCGAAAACTCGGCAGCGACCTGTGGCACCTCACCGCCATTCCTCAGCCACCCGTTATCGAAATGGCTCAGACTGTCTCAATTGATACGCCGGAGGCGATGGTCAGCAGTGCGCTGGCACTGTGGCAAAACGGCGCGAGGCTGCTGAAAGTGAAACTTGATAACTCGCTGATCACTGAACGCCTGGTGGCGGTGCGCGCCGCCGTTCCTCAGGCGACGCTGATTGTGGATGCCAATGAGTCCTGGCACAGCGAAGGGCTTGCCGCGCGCTGCCAGCTGCTGGCGGATTTGAAAGTGGCAATGCTGGAACAGCCGCTGCCAGCAGGCGAGGACGCCGCGCTGGAGAATTTTATTCATCCGTTGCCGATTTGTGCCGATGAAAGCTGCCACACAAGAGAAAGTTTGCCGAAGCTGAAAGGGCGCTACGAGATGGTCAATATCAAGCTGGATAAAACCGGTGGCCTGACCGAAGCGCTGGCGCTGGCTGAAGCGGCAAAAGAGGCGGGGTTTGAAGTGATGCTGGGCTGCATGCTTTGCACCTCAAGAGCTATTGCCGCCGCACTGCCGCTGGTGAAGTCAGCCCGCTTTATTGATCTGGACGGGCCAACCTGGCTGGCTGTTGATGTGGATCCGTCGCTGCCTTTCAGCTGCGGCAGGATCACGTTTTCAGGGCTGCCAGCTCAGTAAGTCCACCATCGCGCCGAGGTATTTTTCCGTAGATTCATCGGCGGAGATCGGCGGCAGTTCCGCAGTAATCACCGGCAGGTTGAGGTCAGCACACCAGCTGCCAAAAGAGCCGGGGGTGGCATACCCTACGGTAGTAACCAGCGGCAAATCCATTTTTTTCGCCAGCCATTCTCCCAGTGCGCTGGTCTGTGGATCTTCAATACAGGCCAGCGGCTCATGGAAAGTCACAATCCACGCCGGTTTAATTTGATGAATCAAATCACAGAGGGCCTGAGTCTCTGGCTCTGAGGCTGAGCGCTCACCCGTTGAAAGTAACACATCACGTTCATCCGCCACGCTGTTCCAGCGATAAACGGTATCACCATACTGCCAGTTGGCCGCCGGGAAGTTACGGTTGAGGTCCACACCATGAGAGTTGGCGCGCAGCCCAAGCTGGCAACCATCAGGGTTTACCGCCAGCACCACATGGTGGCGACGATGCGGCTCCTGCAACGTGCGCATGGCACAGGAAAGCGTGACCACCGCGGCTGTTTCATCACCGTGCGTTCCGGCGAGGATCAGTCCGCTCTCTTTATCAGCCGCCGGAGCGGGAAACCACAGGAGAGGTGCGCCCAGCACGCTGGCACCATAGACTTTACTTTCTGCATCCAGTTTGCCGCGAAGCGGGCGCGGATGAATCAGGGACATCAGTTTCACTCCGGAAAAGTTTTTCTAAAGCTAACGTAAAATGGCGGGGAAAAAAAGTGCCGGGCGGCTCACTGTTCTTTCCTTCTGAGTGCCAACGTTGCGAAAAATGCTACTGACCTATCAACGATTTGCGTTAAAGTGCCGGGTATAAGCCCGTTCCGTTGACCTTTTATTGAGGTATGCCGATGAGGAATTACCGTTTCACGCTGGCCATGCTGTCCCTGGCCGTCAGTGCTTCACTGTACGCCGCCGATGTCCCGCCTGGCACGCCGCTGGCCGCCAGTCAGGAGATTGTCCGCCATATCAAAGATGAGCCTGCTTCGCTCGATCCAGCTAAAGCTGTAGGCCTGCCAGAAATTCAGGTGATCCGCGATCTGTTTGAAGGGCTGACCAATCAGGATGCAAAGGGCAATATCGTGCCTGGCGTCGCTACCCAGTGGCAGACTACTGACAATAAAACCTGGATTTTCACCCTGCGCAAAGATGCCCGCTGGTCGAATGGCGAGCCGGTAACGGCTAACGATTTTGTTTACAGCTGGCGGCGCCTGGTCGATCCGAAAGTGGGTTCAACGTTTGCCTGGTTTGCCGAACTGGCCGGTATCCAGAATGCAGCAGCGATCACCAAAGGTGAAATGACGCCGGATAAGCTGGGTGTCACCGCGCTGGATGACAACCGCCTGAAAGTGACGCTGGATAAACCGGTGCCGTTTTTTGTCAGCCTGACCGCCAACTTCAGCCTGTATCCGGTACCGGAAAAAATCATAGAGAAAGACGGTAAAGAGTGGACCCAGCCTGGAAACCTGGTAGGCAACGGTGCCTATAAATTGCAGGAGCGTGTGGTGAATGAAAAGCTGGTGCTGGTGCGTAATGGCCAGTACTGGGATAACGCGCACAGCGTGTTAACTAAGGTAACGTTCGTGCCGATTAACGAGGAATCCAGCGCCACGAAACGCTATCGTGCTGACGATATCGATATCACCGAATCCTTCCCAAAAAACATGTACGGCCTGCTGAAAAAACAGATCCCCGGAGAGGTCTACACGCCTGACCAGTTGGGAACATATTATTACGCCTTTAACACCACCAAAGGCCCGACGGCCGATGTGCGGGTGCGTAAGGCGCTGTCGTGGAGTATTGACCGGAAAATCATTGCCGAAAATGTGCTGGGAACGGGTGAGAAACCAGCCTGGCATTTCACGCCGGACGTGACGGCTGGTTTCAAATCGAAGCCGGACTTTATCCAGCAGCACGATCAGGCAGAGCTGAATGCTCAGGCGAAGGCGCTGTTGACCGCTGCCGGATATGGACCGACTCATCCGCTGGATTTGACGCTGCTGTATAACAGCTCGGAGAATAACCAGAAAATTGCCATTGCCGTGGCCTCAATGTGGAAGAAAAACCTTGGGGTCACAGTGAAGTTGCAGAATCAGGAGTGGAAAACCTACATCGACAGCCGCAACACCGGCAACTTTGATGTGATCCGCGCTTCCTGGGTCGGCGACTACAATGAGCCATCGACCTTCCTCAGCCTGCTTACTTCAACCCACAGCGGCAATATCGCGAAATTCAAAAGTGCGGATTACGATGCGATCATTGAACAGGCCAGCCGTGAAACCAACAGCGAAAAGCGCAACGATGATTACAACCGTGCAGAGCAGATTATTGCCGATCAGGTGCCGATCGCACCGCTCTACCAGTATACCAATGGCCGCCTGATCAAGCCGTGGGTTAAGGGCTATCCAATCACCAATCCTGAGGATGTGGCCTACAGCCGCACGATGTATATCCTCAGGCATAAATAATTACCGCAATATCGGTCAGGGGCTGGGGCTTTTGGCCGCAGCGTGCTATGGGTCAATTAACCACCGGTAACTGCAGTTGCTTTGCGCATCAATTTATACGCGATGCCGGATACTGGTGCCGTTAACGTTCATATCTTGCGCCCGGGTGTTATATGGTTAAGTTTTGCTCGGTATTTGCTGTGGTTTTACTGCTTTCTGGTTGTGCGCTTAAACAGTATCCTTCCTCTCCACCGGTCAGCGTGGTGCAGTCAACGCAGCTGGACTGCAGCGGCGTACAGAAGGAGATTGCTGACCAGCAACAGGTACAGACCAAAATTGATCAGACCGGACAGTTTGACGGTCTGACGGTACTGGGCTTCCTTGGCGATTTTGGTATCGGCAACGGCGTGGCGAAGAGCCTGGCGCAGAAACATGCGGATGAACGTATGGGTCAGTTGAAGCAGCTGGAACAGAACAAGTGTGCAGCCGCGCAGCAGAGCTGACGGTCGGCAATTTTCGAGAGCCGTCACAGAACCAACGGCCCACGCTTGAGCTGAGGGCGGAATGAATTACTGTAGCGTCTGGATTGTTACTGCTTCGCTGCAGGCAAAACCTGGCAGTCGGACCTCTCCGGCGGTCAGGTTTTTTTATTTTCAGGCCAGGATATGAAAATTATAAAAGTGCTCAACAATAACGTGGCGATCGTCCACGATGCACAGGAAAAAGAACAGGTCGTAATGGGACGGGGACTGGCTTTCCAGAAGCAGGCGGGGGAGGTCATCGATCCCGCTGCGGTGGAAAAAGTTTTTGCCCTGCAAAACCGCGAACTGCTGGGACGGCTGAGCGAGTTGCTGTCTGAAATACCGCTGGAGGTGGTTACCACCAGTGAGTGTGTTATCGCGCTGGCGAAACAGGAGCTTACCGGTCATCTGCATGAGAGTCTGGCGATTGGCCTGACCGATCACATCAATTTCGCGCTGCAGCGCCAGCGTGAAAATATCCCTCTGCGCAACGTTCTTAACTGGGAGATCCGCACGCTCTATCCGCATGAGTATGCCGTTGGCCTCAGCGCCCTCGATATTATCGAAAAACGGCTGGGCATCCGTCTGGAGCAGGACGAAGCCGGCTTTATTGCCCTGCATCTGGTTAACGCTCAGTTGCACAGCAATATGCCTGAAGTGATGCATATTACTGGCTTTATGCAGCAGATCCTCGATATCGTCAGATACCAGCTGAAAATTGACTATCAGCCGGACTCTCTCAGCTACAACCGCTTTGTGACCCATCTGAAGTTTTTTGCCCAGCGGATGCTCGGTAAACGCGGTGTGTACAGCGATGATGATTCTTTGCATGACGTGGTCCGTAGCCGCTATCCACAGGCTTACCGTTGCGTGGAGAAGATCGACAGCCATGTGCATAAGACCTGGTCATATGCACTGGGAGCGGAAGAACGGATGTTTCTGACCATCCACATCGAACGGGTGAGAAAAGAGACGCTGGCGCTGGAAGAGAGTGAAGACGAAGCCTGAGCAGGACCGGGACAGGGTTGCCCCATCCGGTCCTGGTTAATCAAAAGGTGATTACTGTTTTCAGGCCGGTTACCCAGGCATCCTGAGTTTCTTTCACTCCGCCAGGACGATGCCAGTACTGAAGGCCTGGCTGAAGCTGCAGCCAGCTGGTGGCATGTATCCGGTAATAGAGTTCGGCATTGACCGAATGGCCTGCCAGCGGTTGGTACAGTGGATTGCTGTAGTCATCAACGCCCTGGAGCTGATTTATCGTCTCCTGATTGTGGCGATAGCTGTTGCTCATTTTTATCCACGAAAAGCCCAGCCCCAGCCAGTCTTTCGGACGGGCATCCAGCAATCCGCTGTAGCGCAGCGAAACCGCAGTGGCAACATGCAGAGGATTGGTACGCTGGTCGCCCAGACCGAGGCTCCACGATGTGCTGAGACCGCGAGTGGCGTCATCCTGATGGCGGGTGAGCTGCTGATTAAAGCCGGAATAGAGGAACCAGGTGCGGTTATGCTGACGATAACCCTGCGGATCGTCCGCGCCGGTTTCCTGCGATTTACCGGCATAGAGATCCTGCTGGGGTGCATTGGTAAACAATATGCCCAGATTGTAGATCCCCGGTAGCTCGTTGAAATGCGTTTTCATCTCCAGTTCGACGGGCAGCAGGAAACCTCGGGTGCCTTTGGATGAGGTATTCCAGGCCTGTCTGCGCGAGGTGGCAGAGGCGTTTTGCTCCATAACGCCGCCTTTCAGCGTCAGCTCACTGGTCAGCTTGTACTGCAAAGTGGTGCCCCAATAATGGATATTCCAGTTATACCACGTCAGCGAGTTAGCCGATTTGCCGCCGCACTGGGAGAGCAGCTGAAAATCGCAGGGCATAATCTGATCGAAGTCCTGCACCTTATTCATCATCCCAATGCGCCAGTGCAGACGCTGGTCGTCAAAGCTACGGGAAAATGTCAGCCAGCCCAGCCGCGTAATTGAGCCTGAACCGGAGCTCTCCTGCGCCAGATCGTTAATGCCCACGCGGGTATCCTGCAGACGTCGGGTTGTCAGGCTGTCATCATGGTTTCGGTTAACGATATTTCCCTCTATTTTAGCATCGGGAATACCGGTCAGTGCTTCCAGGTCCTGCTGAAAGGTCAGCGCAACCTGATCAATATAAGCGGTGTGATGGTCGGGGTTATACCCTCCGGAATTGTTATAAGCGATTTGGCTTAAATAACCGAGGTTAAAATAGAAACCATTATTTTCCAGCAGCGGCCTGACTCCCAACATATCACCGAGCAGCCCTTTTTCTGGCGACGTAAAGCCCAGTGCGGTGCCATTCCACTCAGGGGCAGAAGCCGTCACGTTTCCGGCGAACAAAAACATGATAATTGCGCTGGTGCGGGTTAACTTCAAAAACTTTCGGTTATTTCGCTCAGTTAAAAGGTGAGTGTTGTTCTCTGGACACAAGATGTCCTTTATTTCTGAAAAATAATGTGAGATCCGTTCCATCATTTATTCCTTGCTTAAAGCTTATAGTTATAAGTGGCCTTGCAGGATAAATTCCCGGAGCCAGTTTCGTGTTTAAATAATAATGAGGGCAGGGAACTGCCCTCAGAGAGGCATTATTTTAATGAAGCACCGTTCGACTGAATAACTTGTTGGTACCAGTAAAAACTTTTTTTGCGTTTACGCTCCAGCGTGCCCTGGCCGTCATCATCGCGATCGACATAGATAAAGCCGTAGCGTTTGGAGAGCTGAGCCTGCGAGGCGCTGACCAGGTCGATCGGCCCCCAACTGGTATAACCCCAGACCTCCACGCCGTCCTCAATCGCTTCACGTACCTGCACCAGGTGGTCGTTGAGATAGGCAATACGGTAGTCGTCGTTAATGCTGCCATCGGCCTCCACTTTGTCGCGGGCGCCCAGGCCATTCTCCACGATAAACAGGGGCTTCTCGTAACGATCGTACAGCTCGTTCATCAGCAAGCGCAGACCTTGTGGATCAATCTGCCAGCCCCACTCTGAAGCTGGCAGGTGCGGGTTCGGTACCATATCGAGGATATTGCCGCGCAGCTGTTGATGATTTTCATCGGCAGTTACGCAACCCGTCATGTAATAACTGAAGGAGATAAAATCGACCGGCTGGCGCAGCTCGGCTTTATCCTGCTCGTTGATTTCAAGCTGGATTCCTTGTTCGCGGAAGAAACGGGTCATATAAGCCGGGTAATAACCGCGAACCTGCACGTCACCAAAGAACAACCAGTCCCGGTTTTTTTGCAGCGTTTCCAGCATATCGGCCGGTTTGCAGCTCAGCGGATACAGCAGGCCGCCCAGCAGCATGTTGCCAATTTTCCCATCCGGAACAATCTGGTGACAGCTTTTGACCGCGCGGGCGCTGGCAACCAGCTGATGATGGATAGCCTGATAGATCGCTTGTTTACTGCTCTCTTCAGGCAGGCCAACTCCGGTGAACGGGGCATGCAGCGACATATTGATTTCGTTGAAGGTGAGCCAGTATTTCACCTTATCTTTGTAGCGTTCGAAAACCGTGCGTGCATAGTGTTCAAAAAAGCCGATGGTTTTACGATTGCCCCAGCCACCATAGTTTTTTACCAGGCCCCAGGGCATTTCATAATGGGAGAGGGTCACCATTGGCGTGATGTTGTATTTCTGCATCTCATCAAAAAGTCGATCATAAAAGGCCAGACCTGCCTCACAAGGCTCTGTTTCATCTCCGTTGGGAAAGATACGTGTCCAGGCGATGGAAGTGCGCAACACGGTAAAGCCCATCTCAGCGAATAGCTTAATATCCTGCGGATAACGGTGATAGAAATCGATGGCAACATCTTTAATGCCGTAATCACCAGGCTGACGTTCTGCCCGCTCACCAAAGATACCTTTGGGTTGAAGATCTGAAGTCGACAGGCCTTTTCCTCCTTCCTGCCAGGCTCCTTCCACCTGATTGGCCGCCACGGCACCGCCCCATAAAAATGAGTCCGGAAAACGTTGAATCATAATCATCTCCTTGAGCAAAATTAAACGAAAAGCGTCAGCAACGGCGTATTTTCCTGCACTTCTGTCTGCCTGCTGGCAGGGAGAACTTCAAGATAATCATCGGTGTTACTGACAATAATGGGGGTGGTCAGGTCATAGCCCGCCCGGTTGATGGCCGTCATATCAAATTCAATCAGCAGATCACCGCAGCGAACCTGCTGGTTCTGAGTAACGTGAATGGTGAAGTATTCACCCCCGAGTTTGACGGTATCCAGCCCCACGTGGATCAGCAGTTCCACGCCGTTATCTGCCAGCAGCCCGATAGCGTGTCCGGTGCGGAACAGAGAGGCAACACAGCCGTTAACTGGTGAAACCACACGACCTTCAGTGGGGACAATCCCGACGCCTTTACCCAGCAGGCCGCTGGCGAACGTCTGGTCAGGAACCTCTTCCAGCGGGATCACCTGGCCTGACATCGGGCTGTTCATCGTCAGCGTTTTTAGCAGGGAACTGGCTTCGGGTTCAGAGTTGGAGGCTTTCGCTTCTGCCACCAGCGCAGCAGCCTTCTCAGCGGGCAGGCCGAAGAAATACGTGGCGACTGTCCCTACCACGAATGCCAGTAATGACCCCGTAAAAGCGGCAATCACCGTAGCGTCGATCCCGCTATTGGGCACCGTCTGGAACAGCGTGAAGATATTGGCAAGGCCGAAGGAGTAAACCTTGGCTTGCCAGAAACCGATAATTGCCGCGCCGAGCGCGCCACCGATGCAGCCAAAGATAAACGGACGACGGGCAGGCAGGGTGACACCATAGACTGCCGGTTCAGTGATCCCGAACCAGCAGGCGCTGAAAGCAGAAGCGGCAATCCCCTTTAATTTTTCGTCGCGGGTACGTAACAGAACCCCCAGTGTGGCTCCGGTCTGGCCCATTACAGCGGCCAGCAGCAGTGGCAACATTGAATCCTGCCCGTAAATACTGAGGTTATTGATCATCAGTGGCACCAGCCCCCAGTGCAGGCCGAAAATGACAAAAACCTGCCAGAAGCCACCAACAAACAGTCCGGCTACCAGCGGGCTGAGCCCGTAAACCCACAGATAGCCATTAGCCAGCAGATGGCTCAGCCAGGTGGCAACCGGGCCGATCAGCAGAAAACTCAGCGGCACCACAATGGCCAGACAGACCAGTGGGGTGGTGAAGTTACGGATCGCTCCCGGAAGGCGGGGATTGAGAAGACGCTCAATCAGGCAGGAAACCCAGGCAGCCAGAATTATCGGGATCACCGAAGAGGCGTAGTTGATCAGGATAATCGGCACGCCCAAGAAGTGCATCGGCGCCTGGCCTGCCTGTTCCTTGCTGAAGGCCTCCAGCATCACCGGATGCACCAGTGCGGCACCAATTGTCATGCAGACAAACGGGTTGCCGCCAAATTTTTTTCCCGCGCAGTACCCCAGCACCACAGGCAGAAAATAGAACAGGGCGTCACTGGCGACAAAAAGGGTTTTATAGCTGCCGCTCTGCTCGTTCAGCACGCCCAGCGCCATCGCCAGAGCCAGCAGGCCTTTGAGAATACCGGAAGCGGCCATCACCCCGATAAAGGGGGTAAATATCCCGGAAACGATGTCAATAAAACGGGCAAAAAGAGTCTGTTTTTCTGCCGGTGAGTCGCTGTCTGCATTGTCACCGTCGCTGAGACCGCCCTCACTAAGCAAAGCCTGATACACCTCACCGACGTGATTGCCAATCACCACCTGGTACTGGCCGCCGCTTTCCACGATGGTGATGACATCCGGGTTTTGCTTTAACCCCGAATCTGTTTTACGTGAGTCTTTCAGCCGGAAACGCAGGCGTGTGGCGCAATGTACGACCGACTGTATGTTTTCCCTGCCACCCACTCCCGTCAGGATCTGCCGGGCCAGCTGCTGATATTTCATCATTTTCACTCCTTCGAACCTCAGTTTCAGCACGGGATGGCTGAATAACGACCAAAAAAAAACCTAAACCGCTTATCTCCGCCCCGTAAAGGGGGAAAGAAGCGGTTTAGGTTTTGCCTGATTAAACAGTCACAATCCTCAAAGCTGGGAGAATATTTCCTTACTGGCCGGGAAATAACAAGAAATGGTGTGAGGAGGATGTGTAATTCGTGAGCCGGATCTGGTTTTATTTGCAGACTGATACGTTTTTTAACGGTTATCGTTCACAAGCCCATTTTGCATCGGCTCAGGCTCAGGCTAGACTGCATCATATTGATAATATTAAATGCGGAGTGGCTGTGGACGTCATTGAAGGTAAAGATCTACAGATATCGGACGCCATAATTTCCTGCCAGCTTGATGGCAAAGGTGGGTTAATTCCCATTGACGATAAAGATGTGATTCACTGCGATAAGCCCTGTTGGCTGCACCTGAATTATACCCACCGTGAAAGTGCAGACTGGCTGGTGTCTACTCCGTTGTTGCCTGACGCGGTGCGGGATGCGCTGGGCGGCGACAGCATGCGTCCGCGCGTGAACCGTCTGGGTGACGGCACCATGATTACGCTACGCAGCGTGAACCTGAACAGCGAGTCACGTCCGGACCAGCTGGTGGTGATCCGCGTATTTATTAACGACAGGCTGATTGTTTCCACCCGTCAGCGCAAAGT
This sequence comes from Erwinia sp. 009765445, assembly GCF_058137865.1. Classification (NCBI taxonomy): domain Bacteria; kingdom Pseudomonadati; phylum Pseudomonadota; class Gammaproteobacteria; order Enterobacterales; family Erwiniaceae; genus Erwinia; species Erwinia sp. 009765445. Next base: position 35,373 of record NZ_JBYUWC010000002.1, read on the forward strand.
TTTCGCGATTGATGAAGTCCTGACCGACCTGCAAAACGGTAATGGGCCGGTGAATGGCGGAAGCTGGCTGGTGGAGGTTTGCGATGCACTGACCGATCACACCAGTGAATTTATTGAGCAGCTGCATGATAAAATTATCGATCTTGAGGATGCCGTGGTGGACCAGCAGGTGCCGCCAAGAGGAGAGCTGGCGTTGATCCGCAAGCAGCTAATCATTATGCGTCGCTATATGGCTCCGCAGCGCGACGTATTTTCCCGTATCGCCAGTGAGCGCCTGCCCTGGATGAGTGATGATGATCGCCGTCGTATGCAGGATATTTCCGACCGGTTAGGGCGTGGGTTGGACGATCTGGATGCCAGCGTGGCGAGAACGGCAGTGCTGGCCGACGAAATCAGCACCGTCATGGCGGAAGCGATGAACCGACGCACTTACACAATGTCGTTACTGGCGATGGTCTTTCTGCCCACCACCTTCCTGACCGGGCTGTTTGGCGTCAACCTTGGCGGCATTCCGGGCGGAGGCTGGCACTATGGCTTTGGCGCATTCTGCTTACTGTTAGTACTACTGGTGCTGGGTGTTGCGTGGTGGTTAAGGCGACGTAAATGGTTATAGGAAGTACAGCAGGCATTATGGGAAAGGGCGTAAAAGGGGCCTTAAAGCTGATCAACATCAATAAAAACCCGTCACAGCTGAGGCAAACTCTTTTTCGCAGGTGAATGCAACGTCAAGCGATGGGCGTTGCGCTCCATATTGTCTTACTTCCTTTTTTGAATTACTGCATAGCACATTTGATTCGTACAAGCCGGTGATTACCGGCTTTTTTTTGTGCATTTGCCAGCACTGACCAGCGTGCCTATGCTTAAGGTTCATGCCAGAAAAGAGGAGGAAGACATGAATTCAGCCATGAAAATGGACACTCCACGAGCTTCTGAGATCCCCACCGAACCTGTTCCGATCCCCGAGCCCATCCCGACACCACAACCGATGCCCGATCCGCCGCCCTCCGATCCGGATCCGATCCTTGACCCACCACCCCATATGTAAGAATACTCAGCCGGTTGGCAGGTAAGGCTGCCAACCGGCCAGTTGATACCTTCACCACCGTCCGACAGGGCGCACTCTGTTTCAACCTTTTCTAAAAAAACGTATAATTGCCCGAAATCAGTCAGGTACAGGTTGCATCCGTGCATTCTTCAAATTTAAATATGATGAATCAAGAAGATACAAGAAAAGACACCCTCGAGTTCAATAAGCTGCAGAAGCGCCTGAGGCGTAACGTCGGCAATGCCATCACCGATTACAACATGATCGAAGAGGGCGATGTGGTGATGGCCTGCATGAGCGGCGGCAAAGATTCGTTTGCCATGCTGGACATTCTGCTCAGTCTGAAAAAAGCCGCCCCGATTCATTTCGAGGTGATTGCCGTCAATCTGGACCAGAAACAGCCGGGCTTCCCGGAGCATATTCTGCCAGCCTATCTCAGCAGTCTTGATATCCCTTATTATATTGTGGATAAAGACACTTATTCTGTGGTGAAAGAGAAGATTCCGGAAGGCAAGACAACCTGCGGATTATGTTCCCGCCTGCGCAGGGGAACGCTGTACTCCTTTGCTGAAAAAATTGGCGCGACCAAAATTGCACTGGGTCACCATATGGATGACATCGTTGAGACGCTGTTCCTGAATATGTTCCACGGCGCGAAAATGAAGGCAATGCCTCCCAAGCTGCGTTCAGATGATGGACGTAACGTGGTGATCAGGCCGCTGACCTATTGCCGTGAAAAAGATCTGATCCGCTATGCGGAACAGAAAGACTTCCCGATTATCCCCTGTAATCTTTGTGGTTCTCAGGAGAATTTGCAGCGCCAGGCGGTGAAAGGGATGCTGACAGAATGGGACCGTAAGGATCCGGGCCGCGTGGAAAGCGTGTTTAAATCCCTGCAGCATGTCAGCCCAAGCCAGCTGGCTGATAAAAACCTGTTTGATTTCGAACAGCTGCCGCTGGACCGTACCGGAGACAGGGCGGAATATGCCTTTAGCGAGGCAACGGTCTCTTCAACCAATATTGACGAGTCTCTCTTCATTAACGTCGCCAATATTTGATCCGAACAGATTAAAAAAGGCCGCTGCAGGTTGATATGCAGCGGCCTTTTTATTTGGTCAGTCAGATTATCCCAGCCAGTAAACCATCACCGCAGCGAAAATACAGTAGCCACCAAACAGGTGCCATCTGTCATGCTCCAGCCAGCGAGAAAGCCAGCGCAGTGCCAGCAGTCCCGCGAGGAAACTGAATACCATACCGATCAGAGAAGGAACCACTACGCCGTGCATTGCTCCGGTCGCAGCTTCCGCTCCGGATGTCGCGGCAGCCTGACCGTCTTTGTAAACCCGATAAACTTCTTTCACGATCACTGCCGGAGTCAGCACCACGGCCAGTGCGAAGCTGAACTCCTCCACACGCTTGCGGGCAACACCGGCCGACAGCCCGGCAGAAATTGTTGCCCCGGAGCGTGAGAAACCCCGGAAGGGCAGGCACAGCCCCTGAACCACACCAATAATTGCCGCGCTTTTCAGCGTTAATTCGCCGTCTTTCTTTTCTTTCAGTTTAGAAGAAACAATAATCAGGATCCCTGCTGCCAGCAAACCGCAGGCAATCAGGGTACTGTTGCCAAATAACATTTCAATCTGGAAACCGGGATGGATTTTCGCATAATAAGATTCAATTGTCTTCATTAATATCAGGCCGACAATGCCGGTACAGAGCGTCGCAAGGATAATTAATATTGCGTTCTTTTTAAAAGCCTGACCTGAGCTGAAATAAGTCTCCACCCAACTTTTCCAGAAATAAACAATGACGGCAAACATGGTTCCTGTGTGTAACATCACCAGAAGGAGTGTCATGTCCGGTGCGCTGGGGTCCAGTCCCAGTAACTTTTCTGTCATAATCACGTGCGCCGAGCTGGAAACGGGCAGCAGTTCGGCCAGCCCCTGAACAACAGCAAGCAACAGTACATGGAAAAAACTCACGGCGTACTCCCTTTATTAAAAAAAGCTGAAGACGAAAATAAACCTGCTGCAGAAATGCAATGAAAGATTATCACAGCAATAAATTCTTACTCATAAGTTAATTCTTAAATACAAAGAAGTATGTTTCTGTTTCTTTCCCTGGTTACAAGGTGTCATTCATTTAAGTTTTAAAATTCAATTGCTGCATTTAAACCCATTCTTAACGTTAATTTAAATTCTGTTTAAGGTTTATTTAAGGAAAGGGCATTATCGCAGCAATAATTAAACAACCCGGCCTGTTCTGCACATTCTCTCTGTGGCCTTATGGCCATCCCGGGAGAAAACCGCCCGTGCCTGTAACGGCTGGCAACGGTTTTCTGCTACACTCTGCCACAATCCTCCCTCCGGTTTTCTCAGAGAGTAATTTGTGACCACTTTTTCAACCCTGACTTCACTGCCTGCCAGCCAGATCGATAATCTGAACGAGCTTGGCTACCACACCATGACCCCGATCCAGGCGGCGGCGCTGCCGGCTATTCTGGAAGGGCGTGACGTGCGCGCGCAGGCCAAAACCGGCAGTGGCAAAACAGCAGCCTTCGGGCTTGGCGTGATGCAGCGCATTGATGCCACTCAGTTTGTCACCCAGTCGCTGGTGCTGTGCCCGACCCGGGAGCTGGCCGATCAGGTGGCTAAAGAGCTGCGTCGTCTGGCGCGCTTTACCGCCAACATCAAGATTCTTACCCTTTGCGGCGGGCAGCCAATGGGCGCTCAGCGGGACTCGTTGGTGCATGCGCCGCACATCGTGGTGGGCACTCCTGGCCGTATCCTTGATCACCTGAAGCGTGAGACGCTGAAGCTGGACCAGTTGAAAACACTGGTGCTGGATGAGGCGGATCGGATGCTGGAGATGGGTTTTCGCGATAATATTGATACGGTAATTGGTCATTGCCAGGCATCACGTCAGACGCTGCTGTTTTCCGCGACCTGGCCGCAGGATATTGCGAAGATCAGCCAGCGTATTCAACGCGATCCGCTGACCGTGGAAACCGACGTTGTTTCGGATTTGCCGGCGATTGAGCAGAAGTTTTATGAAGCCAGCGCCCGTGAGAAGCTGCCCGCGCTGATTGGTTTACTCAGTGAGCAGAAGCCATCGTCCTGCGTGGTGTTCTGTAACACCAAACGTGAATGCGACGACATTGCCCACACGCTGGAGAACAGTCAGATCAGCGCGCTGGCGCTGCATGGCGATCTGGAGCAGCGTGACCGCGATCAGGTGCTGATCCGCTTTGCTAACGGCAGCTGCCGGGTGCTGGTGGCTACGGATGTCGCGGCCCGTGGGCTGGATATCAAGTCGCTGGCAATGGTGGTGAACTATCAGCTCTCTTTCGACCCGGAAGTACACGTTCACCGCATTGGTCGTACTGCCCGTGCCGGTGCAGAAGGGTCAGCGGTCAGCTTCGTCGCGCCTGATGAGATGGTGCGTGCTCATGCGCTGGAAGAGTTCCTGGCTCAGAAGCTGAGCTGGGATGGCGTTTCGGCGCTGAAAGCGGTCAGGCCCCAGCCGCTGCTGGCTGAAATGGCAACGCTGAGCATTGACGGCGGCAAGAAAGCGAAAATTCGTCCGGGGGATATTCTCGGTGCGCTGACCGGAGAGGCCGGTCTGAGCGGTGATGCGATTGGTAAAATTGATATTGCGGCAACTCAGGCGTACGTGGCTATCCGTCACGACAGCGCCCGTCAGGCAATGAAGCAGCTGCAACAGGTTAAAATCAAAGGTAAATCCTGCCGGGCACGTCTGCTGAAATAGTTTGACTGACCAGCAAAAAAACAAGGCCAGAGAATCTGGCCTTTTTTTAGCTTCAAATCACATCTTTATCACTTCTGCCGGCTGTGCCAGCAGCGGCTCAGACTCTGCCATCAGCGTTTTAAAGTGTGCCTGGTCACCGTGGAAATCGACGGCTGCCGCGTCTTTCCAGGTCTCATGGAACAGGAATACGTTGCCATCTTCCACGCTGCGGTACAGATCGTAATGCAGACAGCCTTCTTCCGCGCGGGCTGGCTTCACCCCGGCATTCAGCACTTTCTTCAACTCATCGGCTTTGCCGGCTCTGGCGATAAACTTCGCCACGATACGAACGTTTTTATCGGTCATGCTGTTCTCCTTTATCACCTTTGGCAGGCAGGCCAGAATCCGGCCTGTTCAACGTTCTTCAGCTCTCTGCTTTTCCGGCCATCTGCGCCAGACGCTGATAATTACGCTGAGCTTGTTCACTGGCATCATGCCACAATTTTTTCGCCACTTCAGGCTGTTGCGCATTCAACCGGCGGAAACGCTGCTCGTTCATCAGTGCCATTTCCAGCTCACTGGACGGCGCGCACGAATCCAGCGACAGGGGAACTTTACCCTCCTCGGCACGACGTGGATCGAAGCGGTAGAGCGGCCAGAAGCCGCTGCTGGTCAGCTGACGCATCTGATCGTGGCTGAGTGCGAGGTCGTAGCCATGCTCTTCGCACGGGCTGTAAGCAATGATCAGCGACGGGCCATCATAAGCTTCAGCCTCCTGAATGGCCTTGACGGTCTGGTTCAGCTGCGCCCCCAGCGAAATCTGCGCCACATACACATGGCCGTACATCATCATGCTAACGCCCAAATCTTTCCTGGCCTTACGCTTCCCGTGCTCTCCAAACTTGGTCACCGCGCCCAGTGGGGTAGCCTTGGAAGCCTGACCACCGGTATTGGAGTAGCACTGCGTGTCCAGCACCAGGATATTGACATTCTCAGTCAGGCTCAGCACGTGATCCAGTCCGCCAAAGCCGATGTCATAAGCCCAGCCGTCACCGCCAATCAGCCAGATTGATTTGTCGACCAACGCATCGGCACTGGCAACCAGCTGTCGGGCTTCTTCACTGCTATCCGCAGAAAGTGTGGACCGCAACCCGGCAATCAATTCACGCTGGCGATCAAAGGTTACAGTGTCACTTTGTAGTTCCTCTGCCAGCTGGCCATGCAGGCGATCGGCCAGAGAATCCAGTAACCGGCTCACACGTTTACGGTGCTGATCCATCGTCAGACGGAACCCCAGCCCGAACTCTGCATTGTCTTCAAAGAGTGAATTAGCCCAGGCCGGTCCTCGTCCCTCCGCGTTGGTGGTGTAAGGTGTGGAGGGCAGATTGCCACCATAAATTGAGGAGCAACCGGTCGCGTTGGCTATCAGCAGGCGGTCACCGTACAGCTGGGTCAGCAGCTTGATATAGGGTGTTTCGCCACAGCCGGAACAGGCTCCGGAGTATTCGAACAGCGGGGTGATCAGCTGCGAGGTACGGATATCGATGCGTTCCAGCTCAGCCGCAGTGATTTCCGGCATCTGCAGGAAGAAGTCGTAATTGATTTTCTCCTCTTCCACATGCTCCAGGCGCGGCAGCATATTGATGGCTTTCACCGACGGATCCTGGCGGTCTTTGGCCGGGCAGACTTCCACGCACAGATTGCAGCCGGTACAGTCTTCCGGTGCCACCTGCAGCACGTATTTCTGGCCTTTCATGTCGCGGGATTTTACGCCCAGCGACTGCAGCGCCGATGGGGCATCCGTCAGTTCGTCTGGCTGAACCACTTTGGCGCGGATTGCCGAGTGTGGGCAGGCCGCCACGCAGTGGTTACACTGGGTACACAGGTCTGGCTTCCAGATGGGGATCGCTTCGGCGATATTGCGTTTTTCCCAGCGGGTGGTGCCCACCGGCCAGGTGCCATCTGGTGGCAGAGCGGAAACCGGCAGGGCATCGCCCAGTCCGGCCAGCATCGCCGCCGTGACTGTTTTGACAAAATCCGGCGCGGCATCGGACACAACCGGCGGGCGATGCGGGCTTTGCGTGTCCACCTCCTGTAGTTCTGCCGGCTGCACAGCCTTGAGTGCGGCAGCCAGCGCCTGCCAGTTGCGCTCAACCAGTTCCTGACCTTTGCTGCTGTAGCTGCGGGCGATGGCGTTCTGCAGCTCAGTCAGCGCAATATCGCCGGGCAAGATTTGGGTCAGATGGAAGAAGGCCATTTGCATGACTGTGTTAATACGTGCGCCCAACTGGCATTCACGGGCTATCTTCGCAGCATTGACCACGAACAGTCGGGCCTGTTTCTGACGCAGTTCGCTCTGCACTTCCTGTGGCAGCCGGTGCCAGACGTCATTGGCGTCGTACGGGGTATTCAGCAGGAAAATACCGCCAGGTTTGAGCTTCTCCGCCATCTGGTATTTATCGATAAATTGTAGCTGATGGCAGCCGACAAAATCGGCCTGCTCAATAAGATAAGCGGAGTTGATCGGCTGCTGGCTGACGCGCAGATGGGAAACCGTCAGCCCCCCGGCTTTCTTGGAGTCATAAACGAAATAGCCCTGGGCAAACAACGGCGTGGCGTTGCCGATGATTTTGATGTTGTTCTTGGTGGCTGAGACGCTGCCGTCGCTGCCCAGCCCGTAAAACAGTGCCTCAAGCTGAGCATGGGAAGGCAGAGTTTCGTCCGGCAGTGGCAGGGACAGATGGGTCACATCATCATAAATACCCACCGTAAAGCGCGGCGGCGGTGAGGGTTGCGCAAGGGCGTTAAACACCGCCAGTACACAGCGGGGATCGAACTCCTTCGAAGAGAGACCGTAACGGCCACCGATAACACGGGGAAGCGTTTCCCGCTCACCCAGACTCCAGGCTTCGGCCAGCGCGGTCATCACGTCAAGGAACAGCGGTTCTGCCTGAGCGCCTGGCTCTTTAGTGCGGTCGAGCACGGCAATGTTCCTGGCAGAGTGTGGGATTGCCGCCAGCAAATGGCGGGCGGAGAAGGGCCGGAACAGCCGGACTTTGACCATACCCACTTTGTCACCGCGTTTCAGCAACTCATCGATCACTTCTTCACAGGTCCCCGAAGCCGATCCCATCAGCACAAGGACTCTTTCGGCCTGGGGGTGACCGTAATACTCGAAAGGCTGGTATCGCCGCCCCGTTTCCTGCGCAAAATCATCCATCGCTTTCTCAACGTGGGCAAAAGTGGCGTTGTACCAGGGATTGGTTGCCTCACGGGACTGGAAATAGGTATCCGGATTAGCAGAGGTTCCGCGTATCACCGGATTGTCCGGCGTCAGCGCGCGCTGGCGATGCTGGTCAATAGCCTGCTGCGGCATCAGCTTACGCAGCGTTTCATCGCTTAACGGGGCAATTTTGTTGATTTCATGAGAGGTGCGGAAGCCGTCGAAGAAATGAATAAAGGGCACGCGGCTGTTCAGCGCGGCCATTTGTGAAATCAACGCAAAATCCTGCGCTTCCTGCACGTTTCCTGCCGAAAGCATCGCACATCCGGTTTGCCTGACCGCCATCACATCTGAATGATCGCCAAAGATGGAGAGCGCGTGGGTGGCAACGGTTCGCGCCGCCACGTGAAGCACGAAGGGGGTCAGTTGTCCCGCCAGCTTATAAAGAGTTGGGATCATCAGCAGCAAACCCTGGGATGAAGTAAAGGAGGTGGAAAGGGCACCGGTCTGTAAAGCACCATGCACGGTGGCAATTGCGCCAGCCTCGGACTGCATCTCAACCACGCGGGGCACGTCACCCCAGATATTACACCGGCCATAACCGGCCCAGGCATCGGCCTGTTCGGCCATCGTGGAGCTGGGAGTAATAGGATAAATAGCGATGACTTCACTGGTGCGAAAAGCAACGGAAGCGGCTGCGTTGTTACCGTCGGTTGTAATCATAAAAGGCCCGTAAACTTAATAACGCGAAGAAACTGCCATGCTGACAGTGAGGTTATTAGAAGTTTAGCAAACCTGCCCGAGACGACTTTGACCTGAGTGCGTCGTCAGGGAGCAAACGCACCGGCGGATAAATCTGGCGATTTTTAATGCATTTCTACCGACACTACGCCTTTTATTTCCAGAAGTGAGTCGTAGATCTGGTGCGGGGCAATCTTTCGTGACAGGGTCACATCAATCATCATTTCACACAGTCCGGACTCAGCGTCCCGGTTAACCACCGAAACCTGCCCAGTACGCACCCGCTCTTTCTCCAGCGCTATCAGCACCATCGGCACGCTCTTCGGCTTGAGATGGAAAACCAGCGTGTGATGACGGCCGATGATCCAGTGGCTGATGCGACGGAAAGTTTCCAGTACGATCAGCGCCAGCAGGGTGCCATAGATCCCTATCTCATACAGCCCGCTACCAATGACCAGCCCGATGGCCGCCGTGACCCACAATCCGGCAGCGGTGGTCAGGCCTTTGACAACCTGTTTCTGGATAATGATGGTGCCGGCACCCAGAAAGCCCATCCCGCTGACCACCTGAGCCGCAATGCGGCTTGGATCCAGCCCGATATGGGTCTGGCTGAGAATATCGTCAAATCCGTATTTGGAGACGATCATAAACATGGCACTGCCGATACCCACCAGAATATGGGTACGCAGACCGGCCTCTTTGGCCCTCAACTGGCGTTCCAGGCCAATTAATCCCCCCAGCGCCCCCGCCAGCGCAATCCGCAAAAGAAGATCCATTAACATAAGCTATCCATTTGTTTTAAAGTGATGTTTAGTCCTGCTTCAGGGCTATTTATAAAATAAGACCAGAAGCTATTGCTATTTTACTGCTTTTAATTTGGTAAATATTCGTGACAGCTCTCGACCCGCTCTGGTTCGTAGCTTATGCTGGCTTTCTGCCTGTTTACCAATCCCGGAGTTTCTGAATGAAAGCAGCGATCTTTCTGCTTGTGGGTGCCGCGCTACTGCTGTCTGGCTGCAGTAGCGATACCGACAACGAACCGCCGCAACAAGCAACCGCCGCACACGCGCCACCGCGGGTGGTGATGTCCAGCCTCGCTGAAAGCGCCTGCTCGAATGCCGGAGGAACTTTGGCCCTCTCGCGTCAGTTGGATGGAAGTGCGATCGGGATGTGCCAGTTAGCTAACGGTCGCCGCTGTGGTGAAAGTGCGCTGGCCAGCGGCAGCTGCGCACGCTGACACCAGTGTAGTCAGTCAGGCCGGAGAAACCGGCCTGAAGTCGTTAAATCAAACCGTCAGCTGATTCGCGCAGGACTGGCCGTTTTCCAGCAGGCGCAGGTTTTCCAGCGTGGTTTCAGCAATGCTGGTCAGTGCTTCAGCCGTAAGAAAAGCCTGGTGACCGGTAAACAGTACGTTGTGGCATGAGGAAAGGCGGCGGAACACGTCATCCTGGATAACATCGTTCGACTTATCCTCAAAGAACAGATCGCGCTCATTCTCATATACATCCATGCCCAGCGATCCGATTTTCTGCATTTTTAGCGCATCAATAGCCGCCTGCGAATCAATCAGGCCACCCCGACTGGTATTGATAATCATCACGCCATCTTTCATCTGCTCAAATGCTGACATATTCAGCAAATGATTATTTTCCGCTGTCAGAGGACAGTGCAGAGAAATCACGTCTGACTCTTTGAACAGCGTATTCAGATCGACATACTCTGCGCCCAGCTCCAGTGCCAGTGGGTTTGGATAGGGATCAAAGGCCAGCAGACGCATGCCGAAGCCTTTAAGTATGCGCAGAGCGGCGATGCCTATTTTGCCGGTGCCGATCACTCCGGCAGTGCGACCATGCATATTAAAGCCAATCAGACCTTCCAGAGAGAAGTTGGCATCCCGGGTGCGCTGATAAGCGCGGTGGATGCGGCGATTCAGCGTCATCATCATGCCAACAGCATGCTCGGCGACCGCTTCCGGAGAGTAGGCGGGAACGCGAACAACTTTGATCCCGAACTCTTTAGCTGCTTCCAAATCGACGTTATTAAACCCGGCACAGCGCAGCGCCACAAATTTAACCCCCAGCTCCGCCAGCTCTTCCAGCACTGCGCGGCTGCCATCATCATTAACGAACAGGCAGACGCCTTCGCAGCCAGTGGCCGTTTTGGCCGTTTTCTCCGTCAGCAGAAAGTCAAAAAACTCCAGTTCGTAACCGTAGGCTGCGTTGACCTGCTCGATTGATTTCCGGTCGTACTGTTTGGTGCTGTAAACCGTGAGCTTCATTATCCCTCTCCTGTGACCGTGAGGTTAAAATTGCCTGAGTTAATAGTAACACGGGATATAACGTGCCATCATTCAGCCCTATGATATTCACGGAAAGAACGGAATTTTTACTGTTATGACCCGGGGCTGGAAGCTGTTTACTGCGGCGGTAGCGGCATTGCTGTTGTTGATGGCGGCACTGCTGCTTACTGTCACCCACTGGCTGCCACGGCTGGCGGGGATATGGCTGCCTGCGGAGACCTCAATCCGTCTGGATGGCAACCCGCGCTGGAGCAATGGGGGGATCGCTCTGTCCGGCGTTCATTATCGCGTGGGGGAGTGTGAACTGGCCACCGTCAGCGACTTGTCTCTGAAGCGGGCTGGAGGCCGCTGGCACCTTAACGCTGGCAAGGTGGATGTGGACAGCGGATGCGCGAGCAAACTTCCCCAAACCGATCAACCCACAGCGCCCAAATCACTGGCCGAGTGGCAGGCGATGCTACCTGCAGCAGATGTTACGTTGGGACAACTGACCCTCACCCCCTGGCAAACCTGGGCCGGTTCGCTGCAGCTGAACCTGGACGGGCAGCAGCAAAAAATCAGCTATCAGGGCAAAAATGTTTCCCTGCAGGCTGAGTTACAGGGGCAGGAACTGGCTATCCGGTCTCTGGTCCTGCAAGCGCCCGGCGTGCCGCAGCCAGTCAAAATAGCCGGAACCCTTTCTTTGCCGAAAATCCCGGATTCATTGCCAGCCGCCGGTATGCTGATCGCAGACCTGGCAATGGAGGGCATTCCTGCTCCTCTGAGCGCAAAACTCAACTGGCAGCAGGATAAGGGCGAACTGGTGGTGATGCAGCAGAATGAAGCGACGCCGCTGGTTTCCCTGTCGTGGCAGGTTTCAGCCGACCGCATCAGCATTCAGCAGGGGCAGTGGCGCTGGCCCTATGCCGCACAACCCTTATCCGGTGGCGTTAACCTGACGCTGGATCACTGGCAGCAGGGCCTTGCCGCCACCGACATCAGCGGACGGCTGAATGTGCTGACTCAGGGGCGCGGCGGTAAGGGTAACGTGGTGCTGACGCTGGGACCAGGCAGGCTGGACTGGATCAACAGTCAGCTGCCGTTCCGGGTTACCGGCGACGCGAAAATGGCGCAGCTGCTGTTCTTTGCCGGTATTCCTGGCGAGGTGCAGGGGCCATTGCTCGATCCGAAACTGTCTCTTAAACCGGGTTCGCTGCTGAGAATGCGCGGGCGTCTGCTTTCCACGCTGGAAGTGGATGAAGCCCGCTGGCCACTTTCCGGTCTGACCGTCTCTTCTGCGGGCATCGACGGACGGCTGCAGGCGATCCTGACTGCGCACGATCCGACCATGGGCCGCTTCAGGCTGCATCTTGATGGCCGGGCAACCGATTTCTGGCCGGACAAAGGGCAGTGGCAGTGGCGATACTGGGGGGATGGCCTGATGGCACCCCTGTCCGCAAAGTGGGATGTCAGCGGGCGCGGGCGCTGGGAGGATCGGCTGATTGAGCTGGCATCACTGTCGACCGGCTTTAACCAGATTGATTACGGCAGCGTCAATGTTCATGCCCCCAGGCTGAAGCTGGATGAACCCATACGCTGGCAGCGCGATCCGGAAAATCTCTCATTCTCGGGCAAACTCCGGCTTGATGCGCAGCAAACTTCCTTCAGCAGCGGAGGTTATTTGCCACCAGCCACGCTGACGCTGGCGCTGAAGGGGCACGATCCGGCCAGTTTCCTGTATAACGGCACGCTGGAAGCCAGGCCCATTGGACCGGTACGTGTGCAGGGGCGCTGGGATGGTGAGCGTCTGCGCGGACAGGCAGGGTGGCCGCAGCAGCCGCTGAGTGTATTTCAGCCGTTGCTCAGTGACGATCTCAAAATGAAAATTCAGGGCGGTACCCTTAAAGCCCAGGTGGCGTTCTCTGCTGCCAGCGATCAGGGCTTTGAAGCGGGAGGCCACTGGGCGGTGAGAGATGGCAGCGTATGGATGACGGATAATCAGTTCAACGGCATCGACTTCTCGCTGCCGTTCAGGCTGAAAGCTCACCAGTGGTACTTCGGTGCCAGAGGGCCGGTTTCGCTGCGAATCAAAGAGATTACTAATCAGTTTGCCCTGCAAAATATTACCGCCGATCTGCAGGGTTGGTATCCATGGAGCGCCCGTCAGCCGCTGCGCCTGACCCATGTCGGTGTGGACGTGCTGGGCGGTAAAATGAGCCTGGAAAGCCTGCAAATGCCCCAGACCGAAGCCGCCACACTGCGGCTGAAAAACATCAGCATGAGCGAGCTGGTCACCGCCATCCGCCCGAAGCAGATTGCCATGTCCGGCCATATCAATGCCGCACTGCCGCTGTGGCTCAATGACTCGCGCTGGCTGGTGAAGGACGGCTGGGTTGCCAACAGCGGGCCGCTGACCGTGCGGCTGGATAAAGACTTTGCCGACGCGCTTTCGGCCAATAACATCGCTGCCGGTGCGGCAATGGACTGGCTGCGTTATATGGAAATTTCACGCAGCTGGGCCACGCTGGATATCGATAATCTTGGTCAGATGACGCTGAAGGCGCAGGTTAACGGTACCAGCCGCTTTAGTGATAAGAACCAGCGAGTGTCACTGAACTACTCGCAGCAGGAAAACCTGTTCCAGCTCTGGCGCAGCCTGCGCTTTGGCGATAACTTGCAATCCTGGGTGGAACAGAATGCCACCCTGCCGACGCAGAAGGAAAACACAAATGAAACGCATTAGCCTGCTGATGCCTGCCGGAATACTGCTGCTCAACGGCTGTGTCCCCCGCATTGAGGTGGCTGCTCCGAAGGAACCGATCACCATCAATATGAACGTGAAAATTGAGCACGAGATCCATATCAAGGTCGACAAAGACGTTGAGGCACTGCTGAAAAACCAGAGCGGTCTGTTCTGAGGAGAAAAAATGAAACAGCTGAAAAGTTTGCTGCTGGTGTTGTTACTGATCTCCCCGGCGGTGATGGCGCTGACGCTGGATGAAGCCAGAAAGCAGGGACGGGTGGGGGAAACGCTGTCCGGCTACATTGCGCCTCTTAAGCAGGACGGTGACACGCTGGCGCTGGTGGAACGCATTAACCAGGGCCGCAGGCAGCAGTACGACACGCTGGCACAGAAAAATAACCTCATCAGCGCTGAAGTCGCCCGCATTGCAGGCCAGAAACTGGTTGAACGCGCTGCTCCCGGCGAATATGTCCGCGGAATTAACGGGCAATGGCTGCAGAAAACGCCATAAAAAAAGGCAACCAGATGGCTGCCTTCTCTCAAACCTCAACGTCACTCAAGCAGCAACGATCTGCTTCAGCACGTCTTTCGCGTCGTTAGCGGCTTTGGTGGCCACTTCTGGTCCGTACGCGATGCCTTCAGCGAAGACAAATTTCACGTCTGACATGCCCAGGAAGCCCAGGAACAGCTTCAGATATGGGGTCAGCAAATCGCTTGGGGTATCTTTATGGATGCCACCACGGCTGGAAATAACCACCACTTTCTTACCGGTAACCAGGCCTTCCGGACCGTTTTCGCTGTAGCGGAAAGTCACGCCTGCACGGGCAACCAGGTCGAAATAATTTTTCAGCTGGGTTGGGATGTTAAAATTGTACATTGGCGCGGTAATAACGATGGTGTCGTGAGCCTGCAGCTCAGCAATCAGCTCGTTGGACAGGTCCAGTGCTTCCTGCTGACGGGGAGTCAGGGTGGCATCGGAAGGACGCAGAGCACCAACCAGTTCGCCGTCCAGTACCGGGATTGGGTTCGCAGCCAGGTCACGTACGGTGATTTCATCGCAGCCGTGAGAAGCTTTCCACTCTTCAACAAAATGATCGGCCAGCTGGTTGGACTGAGAGTAACCGGCAAGAATACTGGATTTCAGAACTAAAACTTTGCTCATGATAATTTCCTGTGTGTTATGCGGAAGGCCTTCCGCTCAATGATTTACACTCTATGAGGAAACCTCAGCGAGTGATAGTTCAATATTCTGAGGCCTATGTTCGAATTTACTGAACAAGCTTACCTGCCTGGGGTCCTGGCTAAGTGATTGTCTGTGCTACACTACGCAAAATTTTGACAACCGAATCATCAGAATCAGCCAGTCTTCTGGCGACTAGCGAGCTTTAAACTTTATGTCTGATACACCCCATTCGCCACTGGCGGCACTCTCACCGCGCCTTGACTCGCTGATGCTGCGCGACCGCCAGCGTCTGCTCAAACGCCTGCACGGTGCAAAAAAAGTGAAGAACCCTGAGGCACAGCAGGCGATAGCAGAAGAGCTGAGCGTAGAGATCGCCGTCGCTGAGCTGCGGGTCAGCCAGCGCCGCGCGGCCACGCCAGCCATCCGCTATCCGGAAAATCTGCCGGTCAGCCAGAAGAAGCAGGAAATTGCTGATGCCATCCGCGACCATCAGGTGGTGATTGTGGCGGGCGAAACCGGCTCCGGTAAAACCACTCAGCTGCCGAAAATCTGTCTTGAGCTGGGCAGGGGGATTACCGGGTTGATTGGCCACACGCAGCCACGTCGTCTGGCTGCCCGTACTGTTGCCGACCGTATCGCCGACGAGCTGGAAACCACGCTTGGTGGCTGCATTGGCTATAAGGTACGCTTTAACGATCAGGTCGGTGAAACCACTCAGGTTAAACTGATGACCGACGGTATTCTGCTGGCCGAAATCCAGCAGGATCGCCTGCTGATGCAGTACGACACCATCATTATCGATGAGGCGCACGAGCGCAGCCTGAACATCGACTTCCTGCTGGGTTACCTGCGCGAGCTGCTGCCGCGTCGTCCGGATTTAAAGGTCATCATTACCTCTGCGACCATCGATCCGCAGCGCTTCTCAAAGCACTTCCACCACGCCCCAGTGATTGAGGTTTCTGGCAGAACTTATCCGGTTGAAGTTCGCTATCGTCCCATTGTGGAAGAGGCCGACGATACCGATCGCGACCAGCTGCAGGCTATTTTTGACGCTGTGGATGAGCTGGGTAACGAAAGCCGCGGCGACATTCTGATCTTTATGAGCGGTGAGCGCGAAATCCGTGATACCGCCGACGCACTGAATCGTCGCGCTATGCCGCACACCGAGATCCTGCCGCTGTATGCCAGATTATCGAATGCCGAGCAGAATCGCGTATTTCAGTCGCACACGGGGCGTCGCATTGTGCTGGCGACCAACGTGGCGGAAACGTCACTGACCGTGCCGGGCATTAAATATGTCATCGATCCGGGGACGGCACGTATCAGCCGCTACAGCTTCCGCACCAAGGTGCAGCGCCTGCCGATTGAGCCAGTTTCTCAGGCTTCGGCCAACCAGCGCAAAGGTCGCTGCGGCAGGGTTTCTGAAGGGATTTGTATTCGTCTCTATTCCGAAGACGATTTCCTCAGCCGCCCGGAGTTTACCGACCCGGAAATTCTGCGCACCAACCTGGCGTCGGTCATCCTGCAGATGACGGCGCTGGGCCTGGGCGATATTAGTGCGTTTCCTTTTGTTGAGGCACCGGACAAACGTAATATTCAGGATGGCGTCAGGCTGCTGGAAGAACTGGGGGCGATTACCCAGAGCGACGATCAGCACTATAAACTGACGCCCTCAGGGCGTTCGCTTGCTCAATTGCCGGTCGATCCGCGGTTGGCAAAAATGGTGCTGGAAGCGCAGAAGTATAGCTGTACGCGCGAGGTGATGATCATTACTTCCGCGCTTTCCATTCAGGATCCGCGTGAGCGCCCGGTGGAAAAACAGCAGGCATCTGACGAAAAACACCGCAGGTTTGCTGACAAAGAGTCTGATTTCCTTTCGTTTGTGAATCTGTGGGACTATCTGCAGGAGCAGCAAAAAGCGCTCTCTTCCAGCCAGTTCCGCCGCCTGTGCAAGACCGATTACCTGAACTATCTGCGCGTGCGCGAATGGCAGGATATTTACACCCAGCTGCGCCAGGTTGTGCGTGAGCTGGGGATCCCGCTGAACAGCGAACCGGCTGAGTTCCGTGGCGTGCATACGGCGCTGTTAACCGGTCTGCTGTCGCACATCGGACAGAAGGATGCTGAAAAACAGGAGTTCACCGGCGCACGGAATGCCCGCTTCTCGATTTTCCCTGGATCGGGTTTATTCAAAAAACCGCCGAAATGGACGATGGTTGCCGAACTGGTGGAAACCAGTCGCCTGTGGGGACGCATTGCCGCCCGCATCGATCCGGAATGGATCGAGCCTGTTGCGCAGCATCTGATCAAGCGCAGCTACAGTGAACCACACTGGGAAAAAGCCCAGGGCGCAGTCATGGCCAGCGAGAAAGTCACGCTGTACGGGCTGCCGATCGTTGCCGCGCGTAAGGTAAATTACAGCCAGATCGATCCGGCACTGTCGCGTGAGCTGTTTATCCGCCATGCGCTGGTGGAGGGAGACTGGCAGACCCGCCATGCCTTCTTCCGGGCTAACCTCAGGCTACGTGAAGAGGTCGAGGAGCTGGAGCATAAATCCCGCCGCCGCGACATCCTGGTGGATGAAGAGACGCTGTTCAACTTCTACGACCAGCGCATTCCGCATGAGGTGGTGTCCGCGCGTCATTTTGACAGCTGGTGGAAGAAAGGCAGCCGCGAAGAGCCGGAGCAGCTGAATTTCGCCAAAGAGATGCTGATCAAAGAAGGCGCGGACAATGTCAGCAAGCTTGATTACCCGAACTTCTGGCTGCAGGGCAACCTCAAGCTGCGCCTGAGTTATCAGTTCGAGCCGGGCACTGATGCCGATGGCGTGACGGTGCACATTCCGCTGCCGTTGCTTAATCAGGTGGAAGAGAACGGGTTTGAATGGCAGATCCCCGGCCTGCGTCGCAACCTGGTGATTGCGCTGATCAAGTCATTGCCCAAACCGCTACGTCGAAACTTTGTTCCGGCACCGAACTATGCCGAAGCTTTCCTTGGCCGCGTTGCGCCACTGGAACTGCCGCTGCTGGAAGCGCTGGAGCGCGAATTCCGTCGGATGAGCGGGGTAACCATTGAACGCGAAGCCTGGCAATGGGATCAGGTGCCCGATCACCTTAAAATGACTTTCCGCGTGGTGGATGAGAACAACCGCAAACTGAGTGAAGGCCGTGACCTCTCAGTGCTGAAGGTGGAACTGAAAGGTCAGATTCAGGAAACGCTGTCGAAAGTCGCGGATGACGGGCTGGAACAGAGCGGCCTGCACATCTGGAGCTTTGGCAACCTGCCCGATCATTTCGAGCAGAAGCGCGGCAACTACAGCGTCAAAGCTTGGCCCGCACTGGTGGATGAAAAAGACAGCGTGGCGATCCGCCTGTTCGATTCTCAGCATGAACAGCAGAAAGCGATGTGGCGTGGGCAGCGCAGGCTGCTGTTACTGAACATTCCGTCGCCGATTAAATATCTGCACGAGAAACTGCCGAACAAGGCCAAGCTGGGGCTGTACTTTAACCCCTATGGCAAAGTGCTGGATTTGATTGATGACTGCATTGCATGCGGCGTTGACAAGCTGATCGCGGAACATGGCGGCCCAACCTGGCAGGAAGAGGAGTTCACTAAGCTGCACGATAAGGTGCGCGCCGGGCTGAATGATACGGTGGTGGATATCGCCAAAAAAGTGGAGCAGATCCTCACTTCAGTGTTTAACATCAATAAGCGCCTGAAAGGTCGGGTGGATATGGCAATGGCCCTTGCGCTGTCTGACGTTAAAGCGCAGATGGGCGGACTGGTCTATCGCGGGTTCGTCACGCAGAACGGCTGGAAACGTCTGTCAGATACGCTGCGTTACCTTAATGCGATTGAGCGCCGTCTGGAAAAGCTGCCGGTGGACCCAAACAGCGACCGCGCCAGAATGCTGAAGGTGGAAAAGATTCAGCAGGCGTGGAGCAGCTGGTTTAACAAACTGCCTGCTGTGCGCAAGGATGATGAAGACGTGCAGGATGTTCGCTGGATGATTGAGGAACTGCGGGTCAGCTTATTCGCCCAGCAGCTGGGCACGCCTTATCCGGTTTCCGAGAAGCGTATTCAGCAGGCAATGGATGAGATCGTGATCTGACAGAGATGGCCTGCGCAGGAAGCGCAGGCCCATCACCACTCAGCCTGATTCTGTCCGGCGGCTGCCGGGCCTGAAGCCGTGAGTGCGGGCCGACCACGCAATAACAAAACCCGCCAGCAACAGCAGGAGCATCACCGGAGGAAAGGCAGACGTTCCCCACCAGTTGAGCAGCGCTCCTCCTGCCAGACCACCGCCAGCAATCGCGCTGTTCCACGCCACCACGTTCATCGACAGCGCCACATCTGCACCGTCTCCTGCCGTATCGGCCAGCGCGGTTTGCAGCAGAGTGGCTGCGCCACCAAAGGTCAGTCCCCATTCCGCAACGCCAATACAGATGAACAGAGCAGAGCCGGATAACCAGATAAACAGCAAAGAGATCAGAGCAAAAGTCGCCAGGCTGACCAGCACGGCGGGGCGAAGATAATGATCGACAAGACGCCCGACGATAAAAATGGCCACCAGTGCCGCCACTCCAAACGTCAGCAGCACCCAGTCCACCTGGTGCAGTAGCCCTGCCTGCCGGATAAACGGTGCAATATAGGTATAAAGAATGTTGTGTGCGAGCATCCAGGCAATCACCACCGCGAGCACGGGCTTCACGCCGGGAGTGGTAAAGACCTTACGTAACGGCAGCCGGTCCTGACTGGCCTGTCCGGGATAATCCGGCACTTTCGCCAGCACCCAGACAATCAGGATAAGCGTCAGAGCCGACATCACGCTGAAGGCACTACGCCAGCCAGCGACACCGCCCAGCCAGGTTCCCAGCGGCACACCTAAAGATAAGGCGATTGGTGTGCCAACCATCGCCACGGCCAGAGCTTTGCCCTGCTGTGCGGGGGGAACCATACGGCGTGCGTAACCAGCCAGCAGGCTCCAGGCCAGCCCGGCGGCCACACCAGCGAAAAATCTCGCCGTCAGCGTCAACCAGTAGCTGGAAGACCATGCGGTCACTGAATTGAAGATCAGGAATCCGGCGATGGTCATCAGCAATACCGTGCGCCGACGCCAGCCCTGAGTTGCAATGGTCAGCGGAATGGCCGCCAGCAGAGAACCCAGAGCGTAGGCGGTTACCGTCTGCCCGGCCAGAGAACTGGAAACATTCAGCCCCAGAGCCATCTGCGGCAGTAGCCCGGCAGGCAGTGTTTCGGTGATGATGCAAATAAATCCGGTCATCGCCAGCGCAAGGAGGGCAGCCATTGGTAGCCGGTTCTCCTCTTTACTGGCCTTTGAGGCGTGTCGGGTTGTTATCGTTTTCCTCAGTGTCATAAAAATCCCCATCTGAACTGAATGCTTGTTTTGTATCGATTGGTATGTATTTGAGTGAAAAAACCTCATGACGGACGAGGTAGACGAAAGCCAAACGGGATCGCTTGCTGAAATATATATACCAATCGGTACGTTAATCGAGAGGGGTTGGATTGTCAAACACATCTGTATCGATTAGTATACGAGTCAATTGAACAGGTCAGTTTCCGGAGATCACCATGGCCACAATGGGACGTCCGCGCACCTTCGACCGCGATCGTGCAATCGAACAGGCGCTGCATATCTTCTGGCAGAACGGCTATGAATCCACTTCGCTCAGCCAGTTGAAAGCGGGTATCGGTAACGGCATCACTGCCCCCAGTTTTTACGCGGCTTTTGCTTCGAAAGAAGCGCTGTTCGGGGAGTGTGTGCAACGTTATTTGCATACCTATGCCAGAGTCACCGATCCCTTATGGGATTCGGCATTGACACCACGCGACGCGATAGAAACCGCGCTGCGCCATTCCGCCAAAATGCAGTGTGAGCGGGGGCATCCTAAAGGGTGCATGGTGGCACTTGGGATCCTGAGTGCGCCTTCTGAAGTGAACAAGTCGGTAACAGAACCACTCACTCGTTCACGCGAGCGGACCCGTGCGGGCATTAAGGCCTGTGTACAGCGGGGAGCTGAGAGCGGAGAGTTACGTGCAGGCGTTGATGTGCGTGCCCTGACCACAGTTTTTGACTCTTTCCTGCTTGGATTGTCGACTCTTGCGCGCGATGGTGTACCCCTGGCGGCGATGAACGCAGGCATCGCGCAAATCATGACGGTCTGGGATGCCTCTTGTCAGCACGTTTAAGAATGGAGTCACTCGTCCCTGAGTCTTCTTACTGCGCCAGCGCTTCCAGATTATCGCGGAAGGCCGTAACGGCTATCGCCCGGTTATCGGCCAGATAACGGTCTTTCGCAGCCGGTGCTGAGCTTTGCACCGCAATCAGCTGCCATGCATTGTCCACCTTCATTAACAGCGGAGAACCGCTGTCGCCGGGCAGGGTATCGCACTGGTGCGAGAGGACGCCTTTCTGCGGCCAGCCGGTGACCAGGCAATCGCTGTGAGAATAGAGCGTGTCCAGATGATCCAGAGGATAACCAGCCTGGGTCACACGTCGCGAGGCAGTTTTCAGCGCGGCTGCAAGATCGCTGCGGCTGCCATCAAATAACGGCAAAGGCGTAATGCCCGAAGGCGGATTCCTTAAAATGATCAGGCCGTAATCATAAGGAGCGGCTGAAGAAGGGACGATCCAGCCTTCGCCATCGGCCTTGAGTTTTTTACCCAGTTCCGGATCGACGCGGCTAATAATGTCGTGGATTTCATAGCGCCAGCCGCCTTTGCCGTTGGAGATAAAACGCAACGCGATGGCCTTGTCGAGTTTACCCGGAGGGGCGAACAGACAGTGTCCGGCAGTTAACGCCAGATGAGCAGAAATCAGGGTGGCGGTGCAGAGGTTACCGCTGGCGGTTTCCAGCTGGCCAATGGCTTCCCAGGGTTGTGTCGCCGTTTCGGTGATCGCCTTGCGGTCATCTTTCCCGAAGAACAGCGTTTTGACTTCAGCCGGGCCTGGGCCTTCATCATCATCGTCAGCATGGGCATAAAACGAAAAGGCTAAACATCCGATTAAAAAAACAGCAGTCAGGCGCATATCTCTCTCTGAGTGGAGAATTATTGGAAAGTGTCGGAACCACCAGTGACGATAACTATAGTCGGATAGTGAGAAAAAAGGGAGTTGAATATTGGAATATCAGAAAGCAGGGTATCAAAGATAGAAGCTGACAGCGACAACGCCGCAGAGGATCATTAAACCCAGGATAATTTCGAATAAATAGCGGCGCACCATCATCCGATACTCCAGAAAGAAACACCCGGACGAACCGGGTGTTTAAGTTATCAGTCTTAAGAGGGAGCAAGGCTCCCGCTTCATCAGTTATGCTTTAGGGGCAGCGGATTTTTTAGCCACTTTTTTGTGATGAACTTTTTTAGCAGCCTGAGCTTTCTGAGCTACTGGTTTTTTAGCTACTTTTTTGTGATGAACTTTTTTAGCAGCCTGAGCTTTCTGAGCTGCTGGTTTTTTAGCTACTTTCTTGTGGTGCTTTTTGGCAGCCTGAGCTTTCTGGGCAGCGGCTTTCTTTGCCACTTTCTTATGGTGTACTTTTTTAGCAGCCTGAGCTTTCGCAGGTACAGCTGAAGTCGTGGTAGCAGCAGGAGCAGCTGGAGCAGCGGTGGTTTCAGCTGCGAAAGCAACTGAAGACAGACCCATAGCAGCGGCTACAACCAGAGCAAATAATTTTTTCATTGCAAAACCCTCAAAGTTTATTTCACGTGTCAGCCCACTGCGGGGCCGGTGAAACAAATATATGAGATAGCGATGAAGGTTTCCGTGAGTGATTGGTATCGGCGTGTAACCGATTGTACAAAGCAGAGAGGGGAGCAAAAAACTGAGGATATACAGCATTGCGGCCCCAGCATAAAGGTTTATGGCAGTGACCGCAATCCATCAGCCTGCTATCGGTTGTTGAGGTAGCGGTTTTCAAGATGCTGTTTAAAATACAGCGGGTTAAGATCTTCACCGGTAGCATTTTCAATCAGCTGGCGGGTGCTGAAGCGGCTGCCGTGCTGCCAGATATTCTGTTCCAGCCAGTCAAATACCGGCTGCAGATTGCCTTCACGCAGCAGCTCGTTGACCTGAGGTAACGCTTTTTTCACTCCCTGAAACAGCTGAGCCGCGTACATTGCGCCCAGTGTATACGTTGGGAAATAACCAAATGCGCCATCAGTCCAGTGAATATCCTGCATACAACCATCGCGATAATTGCCGGTGGTATCAATACCCAGCAGGGATTGCATCTGTTCCTGCCACAGCGCCGGAATATCATCGACCTCAATTTCTCCGCCAATCAGCGCTTTTTCGATTTCATAGCGCAGAATAATATGTGCCGGATAGCTGACCTCATCAGCATCCACACGGATCAGGCCGGGCTTCACACGCTGATTCAGAGCGATAAAGTTGGTTTGCTCCAGCGCCGTTTGATCGCCCAGCAGCAGCTTTACATGTGGCAGCAGCAGGTTAAGAAATTCTGCACTGCGGCCCAGCTGTTTCTCAAAAAACAGGCTCTGGGATTCATGAATTGCCGTGGAGCGTGCATGGGCAACCGGCTGGCCTGCCCACTGTTTGGGCAGATTTTGCTCGTAACGGGCATGTCCGGTTTCGTGGATTACTCCCATCATCGCGCTGATGAATTCGTTCTCGTTGTATCGCGTAGTAATGCGGACATCTTCCGGCACGCCACCACAGAACGGGTGCGCACTGACGTCCAGCCGCCCGGCGTTAAAATCAAAATTCAGCAGCTTCATAATCGCCAGTCCCAACTGTTCCTGGGATTCAACCGCAAACGGGCCGACCGGGATATCAACCGTCTCCTGCGCCTGCTTATCAACGATGCGCTGAAGCAGGGAAGGCAGCCACTGTTTGATTTCACCAAATGTTTGATCCAGCCTGGCGCTGGTCATTCCCGGTTCGAAAACGGACAGCAACGCATCATAACGTGTGCAGCCGTTGGCCTGCGCGCGGATCTCCGCTTCCTGGCGGCTCAGCTTTACCACCTCTTTAAGGTTTGCTGAGAATCCCTGCCAGTCATTGGCCGGGCGCTGCTGACGCCAGGCGTGCTCACAGCGGGAGCCGGCAACCGATTTGGCTTCCACCAGCGAGGCCGGAAGCAGGGAAGCCTGCTGCCAGGCACGCTGCATTTCGGACAGGTTGGCACGCTCAACATCATTCAGTGGATCCTGTGCCGCCTCTTCCAGCCACTGGCCGACCTTTTTGTCGGTCAGAATTTCATGCTGTAGCACGCTCAGTTCAGCCAGTGCAGCCCCACGGGCGCTGCTGCCACCGGGCGGCATCATGGTCATCATATCCCAGCCGGTGATGGCGGAAAGATGGCTGAACCGGGACAGGCGGGTGAAGGTTTTCGTCAGATTAGCGTAGGCAGATGACATGGGTATCCTTGACGTTTTCGGGCGCTGTCAGGCAGCGCGGGGAGGAGTTAAGGGTAAATCAACCGGCCAGCAAAAGCGAACGCTTGCACCGCCAAGCGGGCTGGCGTCAATGACCACGTGGCCACCAAATGCCTGGGCAACGGAGTGGACGATAGCCAGACCCAGACCGCAGCCGCCGGTAGCACGGTCACGGCTGGGATCGAGGCGGACGAACGGCTCAAATACCCGCTCACGTTCGGCCTGCGGGATGCCCGGACCGTCATCCTCAACCTGCAGGCAGGCAACGTTACCGTCAAACCACAGGCCGACGCGCAGGTGCTGACCCGCATAGCGCAGGGCATTATTCACCAGGTTATCGAGTACACGCTCCATCAGGCGGGTGTCCGCTACGCCGACGTTCTGCCGCTGCGGAGTGTTCAGCTCAATCTCAAATTCAGGATGAACAGAGCGGATATCGTCCAGTCGCTCACCCAGCCACTCCGCCAGATCCAGAGACTGCAGGTTGAGATCGACTTTGGGCCGGTCCAGGCGGGCATAGGTCAGCAGCTCTTCGATCAGCGCCTCCAGCTGGCCAATATCCCGGTTCAGCGCAGCCGCTTCGGTATCGCTTAAATTATCACTCATTTCCAGCCGGTATCGCAGGCGTACCAGCGGCGTTCGCAACTCATGGGCAATGCCGTCGATCAGCTGCTTTTTACTGGCGACCAGCGTGTTGATATTGTCAGCCATTTGATTAAAGGCCACCCCAAGGCGCAGCAGGCTGGAAGCACTGTCAAAGTGAATGCGTTCATCCAGATGCCCCTGGCCCAATCGCTGAGCCGCTGATTCCAGCCGCAGCATGTCCTTCCAGTGCGGGCGCATCCAGATAAACACCGGCAACGCCAGTGAAATACCAATAAACGCCAGCAGCGCGATATCAAGAATGCGCATTTCATGCAGGAAAAACAGATAGGGGATTGGTCCAACGGCCAGCACATAATGGCTGCGGGGAATATGCTGCAGGAAAGTGTATTCATCATCCAGCGCCACAATCTCTCCGGCGCGCAGGCGGCGCAAAGTAACCGGATCGAGCTGGTATTTGCTCATCGGTTCAATATGCAGTTTGAACGACAGATTCAGCTCCAGATTATCAATGGTTTTATTCCAGTCGCGCGGTGGTATTTCACGCAGCTCGCTGCGCATCAGATACAACGAGCTTTTCATCAGATCGTCCATCGACTGACGCCCGGCACGTTCGGCGGTAAATTTGTAAACCAGCCCGACCAGCATGGCCATAACCAGAAAGCAGACAAACAGCAGAAGATAGAATTGGATAAAGAGCTTTCTCATTATTCATCACCATTAAAACAATAAGTTACCAATGCTTCCCCCCGCTGGCAAGGGCATGTCGGGAACGGTAATGTAACCGCCAGTGTGCTTATCTGACCGTCATCCAGTGCATTTATCCACGCGCAGCGCACTGTGTAAACCATTTCCGTGTTTTCGTGCCCCAGTTGAGCGGCTATCGTATCAATTGTTTTTCTGTCTTACTCAACTCGCGGTATTGAATAATGACCGGTTTTTTTCACTTGAGGAATCTGCATGAGAATGTATTACTTTCTTTTGGAAATAATTATATTAACGAATATTATTACGCATACAAGATAAATCGCTGTAGAACCCCATGCATAATCTGGCCAGTAATTTACAGAAATAACTAAAAATAGAATTACTGTTCCAAGAGGAATGTATGCGGTAAATAAGCTATCTAATAAATCCTGCCACCATCTACGAAATAAAAACTTCATCTCATCAACCTTAGGATAGCAGACGCTATTTCCTCGTTTGTTTTTGTGGATATGTCAAGTTCAACTCTGGTGACAATTGATTCAATCAAAAAATAGAGCATTTCGACTTCAGCACGATAGAAGGCCTGGTACAGACCAGTATTGCGGGATTTGAGTCTGGCGGCACCCTCAGCAGCTAACTGGACATGTCCATAAAAGCTGGCAGCGACAACATATAATTGGCTTCGTGATTTAAGTTTGCTATCTATAGCGGCACGAAGTCCGAAACTCATACAGATAGCAGAGGTTACTGCATACGTGAAGCTGCGAGTCGTGAACGTTGAACTGGAAATATTTGCACCGAGTTTAAACAATATTGCCTGGGTTTTATTGACTCTTTCGTCCGACATGTTACCTAACCAATATTTAACGAATATGTAAATCAGTAATTTAACAATGTCGGGATGTTTTATTACTTGTATTATTGCCATGCCAAAACGAACATCTTCTTTTTTTAAATTAGCGCAAACATCCTGGTAGTTATCAAAAAAACAAGAAGAATACCATGTCAGGCGAGTGACGCCTGCACTTATCGTTTGGGCCTGTTGCATAATTTGATGACCAGTTTTCCTGACTCCTTTTCAAGGATTATTGCCAGCTGCTTTTCAGCATCTAACTTGTCCAGTATCAGTGAGTTATAACTCATATTCCCTCTTTAATATCTTCCTTACAGATGGCTAAACTGCCATCTTTACTGTACAGAGCAGGAACTTTATCAGGGTTGCGATTAACCACCGTTAGTATGTGGTTTTGGCCGGGCTATGTAAAGTCGGCCCTTATTAATGGGGCAATGATAAAAGCGGCTTTATTGCGCGTCCCAGGCATGCGGTGCAAACAGATACCCTTTATTACGAATAGTTTTGATGCGATAGGGCTCCGTTGCGCTGTCCAGCAGTTTTTTGCGCAGGCGGGAAATGGCCACATCAATACTGCGATCCATGCCGTCATAGCTGACTCCGCGCAGGTTTTTCAGCAGTGCGTCACGGTTCAGGATCGAACCGGCATGCGTTGCCAGTTCCCATAGCAGATCAAAGTCGGCGGTGGAAAGGGCGATGATTTCACTTCCCAGCGTGACCTGACGGTTAATCGGATCGACAGACAGCGTGCCAAAGCGTAACGTTTTTTGTCCCGGAACCGCAGGGGCAATCTCGTCACTCTGAGCATGCGTCCCGGCCTGGCGCAGATGTAAACGCAGGCGTGCCAGTAAAACAGCGGGTGGGGTGGTTTTCAGAATGTAGTCATTCGCCCCCATCTCCAGCGACAAAATATGGTTCATATCGCTGTCCAGTGAGGTCAGCAGCACGATAGGTCCCGACCAGATTTTACCGGCACGCAGGTCGCGGCACAGGGTCATCCCATCTTTGCCTGGCAGCATAATGTCCAGCATCACCAGATCCGGATTGGCGGCGGCGATGGTGGCTTCAGCCCGGTCACCGCGACTTTCCACAATGACTTCAATGTCATGGCGGCTCAGATAAGCTGCAATCAGTTCACCCACATCCTGGTCATCTTCCACGAAAACGATTTTGTTCATAGCGCCATTTATCTGAGGAGGAAAGGTTAGATTACTATTTGTTAACACGGACTACTATGTCTCCGCGCTAAATAACTCTCGATGTATAGTAAAGGAGTCACTAAATATGCCATTATATCCGCAGGGTTGCTTCAGGCCGCCCGGGGGATTTTTTTCGGTGAAAGGAGAGCATAGTGTCGGATAAAGAACTGGCTCCAGCAGTGCACAGTGACCATATCTGCCTCAATTACATCGATTTTCTTGCGGCTTCCTGCAAAAAACGCTGGAGTTTTGTCGACGCTATCTACGGCGTAATGCCCATCTTTGGCATGGTCACCCGCAAGTCGCAGGATCTGCCCGGTGCCCCTTCAGAACGGCTGAAGGTGCTGGCATTACAGATCATCTCCACTCAGGTGAGTGATGAGATTAATATTGCCCGATTGATAACTTTAGCTGAACAACAGCACATCTCGCAGTTCGATATTTTACTGCCTTACCCGCTTTCAGAGCAGCAACTTAAAGGTATTCGCCTGGAGTACGTTAAGTCGCTGGATCTTGAGCAGTATGATGACCGACTGACGGTCACCCTGCCTGCCTTTTCGCATTCGCACTGATTACCGCACCTAAAGCCCAGCACTGCCAGCACAATAAACAGTCCAAGCGGCACCATTTTGCCCAGCGTGGCGGCCAGGTTGATGCTGGCCGCAGTTTGCACGCCGCGCAGCACCAGCCACAACAGGATCGACGCACCGAGAATTGCCTGCCAGGTATTGCCATCGCCAAACACCACATGGCCTGGAGAGTCGGTGAAAAAGCTCAGCGCCGAAAAGACAATCACCAGGTAGGAAACGTTGGCGATCACCGCACACAGCCAGTAGCCCCAGGCGGAGCAGAAACCGACCAGCTCGCCAAAGCCTGCGCGGGCGTAGGTGAAGATCCCGCCGTCCAGCTCAGGTTTCAGGCGGGTCAGCAGCAGCGCCAGCGACAGTAAAATAATCCCCGCGCCGGTAATTGCCCAGCCAATCAGCAGGGCTGCCGGGCTGGCGACAGCGGCCATGTTCAGTGGCAGGCTGAAAACGCCTGCGCCGAGCATGGAACTCAGAACCAGCGCCGTGAGGGCGGTAAGACCTAATTTTTTGTCCAAAAAAGCATCCAAAATTCAGAATAAAAAACCATTACAGCGGCAATGGTACGTTTTTAATTCGACCGGCTGCGCTTAAAAACGAATGAATGCCCGTAAACCGGCGGCGATTTTACGGAGTGAGCCAGACAGATGCAATGCGAAGGGGACGAAAAGATGCATGGTTATGCAAAATTCAGCGGAAAATTATGCATGGCGGAGGCGACCGAAAGCCGCCTCCTTTAAAGCTTACTTAAACAGGTCAGCAGAAACGGTGAGGTTACCGCCGCTCTGATTGGACCACTGACGGGTGATATGGTAGTACTTCGCGCCCTTATCGATAGCGGCACGGCCCACGGCGTCAGAGATTTCGGTAGGGGTACCGAAGTGACCGGTGAAGGTCACGCTGTCAAACGGCTGCATCTGCGCGGCGGTAACAGCGTTAACTTCCTGCACGCTTTTACCGTCTGGTGTTTTAACAGTGTAGCGCTGACCCGTAGAAGACTGAGTCTCAAAGAAACGACCCACTTTATTGCTTGGGGTTTCAGAAGAGGCCACGCCAGGGATCTGCACGGTTTTAGCGGCAGCGCCACCGGCAGCCAGGGCGGCTTTGCCCGCCTGAGAATCCGCCGGGATCAGGTCAGGGGACTGTACTTTACGCTCCGGTGCATCCGCTTTATAGATATAAGCAGTGATGTACTGGTTGCCGCCGCTGTTGGCGTCAATCTGACGGATAATAAAGAAGGAAGCAGCACCTTTGCTTTTTGCCTGCTTGGTGATGGCATCGTTTACATCCGGCTGGCTGCGGTAGAAGCCGCTGATAGAGACGGTATCGTAAGGCTCCAGCTTGTAGGCTTCACTTTTGGTCAGCTCACGGACGCCGTTAATCACACGATCCTGGTTTTTAGTGTCCTCTGGCGCATCTGCATGATACAGGTCTGCCACCACACGCCAGTTACCGCTGTTGCCGTTGCTGTCGTTGATCCCCTGAATATAGTAGGAAGCCGCACCCAGTTCATCGGCACGTTTAGAGATGGCATCGCTCGCATCACCAATCGCATTAAAGCGGCCTGAAATCGCAATACGATCGAATGGCTTCAGTGATGCCGCTTTTTCTGGCGTCAGTTCCTGTGCCGCATAAGCGGATAATGATGTGAGTGACAACAGGGCTGATGCCAGAATGGTATTCTTCAGCTTCATAAAAATAATCCTTCGCCTTACGCAAAAAATGAGTACGAAAACGTGCTGGACTCTTGATGTGTAACAGATTAGCTGCCGATTATTGCATGTAATAATGCATCCTGTCTCAGCCATTTTGAGCGAAACAGGGCAGCGGGGAAAAGTCACGGGCAGCAAGATATTAAAGAAATGTTAAATTGCGGCTTTTGTCACCCACTTACCAGTTATAGCGGTTATTGTTACCTGTTATATAGTTAATCCTTTGTTAAATAATGTTTTTTAACCTCCGTCCTGCTATATCATCCCGGATTTCGTTAGCAGATTATGCGTAATTTCCAGTTAAATTCAGTGCAGAAATAGCGTTATTGGGACTTGCCTCTGAATTTTTATATGAAAAGCGGAGAAATGCGCGCAGGACGGCTGGATCGCAAGTCATAATTTCAGTAGGTTATAAACAGTTTGCAACAGTTCCTGCGAGGGCCCGTTCGGGCCAGCGCAGCGAGGATCAATCTCCATCACCTTTGATGAAAGGGAATATTATGCTAATTGGAATCACCAAAGAGCGATTGCCCAACGAAGCACGAGTGGCTGCCACACCGAAAACGGTTGAGCAACTGCTGGCTTTGGGCTTCAGCGTCGCAGTTGAAAGCGGGGCAGGTAAGCTGGCTAGTTTTGATGACGCTGCTTATGTCGCTGCCGGTGCAACACTCACTGATACCGCCACTGTCTGGCAGTCCGATATCGTTCTTAAGGTTAATGCGCCAACGGATGAAGAGATCGCGTTGACCCGTGAAGGCAGCACGCTGGTGAGCTTTATCTGGCCTGCTCAGAATCCGGAATTGCTGGAAAAACTGGCTGCCCGTAAGGTCACGGTAATGTCGATGGATGCGGTGCCGCGTATATCTCGTGCACAATCCCTTGATGCTCTGAGCTCAATGGCGAACATCGCCGGCTATCGTGCAATTGTCGAAGCTGCGCATGAGTTTGGCCGTTTCTTTACCGGTCAGATCACCGCTGCAGGCAAAGTGCCACCGGCGAAGGTGATGGTGATTGGGGCTGGTGTGGCCGGTCTGGCCGCGATCGGTGCGGCCAACAGCCTCGGTGCAATCGTCCGCGCATTTGATACCCGCCCTGAAGTCAAAGAGCAGGTGCAGAGTATGGGTGCCGAGTTCCTCGAACTGGATTTTGAAGAGGAAGCGGGCAGCGGTGATGGCTATGCCAAAGTGATGTCCGAAGCCTTTATTAAAGCGGAGATGGCCCTGTTTGCCGCTCAGGCAGAAGAAGTGGATATTATTGTTACCACTGCGCTGATCCCAGGCCGTCCGGCACCAAAGCTGATCACCGCAGAGATGGTGGCTTCGATGAAGCCAGGCAGCGTGATTGTCGATCTGGCGGCGCAGACCGGCGGTAACTGTGAGCTGACTGTAGCGGATCAGGTGACCACCACCGAAAATGGCGTAAAGATTATCGGTTATACCGATCTGCCAAGCCGTTTGCCGACCCAGTCTTCTCAGCTTTATGGTACCAACCTGGTGAACCTGCTGAAGCTGCTGTGCAAAGAGAAAAACGGCGAAATCACCATTGATTTCGAAGATGTTGTTATTCGCGGTGTCACCGTAATCCGCGATGGCGAAGTGACCTGGCCAGCGCCACCAATTCAGGTATCAGCCGCGCCAAAAGCTGCGCCTGCAGCCGCGAAAGTGGCCGAAAAGGTGGAAGAGAAACCGGCTTCGCCGTACCGTAAATATGCGCTGTTCGTGCTGGCTATTGTGCTGTTTGGCTGGTTAGCCAACGTGGCTCCGCCTGCGTTCCTCTCGCACTTTACCGTCTTTGCCCTCTCCTGCGTGGTGGGTTACTACGTGGTGTGGAACGTCAGTCATGCTCTGCATACCCCGTTAATGTCGGTGACCAATGCCATTTCCGGCATCATTGTGGTCGGTGCTGTGCTGCAAATCGGTCATGGCGGCTGGGTCAGTTTTCTGTCCTTTATCGCCGTGCTGATTGCCAGCATCAACATCTTCGGTGGATTCACCGTTACTCAGCGCATGCTGAAAATGTTTCGTAAGAACTAAGGGGTAATCAATGTCTGGCGGATTAGTGACTGCAGCATACATTGTTGCCGCAATTCTTTTTATTTGCAGCCTGGCCGGGCTGTCGAAACATGAAACGTCCAAACAGGGCAACCTGTTCGGCATCAGCGGGATGGCAATTGCACTGCTGGCGACCATTCTGGGTCCGGACAGCGGCAACGTTGCCTGGGTTCTGCTGGCAATGGTCATTGGTGGCACTATCGGTATTCGTCTGGCGAAGAAGGTCGAAATGACCGAAATGCCAGAGCTGGTGGCCGTGCTGCACAGCTTCGTCGGTCTGGCTGCGGTGCTGGTAGGCTTTAACAGTTACCTGGATCACGCGCCAGGTCAGGAAGCGGTGATGGAAAATATCCATCTGACCGAAGTGTTCATCGGTATCTTTATCGGTGCGGTGACCTTCACCGGTTCGCTGGTCGCTTTTGGCAAGCTGCGCGGTAAGATCTCTTCCCGTCCACTGATGCTGCCGCATCGCCATAAGCTGAACCTGCTGGCGCTGGTGGTTTCGTTATGCATGCTGATCATCTTTGTGCGTACTGACCGCACCGTGGCGGAAGTGTTTGCGCTGATAATCATGACGCTGATAGCACTGGCCTTCGGCTGGCATCTGGTGGCGTCTATCGGCGGGGCGGATATGCCGGTG
The DNA here is from genome assembly GCF_058137865.1 of Erwinia sp. 009765445. Taxonomy (NCBI): domain Bacteria; kingdom Pseudomonadati; phylum Pseudomonadota; class Gammaproteobacteria; order Enterobacterales; family Erwiniaceae; genus Erwinia; species Erwinia sp. 009765445. Next base: position 68,106 of record NZ_JBYUWC010000002.1, read on the forward strand.
GTGGTCTCAATGCTCAACTCCTACTCTGGCTGGGCGGCGGCGGCGGCGGGCTTTATGCTCAGCAACGACCTGCTGATCGTCACCGGTGCGCTGGTGGGCTCAAGCGGGGCGATCCTCTCTTACATTATGTGTAAGGCGATGAACCGTTCGTTTATCAGCGTGATCGCTGGTGGCTTCGGGACGGACAGCAGCTCAACCGGTGAAAGCGAAGAAGTGGGCGAGCACCGTGAAATTGATGCGCAGGGTACGGCTGAACTGCTGAAAAATTCCAGCACGGTAATCATCACCCCGGGCTATGGCATGGCGGTAGCGCAGGCACAGTATCCGGTGGCTGAAATCACCGAGAAGCTGCGTGCGCGTGGTATCAAAGTTCGCTTTGGTATTCACCCGGTGGCCGGTCGTCTGCCTGGTCATATGAACGTGCTGCTGGCCGAAGCCCGCGTGCCTTACGATATCGTTCTGGAAATGGACGAGATCAATGATGATTTCGCGGATACCGACACCGTGCTGGTGATCGGCGCTAACGACACCGTCAACCCGGCCGCGCAGGAAGATCCGCGCAGTCCGATTGCGGGCATGCCGGTACTGGAAGTGTGGAAGGCGCAAAATGTGGTGGTCTTCAAGCGTTCAATGAATACCGGCTACGCCGGGGTACAGAACCCGCTGTTCTTTAAAGAGAACACCCAGATGCTGTTTGGCGATGCGAAAGCCACCGTTGATGCAATTCTGAAAGCACTGTAAACAAAATGCCCCTGAACGGGGGCATCTATTTGGCCAGTCTGATGCGGCCAGCGAAAAGGGGCAGAGAAATCTGCCCCTTTTTTACGTTAAAACCGGGGATCAGTCGTCTTCGTCGTCGTCCAGTTCCACAGGCGAGTTGAAGCCATCTGGCTTGATCGCCAGCAGATCGCAGCGCAGATGATCGATAACCTGTTCGGCGGTATTTCCCAGGAAAGCGGCTGACAGGCCGGTACGGCCAATCGTTCCTAATACCACCACACCGGCATCCAGGTGAGCGGCCAGATCCGGGATCACTTCCTCTGGCAGGCCTTTATCGACGTGGGTAAACTTCTCGTCGATGCTGAATTTCTGCCGCAGGGCCTTCATCGCCAGCAGATGCTGCCCACGGATTGCATCGTTGTACACGCTGGGATCGAAATCAGGCAGTTCGATAGCAATATTGATCGGGGTGATGGGATAGGCTCCCACCAGGTGCACTTCGGTATGATTAACCATCTCCGCCAGTTCCAGCGTCTCCTTCACCAGCTTGGTGTTGAGCGGGTCATGATGCGGTTCTTCACTGGCAAGGTTGACGGCCACTACTGCTTTACCACCTTCCGGCCACGGCTGATCTTTCACCATCCATACCGGGCAGGGACATTTGCGCAGCAGATGCCAGTCGGTTGGGGTGAAGACCACCGCCTGCAGACGGTCATGCTGGTGTGCCATTTTGATCACCAGATCGTAACGGCCATTCAGCACCTCCTGGATAATCGCCTCGTACGGGCGGTTATGCCAGATCACTTTGACATCAATATCCACGCCAGCCTCAAGATAGGCCCTGGCCTGCTCGCGGATCCATTCCGTGCGCTGGCTGACAACGCCTTTACGCATGTTGGTGCGTTCATCGGGCGACAACAGGGTGGTCATCTCATACGAGAAGTCGTAGATAGGAAGGAAGGCGGTGATCCGCCCGCCAAGTCGCTGATTCAGATAAACAGCACGGCGGAGCGCTGGCTGATCGTCCTGCTGAGGATCGATAGCCACGAGAATGTTTTGATACTTGGCCATAACGGGTTCTCCATACGCTGGGTAGGTTAAAGATAGCCCAATAGCGGCGAGTGCAGAAGGAAAAAGTTATAGTCGGATCAATATTATAACAAATAATAAGCAGGCTATTTACAGGCCAGGGATAAGCAAAACAGAAGCTGGCCGGGTCAGGAGGGTAACCCGGCCAGAGAGTCAGGCAATGGCGCGGCTCTGACCGGCAAGCTGCGACAGCTCGTCGTGATTCTCGATAGTGATATATTTGCCTTTTACTGCCAGCATGCCACTCTTCTGGAAGCGGCCAAGCAGGCGACTGATCGTTTCTACGGTCAGGCCAAGATAGTTACCGATGTCACCACGGGTCATGGTCAGGCGGAACTCGCGCTGCGAGAAACCACGCTCACCAAAGCGGCGTGACAGGCCATAAATAAAGGCTGCCAGGCGCTCTTCCGCATTTTTCTTCGACAGCAGCAGGATCATCTCCTGATCGCCTTTAATCTCGCCGCTCATCAGACGCATCATCTGCTGACGCAGGCTCGGCATCTTACCGGAGAGATCGTCCAGGGTTTCAAAAGGAATCTCACAGACCATTGCTGTCTCCAGCGCCTGTGAGAAGCTGGGATGCTGACCGGCGCTGATCGCATCAAAGCCCACCAGATCGCCCGCCAGATGGAAACCGGTAATCTGCTCATCACCCTGTTCGGTGATGGTATAACTTTTGATGGTCCCGGAGCGGATAGCGTACAGTGACTTCAGCTCGTCTCCCGCTTTGAACAGCGTCTGGCCTTTCTGGATCGGCTTTTTGCGTTCAATGATGTTATCCAGCTGATCGAGTTCGTGCTCGTTCAGCGTGAAGGGGATGCAAAGCTGGCTGATGCTGCAATCCTGACAGTGAATCGCACAACCGCCAGACTGAATACGTCTGCTGATAACACGCTTTTCAGGGATCATAGTTATAGGCTCGATTGATTATTGACTGAGGTCAATTTTATCATTTTTTAGTCACTAAAGGGAACTGATCAGAGCAGTTTTAGGCACATTAAAATCAGGGATGTCATCCTCAGTGACTTCCCGTTTAAAAATGTGCCTTATTCGGGCGTTAAAACTTATTCTGTGCCGTTGCAGCAGGCCGGTAATGATTTGTTTCTTTTTTGGTAACAGAGCGAGCAGGTTGTTCCACCTTTATGATTAGCGTCAAAATACCCGCAAAGAGATAGAGAGCAGTGTAAGTCCAGACCACCCCAACGATATCAAAAAAGGGCAAAACCAGTGAGGCAATCGCCGGGGCAAGGAAGTTACTCAGACCGGCAGAAAGGTTATAAATTGAAATTGCCGCGCCCTTATGTTTCGGCTCCAGTACCGGAAATACGGCGGTCATCGGCACAAACGCCGCGACGGTAATCCCCAGCATCACTGCCGGGATCATGGCCACCCAGAAGTTATGTCCGAAGGTGACGGGCAGATAATAAAACGCCAGGCTGGAAAGGGCGCAACCCAGGCAACCGAACCAGCGCACCTGACGGATCCAGCCAATATACTCCCCCAGCACTCCCCACATCACATTGGTGAAGATGGTGACAAAGAAGAACACCGCCCAGATTTGCAGCCATTCTGACATGCTGAAGCCAAGACGGCCGACAAACAGCATCGGCATCACCACTGCAAAGCCAAACAGTGACAATGTGTTGATTATGCGGATAAGACAGGCAAGAAAGATATTGCGGTTGGTAAACAGGATCGTCACCGCGCGTGAAAGCTCGGTGAATTTCTCGCGGGTGGTCAGGTTGGCTTTTTGACTCTCGCCGCCGACGTTGCGCAGCAGGACCATCGCCATCAACCCACCCACGACCACCCAGGCAATTGCAAACCACAGCGTTCCGGTTTCCCCCATCCACGGGATGGTAAAGCTGGGGAGATAGCTGCCGATACAGCCGATGCCAATGGAATACATTGCCCAGAACCAGCCCATCGCGGAGGAGAGCTGTTGCTTTGGCACGTTCTGTACCACCAGCATCACAAAAGAGTAGATAAACAGAGGATAAGCCAGACCGCGAATGCCGTAAAACAGCAGCATCAACGGATAGTTACGCATGCCCAGTCCCAGCGTCATAAACAGGATATGCATGACCACCCACAGCACAAAACCGATGCGCATGGCGCGTTGCGGGGTGATAATTTCAGCCACCACGCCGGAGCTCCAGGCTGCCAGCGCGGCCGCGGCACCGTAAAGGGTAAACACCATCGCGGACTGAGCGGGCGAAAATCCTAAATCGGTGATGTGCTTTGACAGGAAGGCCATTTCAAAGCCGTCCCCGCTCATAAATACGGCTATAGCGATATAGCCCCAGAGTAAAGACAGTGGGAGACCGAACCAGTTTTTTGCTGAATTCATGATAATTCCTCGTGGGATGCAGGGCCCGGACGGACATTGCGTCCGGGTCGGGGTTCAGAAGCCGGGTGCGCGAGCCTCGCGCTGTTGTTGGTATAGCAGGCGAAAATAGTCGAGCCGTTTTTGCAGGTACTTTTGACGCCCGGGATCGGGCAGATAACGTTTCAGTTCTTTCGGTTTGCGGCAGACTTCTGACTCGTCGCCACCGTCGGCCAGCCAGCCCAGCCTTGCTGCGCCCAGCGCGCCGCCCGCTTCGCCACCCGGATGAGTGACCACCGGCAGATTCAGCACGTCAGCAATCAGTTGTGCCCACCTCGGGCTGCGTGCGCCGCCACCAGTCAGCGAGCAGCTGGTCAGGGTGGTTCCCGCTTCCTGCAGCACCTTCAGCCCATCGGCCAGACCAAAAGTCACCCCTTCCAGAACGGCATAGGCCAGCGAGGCCCGCTGGGTGGAGAGCGTCAGGCCATGGAACGATCCGGTGGCCTGTGGATCGTTGTGCGGGGTGCGCTCTCCGGATAAATAGGGCAGGAAAACCGGCGCTCTGCGCTGGTCAGCGCCGCTCAGAGTGGCCACTTCCGACAACAATGTGGTTTCAGAAGCGCCGATCAGTTCACACAGCCAGCGCAGGCTGCTCGCCGCTGTCAGCATCACGCTCATCTGATGCCATCGGTCAGGCAGAGCATGGCAAAAAGCATGGACCGCCGAGGCAGGATTAGGGCGGAAGCGATCGTTCACTGCAAACAACACGCCGGAGGTGCCGAGAGAGATAAATGCATCTCCTGGATTAATTGCGCCAATTCCTGCTGCGCTGGCCGCATTATCACCGCCGCCTCCAGCAATGATCACCTCTTCGTTTAATCCCCACTGGCGGGCCAGCTCAGGGCGTAGTTTTCCGGCCGGTTCGGAACCTTCCACCAGGCGTGGCATATGGTCACGAGTCAGACCACAAGCCGCGAGCAGGCTGTCAGACCAGTCACGACGGCCGACGTCCAGCCACAGCGTTCCGGCGGCATCGGACATGTCGCTGAGTTTCTCACCGCTCATTTTCCAGCGCAGATAATCTTTTGGCAGCAGTATGCTGGCGGTCTGCTCAAAGATCTGCGGCTCATGACGGGCAACCCACAGCAGCTTCGGCGCGGTAAAGCCAGGCATCGCCAGGTTACCGGTTACGCTGTGCAAATCAGGAGCCAGTGCGGTAAGTTCAGCACATTCGGCCGCGCTGCGAGTGTCATTCCACAGGATGCAGGGCCGTAGCACCTGATTATCACGGTTGAGCAGAACGGCCCCATGCATCTGCCCGGAAAGACCAATCGCCCGGATTTGCGACCAGCGGTCACCCACTTTCTGACGTAATTCACTGACCGCCTGCTGAGTGGCCATCCACCATTCAGCCGGATCCTGTTCTGACCAGTGAGGATGCAGGCGCTGCACCGTAAGCTTTGCCCCGGCAGTGGCGACAATCTCTCCCTGACCATCAATCACCAGCGCTTTGATTTCTGAGGTTCCGGCATCGATTCCAAGATACATAGTCCGCTCCTTACTCACTGACCGGCTGCGGCTGCCTGGCCCAGGATTGCAGGCCGGAGACCGTTTCTGCCAGCAGGCTGGCGAACTCCGCACGTTTTGCCAGCGGCCCGAAAAGCGTTTCATCAGCCGCGAAACGGGCCAGCGCGTCTGGTTTGCTGAGCAGGGTGTGCAGCGCATCATCATTCAGTGCGCCATCCTGATACTCATAGGGCAGTTCGCCCTGATGCCAGCGCTGCAGGAAGAGAAAGAACAGCGCTGGCAACACAGTAGTGACCCTTGGTGTTTCATTGCGGGCATAACTTTCAACCAGAGTTGGGGTGATAAAGCCCGGAATTTTCGACAGGCCATCGGCAGCCACACGCTGATTGGTGTCGCGAATATAAGGATTGGCAAAGCGCGCCAGCACCACGTCGCGGTACTCTTGCAGATCCAGCGGGCTGGGCAGCAGAGAGGGGATCACATCCTGAGTGACGTATTCCCAGGCCATCTCCTTGATCTCCCGGGTGCGGGTGCTCTGATGGATATACGACTGGCCCACCAGCGTACCGGCCCAGGCAATGCAGCTGTGGCTGGCATTCAGGATGCGGATTTTGGCTTCTTCCCATGGCAGCACGGAACCGACCATCTCCACGCCGACGTTTTCCAGCGCCGGTCGTCCGGCAGCAAAATCGTCTTCAATCACCCACTGAATGAAGGCTTCGCCCATCACCGGGGCACTATCGCTGAAGCCGGTCTCTTTCAGCACGCGCGGGGCGATATCTGCGGTGGGACGTGGCGTGATGCGGTCAACCATAGTATTGGGTGATGTGGTGTGTTGCTCCACCCACTGCAACAGCGCTTCTCCACCCCGCAAGCTGAGGAATTTCAGGAAACCCGCCCGGAAGCGCTCGCCGTTATGTCGCAGGTTGTCGCAGTTCAGCAACGTCACCGGGTTACCGTGCGCTGCCATGCGGGCCAGTAAAATTCGCGTCAACGCACCATAAATAGTACGTGCTTCGCCTTTTAAGTCAGCCTGAATATCCGGATGGCGTGGATCCAGGCGGTGATCGTTATCCAGGTAATAGCCGCTTTCTGTCACCGTAAAGGCAATCACGCGGGTGGCCGCATCCGATCCCTGCTTGATCATGCCATTTAACTGGCTGTCCCACGGCACGATGGTTTTGATTGAGGTGATTTTCTCATACTCACGCTCACCCTCCGGAGTGACGGTTTCCAGCACGTACTCCCCGTTTTGAGCTGCAAGGGTTTTCAGCAGAGGTGAGGCATCCTCACGAATATTGCTCAGGGCGATGTGCCAGCGATGATCCCCCTGTTGCAGCAGGCGGTGCAGATACCAGGCCTGATGAGCACGATGAAAAGAACCCGCACCGATGTGCATCCAGATTGAGGCTGTAGCAGTCATAACACTCTCCTGTTTGTTTGGGCAATTGCTCTCTAAAGGGGCTTTTGCTTGATTGGGTAACAGCCTGCGGATTAAGCCGCCGTATGTCTGCGGGCGGGATCACAAAATTTGTAATTGCCCGACTGGTGGGCAATTATTCGGAGTAGGCTGGAAAAAACCTTACAGAGCCTTATGATGATCAAGCACGATAAGAAACTGGATCAGGCGGCCAGAGCGGCCTGGATGTATTACGTGGCGGGGGAAACTCAGCATGACATTGCCGATAAACTGGGCGTCTCCCGCCAGGTGGCGCAGCGTCTGATTGCGCTGGCGGCAGAGCAGGGGCTGGTCAGCGTCAACATTACCCACCCGGTGGCGGACTGCATGACGCTGGCACAGCAGCTGAAAGAGCGGTTTGATTTGCAGGTTTGTCAGGTGGTGCCGTCTTCTGGCGTCGAGGGCGACGGACTGCAGAAGATGATTGCGGTGGCCGGGGCCGAAGTCATGGCACAGACCCTGAAGCTCGATCAGGCGCAGATCGTTGCCGTTGGTTCAGGCCGGACGTTACGCGCCACTATTGATGAATTACCCGAGTTTGACAAGCCGCAGCACAGCTGCGTTTCCCTGATTGGTGCAATAGCCAGCGACGGTTCCTGTACCCGCTACGATGTTCCGCTGTGGATGGCGGAGAAAACTCAGGGGCGGTATTTCATTCTGCCTGCGCCGCTGTATGCCGACAGCGCCGAAGACCGCGATCTGTGGTGCAATCATCGCATTTATCGAACGGTGACGGAGAAATCGGAGCAGGCTGACGTACTGTTTGTCGGTATCGGTCAGGTCAATGCAGGATGCCCGTTGAATGCGGACGGTTTTATCAGCGATCGCCAGGTGGCCACGCTGGAATCACAGGGAGTGGCTGCGGAGATCGTCGGGCATTTTATTGGCCAGAATGGGGAAAGGCTGAACAGCGAACTGGATGAGCGGCTGACCAGCGTGCGGCTGACCGCCCACAGCGGGCGCAATATTATCGCTTTTGCCGGTGGCAGTGATAAACATCAGGCGATTGCCGCCGTGCTGAAAGGTCGCTGGGTCAGGGGGCTGATCACCGATGAAGAGAGCGCCCGTTTCGCTCTTGAGCTGCTGTGTTGAGATCTCAATTCAGAAGAGTTTTGCTAAACTAGCCCGGTGGGTCTGAAAATCCACGCCATCATTTTTTGTTGCCACCGGGGATCCACATGATGAGCCTTGATGATAAAGATCTGTTCAAAGACGCGATGGAAGACGTCACGCCGCTGAAAGATTGCGCCAATATTCTCTGGTTGAAATCCCCCTCGACCAAATCTCCCCGCCAGACGCAGGAGGATCAGCAGCTCGACAATCCACTGGTCAGCGGCTTCCTTACTGTAGTCCCGCTGGAAACCCCGCTGGAATACAAAGCCGAGGGCATTCAGCAGGGCGTGCTGGATAAGCTGCGGCTTGGCAAGTATTCGCTGGATGCCAGCCTGAATCTGCTGCGTCAGCCGGTAGAGATCTGCCGTCAGTCACTTTACAGTTTTATGCTGGCTGCGCAGCACGAAAACTTTCGCAATCTGCTGATTATTCACGGTAAAGGCCGGAATGATGACTCTCATGCCAATATCGTGCGCAGCTACGTTTTCCGCTGGCTGCAGCAGTTTGAAGAAGTGCAGGCGTTCTGCAGCGCACAGCCACAGCATGGTGGCAGCGGGGCCTGTTATGTGGGGCTGAGGAAAAGTGAGCAGGCAAGGCTTGATAATCGCGAACGACACGCCAAACGCAGCCGTTAAGAGGCGTAGAAAGCTTAACTCTGGCGCTGCCGTTTACCAGCGGCTAGCCAGAATGAGACTTACGAATAGTCGCCATCAGTACTTCAGCATTCAGGCTCAGTGACGCGCCAGTGCGGGTAATAATCCCCACCGGTTCACCCGGCCCGTGGGAGGCTATTGGCAGGGCCGCCAGCGACTGGTGCAGCAAATCGTCTTTGATGGCACCGGAAGGAACAAACCAAACATAATTATAGCGCAGGGCCAGCTGTCGGGCGAGAGAAGTGGCCGAAGTCTCAACCAGCGAGGCGGGGAGCTGACAGCCTTGTTCCTTAATCATTATATCCGCAATCCGGCGTGGAGCAGTGCCTTCCGGTGAAATGACCACCGGCCAGGTGAGGGCACGTGACAATGTGACATTGTCACTTAACAGGGGGTGATCCGGACGCACCACCAGTTGCAAAGATTCCAGGAACAGCAGCTCATAAGTCAGCCCGGTCATCATTTCCGGATCTGCCATGCGGCCAATCCCGACATCGAACTCACCGGCTCTTAACCCGGCCAGCAGCACATTATTGTGCAGCGTGGCGACCTGAACCAGCGTCTGTGGCTGCTGCTGATGAAAACGCTCAAGAATGGAGGGCAGCATGCCCAGCGCCACGGTAGTCAGCACGCCAACCCGCAGAGTGGCAGGCTCATGCTGCAGGACGGGACTGAAGGACTGACCGGCATGATTTAGCGCATCCAGAATGCGCACCGCATGGGTCAGGAACTGCTCGCCCATGGTGGTCAGCTGTGCACCCAGTCGCCCGCGCTCAAACAGCCTGGCTCCCGCCAGCTCTTCAAGTTCGTTCAGGGTTTTCGACAGCGCAGGCTGGCTGAGAGAAAGCGTCTCGGCGGCGCGACCCAGCGTGCCCTGCTGAGCCACGGCAACAAAAGTATGTAAATGGCGCAAGCGAATGCGCTGATTAAACAGGTAATTTTTGTCCATAACCCAGCGTAGCCAGCGGTGATATTGACAGGCAAGCCTGTGACGAGATATTTGTTAACCTTATTGCAAAATTTAGTTAACATTTTCCGCTTCTGCACGCTTTTCCATCACTTTCTTTATTATCTGCCCATCGTCGCCATCAGTTTCGCTGATGAAATTTTCTCATTGTCCCCATGTTCAGGGATTTCCCACCGCCGCGGAGTGTAATTTAACAGGTGAAGCGGATAACAATCCGTTATTATAGCCGACACATTTTTTCAGGAACTACGCCAGCCGGCCATCGCGCGCTGGCACATGGAGCGCTATCGTGGAAAGTACCGCTGCGACAGATGTGCGAGCCCTGATTAACGAGGGCTGCATCAGTCGCTATCAGCAACGGATTATCGTCCTCTGTTTTGCCGTGGTGGCAATGGACGGCATGGACATCGCCCTGATGGGCTTTATTGCCCCGGCACTGAAAACCGCCTGGGGCGTCACCACCCATCAGTTGGGTGCGGTAATAAGCGCTGCCCTTATTGGCCTGGCGCTGGGCGCGATGTTTGCCGGGCCGCTGGCTGACCGCTTTGGTCGCCGGGTGATCATCATCAGCAGCGTGTTCTTCTTTGGCCTGTGGACGCTGGCTACCGCCTTCTCGCAAAACATCGATCAGATGATGTTGTTCCGCTTTCTCACCGGGCTGGGACTGGGTGCGGCGATGCCTAACGTCGGCACGCTGGTGGCGGAATACTCTCCGGAACGTAAACGCGCCTTTATCATTACCGTGGTGTTCTGCGGCTTTACCTTCGGGGCTGCCGGAGGGGGGGTTGCCGCCTCATGGCTTATCCCTGATTATGGCTGGCATGCGGTGCTGGTGGTCGGTGGTTTACTGCCGCTGATGATCGTGCCGGTGCTGCTTTCATGGCTTCCTGAGTCGGTGCGATTCCTGCTGTCCCGCAACGCGCCGGTTGGACAGATCCGCCGCATTGTGGAGAAAATGGCACCAGGCCGGGTGCATCATGACAGTCACTTCGCAATGGTGGAGCACGCGCACCTTCACGGCGCGGTTCGCCTGGTCACCAGCCGTCCTTACCTGCTGGGCAGCTCGCTGCTGTGGGGCGGTTATTTTATGGGGCTGTTCCTGGTATATCTGATAGGGAGCTGGCTGCCGTCGCTGGTCAAAGATATGGGCATGACCGTGACCCAGGCTGCGCTGGTGACGGCGATGTACCAGGCTGGCGGCACGGTGGGGTCGTTGTTCACGGGTTGGATGATGGACCGCTTCAATGCCAACCTGGCGCTGGCGGCGATTTACTTTGTCGGCGCGATTGCCACCGTGGCAATTGGCTATGCGCCTGCTCACACGCTGGTTCTCAGCCTTGTAGCTTTCTGTAGTGGTTTCTGCCTGAACGGGGCCAACACCGGAATGAACGCCCTGTCGGCCAGCTATTATCCCACCCATGCCAGGGCGACAGGCTCCAGCTGGATGCACGGCGTGGGGCGAATGGGGGCGATCCTCAGTGCCTTCGCCGGGGCGCAGATGCTGTCGATGGGCTGGACGATCACCGACGTGTTCAGCAGCCTGGCGATCCCGGCGGTGCTGACCTCGCTGATGCTGCTGGCAAAATATCGTTACGGCTATCGTCGTGACGGAGTGTAATATAATAAGCCCTTTCGGTGCCGGATCACAGTTTGCTAATTATTCTCCCGGGCGGCCTGGGAGTCCAGTAATCTGACAACATATTCGTAACAGAAAGGTCAGATGATGGCAGATTCATGGGTAACAGCAGACAGTATCCGCGCCGGGTTCGCCAGCGCGATGTCGGCAATGTATCAGCAGGAAGTGCCTCAATATGGGACGCTGCTGGAGTTGGTGGCACAGGTTAACGAAGAAGTGCTGGAACAGAACCCCATGCTGAGAAAACAGCTGGCAGATGCCGGTGAACTTTCCCGGCTGAGCGTGGAACGGCATGGCGCTATCCGCGTGGGTACGGCGGCGGAGCTGTCGATGCTGCGACAGTTGTTCGCCATCATGGGGATGTTCCCGGTTGGCTATTACGATCTCTCTCAGGCTGGTGTCCCCGTACACTCAACGGCCTTTCGCCCTAAGGACGATAACGCATTAAACAACAATCCCTTCCGTCTGTTTACCTCGCTGCTCCGGCTGGAGCTGATAGACGATCCGTCGCTGCGTCAGCAGGCGGCAGAGATCCTCGCCGCCCGCGACATTTTCACTCCGCGCTGCCGTGAACTGATCGCTATCCATCAGCAGCAGGGTGGGTTTAAAGCTGCAGAGGCCGAAGAATTTATTGCGGAGGCGCTGGAAACGTTCCGCTGGCATCAGCAAACCACCGTCGACAGTGCAACGTGGCAGGCGCTGCAACAGCAACACCGGCTGATCGCCGACGTGGTCTGCTTCCCCGGCTGCCATATCAATCACCTGACACCGCGCACGCTGGATATCGACCGCGTGCAGGAACTGATGCCGCAGGCTGGTATTATTCCTAAAGACATTATTGAAGGGCCGCCGCGCCGCAGTGTCCCGTTGCTACTGCGCCAGACCAGCTTCAAAGCGCTGGAGGAGCCGGTGCGTTTCCTCGACCAGCAGCAGGGTACGCACACCGCAAGATTCGGTGAAATTGAGCAGCGTGGCATCGCGCTGACCGCGAAAGGTCGAGCGTTGTATGACCGGCTGTTGCAGGCAAGCTCTCAGGGAACGGATAACGCTGGACATCAGCAGCAGCTTGCTGAGGTGTTCCGGCCTTTCCCGGATGACGAAATGAGTTTACGGCAGCAGCAGCTGGCCTGGTTTAGCTGGACTCTGACCGAAGAGGGAAAAGCCAATCCACAGCTTATTGCTGAACAACAGGATGTGGAAAAGCTGATTGAGCAGGGGTTGATCAGGGCGACGCCGATGATCTATGAGGATTTTCTGCCGGTCAGCGCTGCCGGGATTTTTCAGTCAAATCTGGGCAGTGAAGCGAAAAAGATGTCACAGGGTAATGCCAGTCAGCAGGCTTTTGAGCAGGCTCTGGGTGTGCAGGTCGAAGATGAAATTGCGTTATATGCCCGGCGTCAAACAGCCAGTCTGCAACGCTGCGGGATAGAATGAAGCAAAAGGGGCGAACCAGCGCCCCTGTTCTGAGTTATTGTAGGCTGGTGTTGCGAATTAAGCAGTATCTGCCTGCGCCAAGCAGCATTACGGCGAATGCGCCGAAGAAATAGAACGCTTCACCTTCCAGCGCCCAGGCACCCACGCCAGTGCGGTGCCACACAGCGCCCGTTTTCACCAGCAGCGTTGCCACCACCAGATTCACCGCGATGATAAAGGCTGCCGGACGGGTCATCAGTCCGATAATCAGCATAATCGGGGCGACGACTTCACCCACGTAGGTGCCATAAGCCACAAAAGCAGGGATACCGTGCGCTTTCAGAATGGAGGCGATCCAGCCCACGCCGTGCACTATTTTAAATTCACCATGAAACAGCAGCAGCGCACCGAGAGAGAGGCGAAGCACCAGTTTGCCAAAGTCAGGATGATCGCCGAGGCGGGAAAATCCGCTGTTGATAGCTGCAAACATGTTGGTTCCTTATTTTGAAATTTGAGCCACAGTTAAGCTTAAAGCTGCTGAAAACTCAATTTTCATCAGTATCCTGAGTCGCGTCTGCAATTTTATCCCGCGCAGTAAAGAGTGCGACCGTACCCTGTAAACTGACACCCGCCGCCTCGTGGAAATGCTGATGCAGCATGGTTTTCAGTTCGGACAACGAATCCCGACCGTTACTTAAAATGCCTTTCCTGTTACAGACCGTCATCAATTTGCGGCCAAACACATTGTGGCTGACGCCGCTGCCGACAATGGTTGTGCAGGCAATTCATGAGACGGGAGGGACCAATACGTCTGGCGGCTGAGGTCAGACTGGCGGAATTCAAACCCAGTAGCGTCACGTTCTGCAGATATGGCTGCAATTTTTCGAGGTAGTAACCGGTGCCCACGCCAACATCCAGATGGTTTTCTCCCAGATGACGCCGGAAATGTGGAAGGAGCATCCCATCAGTCTGACAGCGCCAGGCAAAACTGTTGGAGAGGTGAGCACCCACCAGTCATAGAGTCTCAATGTGAGCGGTGTATAGACCTTCGCTCCTTTGGTGCTGTTGATTTGCATATTGTGTCCTTACCTGAATATTCCGGTATTTATTATGGATATAAGTTAATGATTTCATGGAGTGATTACTATCAGTCCGGACGGACATCGGGTTTCTCTCCAGGCATAATCTGCAAATGCTCACAGCGGTTGGACTTTGGCCTGGCGACTGCAAATAATGATTAGCAGGCTAGCTTTGGACGGACCAATGAAAAACGACCAGATGTTAAAAATACGCACGGCGGAAGGACTGCTGCGCGGCAACCTTGAGCAGGGAGTTTTTGTCTTCAGAGGGATCCCCTATGCCGCGCCGCCTACCGGTCATTTACGCTGGCGGGCGCCCAAACCGGTACAGCCGTGGGAAGGGGAGCGCGATGCCACCCTTTGGGGCAATGCCAGTTGGCAAAGCCGGGAATATTGCATGGCTGTTGGAGGAGGCGACCCGGGAGTGTTTAGTGAGGACTGCCTGTACCTGAACGTCTGGACGCCGGAAGTGGATCCTTCCCGGCCACTGCCGGTAATGGTGTGGATCCACGGTGGCGGCTTTGCCATCGGCGCGGGCGGGCTGGCTCCCTACGTCGGCTTGCCGCTGGCTTCGCGCGGCGTGGTGATCGTCACGCTGAATTATCGTCTTGGACACATGGGTTTTTTTGCTCATCCTGCGCTGGATAAAGAGTATCAAGACGGCGAGGTGGTTAACAATTTTGCGCTGCTGGATCAGATGGCCGCTCTGCAGTGGGTACAGCGCAATATTTCCTCTTTTGGCGGCGACAGCCGCAACGTCACTATTTTTGGCGAATCTTCCGGCGCCCGCAGCGTGCTGTCGCTGTTTGCCTCGCCGCTCTCAGCAGGCCTGTTTCATAAAGGAATCGCCCAGAGCGCCTATACATTGCCTGATATCTCGCGCGAAACTGCACTGGAAACCGGAACAAAACTGGCAAAGCATTTCAACCTGGAGAATGCCACCGCTGAACAGCTACGGGCGTTGCCTGCGGACGCTTTCTGGCCGCTTGATCGCTCGCTGGCTAATGGCCCGGTGGCGATCTCCGGCGATAACGTTCTGCCTGAACCGATGCTAAGCGTGTTTAATCATGTCAGGCAGCACAAGCTGCCGCTGATGATTGGCAGCAACAGCGATGAGGCCAGCGTGCTCAGCTACTTTGGCGTCGACCCGGCGAAGGTGATTGAACAGGTCCGTCAGACGCAGCATATCGGCCTGCGGCTGAAGCTGATCCGCATGCTGTATGACGGCGTCTGGGATGACAGCGAGCTGGGGCGTCAGGTAGCCAGAGACATGACTTTTACCACCATGGGCTATGTGGCAGCGCTTTCTCAGCACCGCAACGGGGTGCCAGCATGGCGCTATTATTTTGACTACGTCTCAGAGAATGCCCGTGACCTTTACCCTAACGGAACCTGGCACGGCAACGAGATCCCTTACACGCTGAATACGCTTGATGCGCTGACAACACAGATGGCCGATCGTCCCTTTACCGAAAATGACCGCGCTTTTGCCCGTAAAGTCAGCGAGTACTGGCTGAATTTTGCCCGCGATGCTTCAGTGTTTTCCCACCAGTTGAAGGGGGAAATAATGTGGCCAGCCTGGCAACCCTATGCCGATAATGTGATGCGCTTTGGCGAAAAGGGGGAAGCAGCACTGAAACTGGAAAAACGGTTTATGCGGCGGCGTACTCAGTTATTCCGCTTGCTGATGAAAAAGATGGTGCGCCTGAGAAAGTAGTTTCTCAACAAAATAGTCCCTTCAATAAACTTTTTTGGCATGGTTTTTAAGGAAAATATCAGTCGCGGCAAGCACTTATCTGAATAATGGTGTTTGTAAGGGTATGAATCACAACAATTAATTACTCCAGTGTTGCGAAATGGTGCCGATAAACCGTGTTAAGCGTCCATTTATCAGGACGAGCTGACCCGGTTTATACCGTTACGGAGTAGTTATGAATGCGTTAAAAAACTTTACCATCCGCAGCGTGATGCTCTGGATCCTCGGGCTGTTTTGCCTGTTGTGGTCCGCCGTTGGCATGTACAGCGTCTACTCCCTGACGTCTCTGGGGAAAGGCAATGAGGTTGACCGTGAACTGGTTAACCAGACCAACACCCTCAGTAAGGGCAACGATCAGTACTTCCGGTTTATCACCCGCCTGAGCCGTGCAGTGGAGTCACGTCAGGCTGGCAGCGCCACGGCAGCAGCTGATATGGCTGCCGTGCAGAAGGCGCTGGATAATATGGCGAAACAGCTGGCGGATTTCAAAACTGAAGCGCCTGGCCCCCTTGATGCGAGTTATTCCGCCGCAGTGATTGCCAGCTGGCAGAAGCTGCTGGATGAAGGTGTCCTGCCGCAGATGCGCCTGGCCCAGCAGCCGCTGCTGGATGATTTCAAACGCCATGCAGCTAACGTCACACCGCCGCTGAGCCGCGATTTTGGTGCCAGCGTGGACAAATTCAATGCGGCAGCGAGCAGCAAGCTCGACGTCACCCGCGTCACGGTTGATCATCTGACTAACGTCACTAAAACGGTCATCGTGATGGCAGTGATTGCCGGGCTGATGATCCTGCTGTTTACCGACCGTTATCTGGTGAAAATGCTGGTGCGTCCGCTGGATGGTATGCGCGAGCACTTCCGCATGATTGCCGACGGCGATTTAAGCCAGCCTCTGGAAGACATCGGCCGTAACTGCGTCGGTAAGCTGGTGCCGCTGCTGCGGGTGATGCAGGACAGCCTGCGTGAAGCCGTAACCGCAATTCGCAACGGGACCGACAATATCTACCGTGGCGCCGCTGAGATCTCCTCCGGTAATAACGACCTCTCGTCCCGTACGGAAGAGCAGGCGGCCGCGCTGGAGCAAACGGCGGGGAGTATGGAACAGCTCACCGCGACGGTGAAACTCAATGCAGAGAATGCCGCCCACGCCAGCAAGCTGGCAGAAACTGCCTCGGTAACGGCCGGTAAAGGCGGCAAACTGGTCGGTGACGTAGTGACCACCATGCAGGGCATCTCCGGCAGTTCGAAAAAAATTGCCGAGATCACCAGCGTGATCAACAGCATCGCTTTCCAGACCAATATCCTCGCACTGAACGCTGCGGTTGAAGCGGCCAGAGCCGGTGAACAGGGCCGTGGCTTTGCCGTGGTTGCCAGCGAAGTACGCAACCTGGCACAACGCAGCGCCAACGCGGCAAAAGAGATTGAAATGCTGATTACCGATTCCGTCAGTCGGGTAGATAACGGTTCCCGCCTGGTCGGGGAAGCGGGCAGCACCATGGATGAAATCCTCAGGGCCGTTGGCGAAGTGACGGAGATTATGAAGCAGATTGCCTTAGCCTCTGACGAGCAGAGCAAGGGCATCTCTCAGGTGGGCACGGCAATCACTGAAATGGACAGTGTCACCCAGCAGAACGCCTCTCTGGTGGAGGAAGTCTCAACGGCGGCCAGTGCGCTGGAACGTCAGACGGAAGAGCTGACACTGTCGGTCTCAAAATTCCGCCTGGCCCCGGAAACCACGCAGGTGAAAAAACCGGCCCCGTACCTCAGATCGGCAGGTATCGCTCGTCCGGTAGCCGCAAAAACCGCAACCTCTTCTGCTGACGAGTGGGTCTCTTTCTGACTGTCATTATTTATCCCGCCACCGGCTGTTGATAGCGGTGGCGTTTTTATTTCCCTTCGTTATCCCTTCTTTCCTCACATGTAAACCCTCAGGAATATACCAAGTCCCTTTAAGATGATTCTTATTAATTTTTTATCGATAAAATTCATCAGGTTATCATTTTTCACGCGATGGATGTTATTTTCAGAAAAAGGCCAGTTTGCAGTTTATCTTCGAGTCATTGCGTTTTTATTTTGATAAAAGTCAAAAATGGCGACTCATTCCAGGGATGGCTGTTGCAATAAGGTTTTAAAGTCAGAATGAAAGATTTTTCTCTTAAAGTTCATACGATTGATCTTTATAATGATAGTCTTGCTGGCGCTTTTTCAAGACTGCCTTTCGATAACTGTTCACTAAATAATTACATTTGATACATGGATGATAAGGATGTAATTAATGTGAATAACCGTCAATGCCAATAAGGGCGATTGTCGATTTGTTAATTAACCCTGTGTTAGACTTATCTCCGTTTTCAGAAAGCAATATAAATAATCGGCCCTAAATATTTAATTTAAATAAACCACAACAGGCCTGCTCATCCCGGCTGATGATTTCGGCTGCCTGTTATTTATTCAGAGTGCGGAAATGAACAAGATATTTAAAGTTATCTGGCATGCCAGGATGCAAATGTATGTCGTGGTTTCAGAACTTGCCAGGGGGCTTTGTCATGGCTCACAGGCGGCAGTAAAAGCAGTAAAAGCAGAAAAAAAGACCCCTGAATTAGTGTCCCTGATGACACCGCTGGCGCTGGCTATCGGCCTGATTTACGCGCCCGTATCAACAGCTGCCACGCCTGTAGACACCAGCTCAGCTCTGGATGGTGGATATGACAGCCTTGTGATCATCGCTGCCCATGACACCCTGCAAAGCCCTGATATACTGTTGGGCATCAGTAATATCAGTATTACACGATATTCCGTGCTGACACTGGACGGTTTCACATTTGGACTGGGCAAAGATCAACAGGACGAAGCCGGAACCGGCTACCGGATTGACACCTCCAGCGAGCTGGAAATTAAAACCACTTCGGACCTGATTTTTAAAAGTCATCTTTCAGATTCCGGCGTACTTAAAATCGATACGAAGGGTACAACATTTAACTTCGACAGCAATAACGCCGGAGATGGTTTTACCGGGACTGTGGCGCTGAATAATACACATTTTGAACTTACGGATATAAATACTCAGGCACTGAGTAAGGCAAAGCTGCGCGTTGAGAACGGCAGCATTACACACGTTGCTGAAGGCGAGCAGAAAATTGGCGGACTTGTTTTTGCGGGCGGGACCGTAAAATTTGATGGCGTCACGCCGGGTGGAACGACGTCTTCAGGCACGGTCCAGGCTAATGGTATGAATCTGCTGGGCCGGGGAACGGTGCAGGTCGATACTACCAGCGTCAGCGATGTTCGCCCTGAGGCGGACACTCAGAGTTCGATCCTTGAACAGGATGATACCGGTGAAATGGTCAAATTGGGTAACTCTGATACCCAGGTCTGGGGCAGCGGCGGTAACCTGGTCCTGAAGGATGAAAACGGCAACGTTATTTCTGATGCCGTCACCCATGACTTCACTCAGAACGGTGAAGTGGTGGCGAACGGCACTTACGATTATCGCCTCACCGGCGGTGAAGACTCTGACGGGTTGTATATCAACTATGGTCTGACTCAGGTTGAGTTACTGACCAGCGGTGAAAACGCGCTTAGCCTTGACGCGGAAGGTCATACTGCGGATGCGGCCGATTTAAGCGCCAAAATCATTGGCAGTGGCGATCTCGCTGTCGACAGCCAGCAGGGACAGACCGTGACATTATCCAACATGGATAACAGCTACACCGGGCAGACCGATGTTCGCAGCGGCAATCTGGCGATGCTGAATGACAACGTGCTCGGCAAGACCAGTGAGCTGAAGCTGGCGGAAAATACCGGCTTCGATATGCGAGGGCATTCACAAACCATTGGCGAGCTGACTGCGGCTGCCGGTTCGCTGACCGATCTGAACAGCGGGCATCTGACCATTGCTGATGGGGGAACGTCTCTGGGCGAACTGGCCGGTGACGGCTTGCTGACGCTGGCTGGCGGCACGCTGGACGTGACCAGTGCGAATAACAATCTGCGTGCGACCGTCGCTATCTTGCAGGGAGCCACGGCAAATGTCGACAGTACCCAGGGACTCGGCAGTGGCAACATTGACGATGCCGGTCTGATTAACGTAGATAACGCTGCGGGCATGCTGTACAACAAAATCAGTAACAACGGCGAGGTGGCGCTGCACGGCAGTGATGTTGTGCTGGCTGGCGACAACTCCGGCTTCAGCGGGACATTCGCCATTGATCATGCCTCGACGCTGACTGCTTCTGAGCAGCAACAGCTGGGTAGCGCCACCGTCGATGACTCAGGAACGCTGCTGCTGAATACCGCCAGCGACTGGACGCTGGCTAACGTGGTGACTGGCAGCGGTGGCCTGACCAAAGCCGGTGCAGGTATCTTAACGCTGAATGATAACGCGCAGTGGAGCGGCACGACAGAGATCGCGCAGGGCGAGGTGATTCTTGGCAGTGCAGCCGATCCCTTAACGCTGGCCAGCAACCAGGTGAATATCGATGCTGCTGGCCGGTTGTCCGGATTCGGCGGTGTGGCCGGCAATATCGATAACAGCGGCGTGATGATTGTCGGCTCACAAGAAGCAACAACCACGGCAGAAACGTTTAACGTGGGCGGTAATCTGCAGAACAGCGGCAATGTGTGGATCGGCAGCAGCAATCAGCCGGTGGGAAATCAACTGGTGGTCAACGGTGACTATGCCGGGAATGGCGGTCATCTGCATCTGAATACCGCGCTGGGCGGTGACAGTTCAGCCACCGATAAACTCACTGTTAATGGCAATACTTCCGGCACCACCGGAGTCAGCGTGATGAATGCCGGAGGGACTGGCGCGCAAACGCTGAACGGGATTGAAATTATCCATGTCTCCGGGAACTCCGACGGCGAATTTACCCAGGATGGCAGGATCGTGGCCGGGGCTTATGATTACTCTCTGGTCCGTGGTCAGCAGGATAACAGCGGTAACTGGTATCTGATCAGCCACAAACCCGACCCTGATCCACAGCCGGATCCGCAACCCGGCCCGGCACCACAACCGGATATCCGCCCTGAAGCAGGCAGCTATACCGCGAATCTCGCGGCTGCCAACATGCTGTTCACCACCCGGTTGCACGATCGTCTGGGTGAAACTCAGTATGTTGATGCGTTCACCGGTGAGACGAAAGAAACCGGTATGTGGATGCGCCATGAAGGCGGACATAACAACTGGCGCGACAGCAGCGGACAGCTTAAAACCCAGAGCAATCGCTATGTTATGCAGATTGGCGGCGACGTTGCGCGCTGGAGCGCTGACCGCCTTGACCGCGGGCATCTGGGCCTGATGGCTGGCTACGGTCACAACAGCAGCAACACCCGTTCCTCCGTGACTCACTACGGTTCAGGAGGCTCAGTAAATGGTTACAGTGCAGGGGCTTATGCTACCTGGTATGCCAATGATGAATCCCATCAGGGCGTGTATGTCGACAGCTGGGCACAGTACAACTGGTTCAACAACCATGTGAAAGGTGACGATATTCAGGGCGAAGCCTACAAATCCAAAGGCTTTACCGCCTCGCTGGAAACAGGTTATACCCGGAAAACCGGTGAGTTCAGGGGGAGCCACGGTTCACTCAATGAGTGGTTTATCCAGCCGCAGGCCCAGATTGTCTGGATGGGCGTGAAAGCTGACGATCACCGTGAATTTAACGGTACCGGGGTTCATGGCGAGGGTGACGGTAATATTCAGACGCGCCTCGGGATGCGTACTTTCCTGAAAGGTCATCATGCCATGGATAATGATAAAGAGAGAACGTTCCAGCCGTTTGTGGAAGTTAACTGGCTGCATAACAGCCATAATTTCGGGACAAAAATGGATGGTATCAGTATCCACCAGACCGGCACGCGCGATCAGGGCGAAGTGAAAACCGGCCTGGAAGGGCAGATCGCTCCGCAACTGGATGTCTGGGGCAACGTTGGGGTACAAATTGGCGATAAAGGCTACAACGACGCCGCTTCTATGGTTGGCGTCAGATATAACTTTAAATAGGTTCTAAGACCTTAACCACGCCACCAGCTCCTGGAGTTGTGGTGGCGCTTCCTCCGACGGGCGCTGGATCAGACTGTAGACCGCGCCCGTTTTTACTGTCGCTGTAAAAGGCGCGATCAACCGTTTCATTGCCAGATCTGCCTCGATCAGCGTGACATCCGCCACCGTCACGCCAAATCCCTGAATAGCCGCACTGATTGCCAGATCCATCGTATCAAAATGCTGGTTGCGCCTGATAGCAACTTTCACCTGTTGCTGGCTGAGCCACAGTTGCCAGTCACGGCTGTCAGCAGTTGGGTGCAGAAAGGTAAAGCGTGGCAAATCCTCAATCTTCAGATCGGTTTCCGGCTGCAGGCTCGCAGCGATCACCGGCGTCAGCTCTTCATTAAACAAACGGTAGCTGCCCGTGGTGGGGGGGCCATAGACAATCGCCGCATCAAAATTATCCAGCTGGCTGCTGTGGTCGACGGTGGTGGTCAGCGCCACATGTAGATCGGGCCGCGCCTGCTCCAGCGCCACCAGTTTGGGCACCAGCCAGCGCATGGCACAGGTCGGGGCTTTCAGGCGGACCACTGCATGCGTTTTACTGGCCCGTTCCGCTGCCTGCATCATCTGTTCAAAGCTGGTTTTCATCGCCGGGAGCAGGCTGGCGCCCTGCGGGGTGAGATACAGACCCCGTGCGTGACGGTCAAACAGCGCAAAACCCAGCCAGTTTTCCAGTGCAGCAATCTTGCGGCTGACGGCTCCCTGAGTGATACAGAGTTCACTGGCTGCGCGGGTCAGGTTGAGATGGCGTGCGGTGACAATAAAGGCATGAACTGCATTTAGCGGAAGCGGACGCCGTGACATGAATACCCTTTGAGCTATGTTTAAAAGTCATGGCTATTATGACAACAATTCGCTTGTCGGCTCAAGCAGCCTCACGTTGAATGAGGAATAAAGCCTCAGATCACTACCGGAGACAGCATGACCATCCTTTCATCCGTTCAGCAGCGTTCCAAACTTCCTGATGTGGGCACCACCATTTTTTCCGTTATTGGCCAGCTTTCCGCGCAGCACAATGCCATTAACATGTCGCAGGGTGCGCCAAACTTCCCTTGCGATCCGGCGCTGGTACAGGGCGTGACCCGGGCGATGGAGCAGGGCCATAACCAGTATGCGCCAATGACCGGGCTGGGTGCGCTGAAAGAGGTGCTGGCCAGCAAGGTTAAAGCACTGTACGGCCAGCAGTATGATGCGGGCAGTGAAGTGCTGATCACCGGCAGCGCCAGTCAGGGGATCTATGCGGCTATTGGTGGCCTGGTGCATGCAGGCGATGAGGTCATTTTCTTCGAACCTGCGTTTGACAGCTATGCACCGGTAGTGCGGCTGCAGGGAGGTGTTCCCGTCGGCCTGAAATTGCAGATGCCGGACTTTGCCATCAACTGGGAACAGGTGCGGGCGACTATTACCCCGAAAACCCGGATGATCATTATCAACACGCCGCATAACCCAAGTGCGCAGGTGCTGAGCCGCGAAGATTTGGATCAGCTGGCGGCGATCACCCGCAACACCAATATCGTGGTGCTGTCTGACGAAGTGTATGAGCATATTCTGTTCGATGGCCGTCAGCATCAGGGCATGGCGATTCACCCGGAGCTGGCACAACGCAGCGTAATCGTCTCTTCCTTTGGCAAAACCTTCCATGTCACCGGCTGGCGGGTGGGCTACTGCCTTGCTCCGGCTGAGCTGATGGAAGAGATGGTGAAGGTACATCAGTTTATGATGTATTCCGCCGACACGCCGATGCAGGTGGCCTTTGCCGACTATTTGCGCAACCCGGAAAACTACCTTGGTCTCGGCGCGTTTTATCAGCAAAAACGCGACACGCTGATTGAACTGCTGAAAGAATCGCCGTTCCGTTTGCTTCCTTCGGCTGGATCTTTCTTTATGCTGGCGAGCTATGCAGATTTCAGTGACGAAACCGACAGTGAAATGGTAAAACGTCTCATTGTTGATTACGGTGTAGCAACTATCCCACTTTCGGCGTTCTACACGGATGGTACCGACAATAAATTGATCCGTCTCTCTTTCGCAAAAGACGAAGCCACGCTGCGGGCAGGCGCTGAAGCGCTGTGCCGGGTGAAGCCTCGCTAAACACTCCTGAGGGGAAGTTGATGAAGAAGTTAAGTGCACTGTTAGTGGCGGCAGGGTTGCTGTCTTCCATCTCTGCAATGGCGCAGGAAACGCTGCGTTATGGTCTGGAATCACAATATCCACCGTTTGAGAGCCGCAATGCTTCCGGCGATCTGGAAGGCTTTGATATCGAGCTGGGCAAGGCGATCTGCCAGGTCGGTAACTTCAAGTGCAGCTGGGTCGAGAGCAGCTTTGATGCACTGATCCCGGCCCTGGCCGCGAAGAAATTTGATGCGATTAACTCGGCGATGAACATCACCGAAGCGCGGATGAAAAGCATTGGCTTCACCAACCCGATTTACCGTATTCCAAGCCAGCTGATCGGCAAAGAAGGTTCCGACCTGCAACCTGCAATTGACTCGCTGAAAGGTAAAAATATCGGTGTGCTGCAGGGTTCCGTACAGGAAACCTATGCCAAGAAACACTGGGAACCGCAGGGCGTGACCGTGACTTCCTATCAGGACCAGAACCAGGTTTATAACGACATGGCGGCCGGCCGTCTGGATGGCACGCTGGTGATGTCGGCGGCGGGTCAGTCCGGCTTCCTGGAGAAACCACAGGGCAAAGGCTTTGCTTTCGCCGGTGGCCCGGTTGAGGATAAAGATGTTCTCGGCGTGGGGATTGGTTTTGGACTGCGTAAAGACGATACCAAACTGAAGCAGGAACTGGATGCAGCGATCGCTAAGGTTCAGACTGATGGTACAGTGACTAAACTGGCCGCGAAGTTCTTCCCTGGTATTGATGTTTCCGTTAAGTAACGGCGAACAAGCGGCCTGTACCTGCAAAGGGGAGCAGGTACAGGCCGCATGACCTTCTTTATTTCTGCGATTGTGCCAGTTCTACTGCGTCATCGCCTGCCGGGATCCTCATCGGCGACGTTGGATCGGTAGCTGCACGCCACACGGCTTCAGCCACAGCTTCAGATTCTGTTATCGGTCCGCTGTACTCACGCCATTCGGTAAATACCTGCTCGCCCTGGGTAACATAAGCGGGTGGGAAAGCCCCTTCCAGTCTTGGTTGCGCATTTTCCCCAAAGCGGGTACCTGGCGCACGCCCCGGCAGTACAAGCCTCATACGGATATTGAACGGTTCCAGTTCCAGCGCCACCGATTCGGTAAAGGCATTCACGGCAGCTTTGCTGGCGGTGTAAACGGAAAGCAGCGGCAGTGATTTGATGGGCACGGTCGAAGTGACATTGACGATCACACCTGTTTTACGCTCCCGGAACTGGGGCAGAACAGCCTGAGTCAGCGCGATAGTCCCCAGCGTGTTGGTTTCAAAAACTTCCAGCGCAGTGTCCATCGGAGTGCCTTCCAGCGCGCCGAGCATGCCAATCCCGGCGTTGTTGATCAGGACATCAATCGGTCCGGCAGCCTGCAGTGCTTTGCTGATGCTTTGCGGATCGGTCACGTCCAGTGGCAGGATGCGCAGGTTAGAAGACCGCGGCAGAATATCCTCGCGCGGGGTGCGCATGGTGGCAATCACCTTCCAGTCGCGGGCAAGAAAGTACTGTGCAGTCGCCAGGCCAAAGCCGGATGAGCATCCGGTGATCAGGACAGTTTTCATGGTTCACTCCTTTTCGGTTGGGGTATGAAAAGGATAGGGGGGAATAATCGGACTGACTATCACTCAGCGTCCATAAAACGTTTGCGAGAGTCCTGATTATGACGGTGAAAACCACCCGGCCTCATGACCGGGCGAAAAAGTCTCACTACTCAGCAGCCAGCAGGCAAAGCCTCTCTGCAACCTGATAGGACTTCACAAATGAAGGGACCGGCAAAAACTCGAACTTAGAGTGGAAGTTATGCGCGCCGGTGAAAAAGTTTGGCGTCAGCAGACCTTTGGCTGACAGGGCTGCACCGTCGGTACCGCCACGCATTGGCGTGACTTTCGGTTGGATATCCAGCTGCTCCAGCGCGGTAAAGATCAGGTCAACAGCCCGGCGATCTTCACCGATCGCATTGCTGATGTTGCTGTAGATATCGCTGATTTCAAGCTCAACTTTACTGGTTGGATACTGCGCGGCAATCTTCGCGGCGACGTCGTGCAGCCGGGTTTTACGCTGCTCAAAAGAACCCAGATCGAAGTCACGAATCGAGGCCTTAACCACGGCCTCGCTGGCATTGGCGGACATATCGTTAAACCAGACATAGCCTTCGCGGCCTTCGGTGTGTTCCGGCGTCTGCTGGCGGTCGAAATGGCCGATAAAGTCCCATGCCATCAGCAGAGGATTGACCAGCACGCCTTTGCCCGACATGGGATGTGCGGTCACGCCGGTGAAGGTAATCCTGGCTCCTGCTGCATTAAAGTTCTCGTAAACCACTTCACCCAGCTCGCAGCAGTCGATGGTGTAAGCGAAGTCGACGTTAAAACGTTTCTCCAGGTCCAGCGCCTTCGCGCCGCGCAGCCCAATCTCTTCGTCCGGCACAAACGCCACCACGATATCGCCATGTGGCGTGTCGTGGGTCAGGTTTTCCATCAGCGTCATCACCACGGTGACGGCCGCTTTGTTATCCGCACCCAGCACGCTGGTGCCGTCGCTGAAGATAATGTCCTGGCCGTGATAGGCATTGATCTCAGGATGTTCCGCCGTTCGTAACCAGATGTCCTGTTGCTGATTAAGGCACAGATCTTTGCCTTCAAAGCGCAGCGTCTGCGGGTGGATATGCGGGGAAAGACCGACGTCGACGGTATCGATGTGGGTGATAAAACCGATGCGCGGTGCAGCAGGGCGATTGCCTGGTTTGACGGCGGTCACGGTGGCGAACTCATCAATCACCACGTCCTGCAGCCCCATCTCCCGAAGTTCATCCGCCAGCATCTTCGCCATATCATGCTGCTCCGGCGTGCTTGGCAGCACGCTCGCTGAGGCATCGCTCTGGCTGGTGACGGCCAGATAGCGGTAAAAGCGGGTGCAAAGCTGATTAGCCAGTTCCTGATTCATGCAAATGTCCTGTTTGTGATGAGTGCATTGATAATTTACGGACAGAGACTGGCCGATTGCAAGCCGGTGTCCGGCAAAGTGCTGAAAACTCACTATACTCAGAGTTCACGACAAACAAACGGGAGGAATGGAATGACCATTCATAAGAAAGGGCAGGCTCACTGGGAAGGCGACATCAAACACGGTAAGGGCACCATCAGCACCGAAAGTGGTGCGCTGAAGGAGCAACCATATGGCTTTAACACCCGTTTTGAAGGCAAACCCGGCACAAATCCGGAAGAGCTGATTGGCGCCGCCCATTCGGCGTGCTTCTCCATGGCATTGTCACTGATGCTGGGCAACGAAGGTTTCACACCGGAAAGCATCGACACCGTGGCCGACGTCTCGCTGGATAAAGCCGGAGACGGTTTCAAAATCACCAAAATAGCGCTGGACAGCAAGATCAGGCTGCCGGGCGTGGACAGCAGTAAATTCGATGAAATCATCAATAAAGCGAAAGCCGGTTGCCCGGTTTCTCAGCTGCTGAACGCTGAAATCACGCTCGACTACAAACTGAACTGAGCCTGATTCCACACTCCCTGCCGTCCGGCGGGGAGTAAATTTTCTGCCGCATGCCTGATTTTAAACCGGTTCAACTTCCTGAAATATAGCTAAATTATATACCTGTAAATGCAAATTTTTTGCTGGCCCCCTCTCTTTTTCCTGCGTAAATTGTTATCCGGACAACAGGTATTTAAAACGCGAGGATGCAATGAAAAAATCCGTATTGAGAACGGCAGTGGCCGCTCTGACGCTGGCGGTGGCCTCCGGGGCCATGGCGAAAACGCTGGTATATTGCTCTGAGGGATCGCCAGAAAACTTTAACCCGCAACTCTACACTTCCGGCACCAGCGTGGATGCCAGCGCCGTGCCGGTCTATAACCGGCTGGTGGATTTTAAAGTCGGCACCACCGAACTGGTGCCCAGCCTTGCCGAAAGCTGGGACATCAGCCCGGACGGCACGGTTTACACCTTCCATCTGCGCAAAGGGGTGAAATTCCAGAGTAATAAAGCCTTCAAACCCACCCGGGATTTCAACGCCGACGATGTGATTTTCTCCTTTATGCGGCAGAAAGATCCCAAAAACCCTTATCACAACGTCTCAAACGGGGCCTACACCAACTTTGAGAGCCTGGAGTTTGGTTCGCTGATTAAAAGCATCGATAAGGTCGACGATCACACGGTCCGCTTCACGCTGGCCCATGATGAAGCGCCGTTTCTCGCCGATCTTGGCTGGTACTTTGCTTCCATTCTTTCGTCAGAATATGCCGATGAAATGCTGAAAGCCGGTACACCGGAAAAAGTCGACCAGGATCCGATTGGCACCGGCCCGTTTGAGCTGGTGCAGTATCAAAAGGACTCGCGCATTCTGTTCCGCGCCTTCCCGCAATACTGGCAGGGCAAAGCGAAGCTCGATCGCCTGGTGTTCTCCATCACCCCGGACGCTTCGGTACGTTACGCCAAACTGGAAAAGAACGAGTGCCAGGTGATGCCGTTCCCGAATCCGGCTGACCTCAAGCGGATGGGCGAAAATAAAAATATTACGCTGATGCAGAAAGCCGGACTGAACATCGGTTTCCTGGCGTTTAATACTCAGAAACCCCCGTTTGACAACGTCAGGGTCCGTCAGGCGCTGACCATGGCAATCAACAAACCGGCGATTATTCAGGCAGTATTCCAGGGTACTGGCACGATGGCGAAAAACCTGCTGCCGCCGGGAGTGTGGAGCGCGGACAAAGACCTGAAGGATTACGATTACGACCCGGAAAAGGCGAAAACGCTGCTGCAGGAAGCCGGGATTAAACCAGGAACCGCAATTGACCTGTGGGCCATGCCGGTGCAGCGTCCTTACAACCCGAATGCACGTCGTATGGCCGAGATGATTCAGGCAGACTGGGCAAAAGTGGGAATTAAAGCAAATATCGTCAGCTTTGAATGGGGCGAATACCTCAAGCGGGTGAAAAATGGCGAGCATCAGGCGGCGCTGATGGGCTGGACTACCGCCACCGGCGATCCGGATAACTTCTTCGGTCCGCTGTTCAGTTGCACCTCCGCCAACGGCGGGTCCAACTCGTCAAAATGGTGCTATAAGCCGTTCGACAAGTTGATTACCGAAGCCCGTGGAGAGCAGGATCATAACAAGCGCATCCAGCTCTACCAGCAGGCTCAGAAAATCATGCATGACCAGGCTCCGGCAGTGATGATTGCTCATTCAACGATTTTTGAACCGGTTCGCAAAGAGGTGACTGGCTATGAGATCGACCCGTTTGGTAAACATATTTTCTATCAGGTTGATGTGAAGTAATTTCCTGAGTAATCCTGTAAAATGAGGTCGTTACAGGCCTCTTTTTCCTCTCCGCTGGCAACCGGTCGGGTTCGTTGCCAGGTGTCTATCAGACGCTGAACCTTGTTGCGATCAACCAGGCTGGCAGGGGTGTAGATCACCAGACCAAGATCGGCCCGGCCATCGATAGCAAACGAGGAGTATTCAAAGGAGACTTCTCCCACTTCGGGATGTTCAGTCCGCTTCAGCCCTTCGCCAAAGCGCTGTACGTCATAGTCACCCTGCCAGATGGCCGCAAAATCAGGGCTGAGCTGGCACAGTTCATCAACCAGCCCCTGTACTTTCTCCTGCGCCCCGGCACGGATCACTTCAGCGCGGAAAACGGCAACGACATTAGCTACATCCCGCCGCCAGTTACTCATGCTGTCACGCACCCGGGGATTGCAGAACAGGATGCGCAGAATATTGCGGTCTTCCGGTGCCAGCGTTTCATAGTCGAGCAACACGGCGCGTGCGGCATCGTTCCAGGCCACAATGTCCCACAGCGATGTTCTGACCAGCGCCGGGCTGTGCTCAAGCGAGTCCAGCACGCGCTGCAACTGCGGTGAAACCGGTTCGCCGGGCTGATACTGCACGCGGGGCGGGCGCTGCTGCGCCAGTAAAAAGAGGTGTTCGCGCTCTTCTTTATTCAGTTCCAGTGCTTCCGCAAGGCGGTTCAGCACTTCTGAAGAGGGGGAGCCGCCACGGCCCTGTTCCAGCCAGGTGTACCAGGTGGCGCTGACATTGGCTCGCTGCGCCACTTCTTCCCGCCGCAGTCCGGGTGTGCGGCGACGGATCGGTGAAATGCCAAAATTCGCCGGATCTAGCTTGCCCCGGCGATCCTTCAGGTAGTTACCCAACAGTTTGCTGTCTGGCGTCACAGAAAAGCCCTCAAGGTCATAAGCGGAAAAACAGGTCCGACTGCGTGAGGCGGCCTGCAATGATTACCAGTATAACGCAGACCCTACAGGCCATATTCATGCATGAATATGGCATTCTGCTGTTGCAACTGTTCGCGGATGAATTCCAGAAACAAATTGAGCGCCGCCGAGCGCTGGCGTCCGGAGACGGTCTGTACCTGCAGCGTTCGCTGGGTAAGCTGGTCGATCCCCATTGAGCGCAACGCGAGACCGTGTTCCCGCGCCTGATAAAGCACGGTGAACTGGCTGCAAATGGTGATGGCCAGCGGATTCTGCTGCAGGAAAGTATAGAGAGTGCTGAAATTATTGCAGGTCAATGCCGGTTCGATAAAGGTACCGTTCATCTGGCAGCTCAAATCAAACAGCTGGCGTACCGTGGTGCCCTGGTCAGGCAATGCAACAGGATAAGCCGTTAAATCCTGCAGCTGAAATGTCCTGCTCGCCAGCGGGTGTTGCTGATTCATCACGATCAGCACCGGCGCAGCCCAGGAACCCACCACGTCCACGCCGCGCTCCGGATGCAGGCTGAACTGGAATGCCACGTCACATTCGCCGTGGCGCAAAATGTCGGCCACCTCCAGCGCACTGCTGACCGTCAGATTAAAACTCACCGAAGGATTCTGCTGGCGAAACTGTGAGCACAGCGTTGGAAGAAGGCTGAAGGCCATGCCGTCCGTGCAGGCCACGCGCAGTGCGGTACGTCTTACGGCTTTCAGCCCTTTAATTTCAGCCAGCGCGTGTTCCATGCCCAGCATGCTGCGGCGGACGTGATTTTCGAAGATTTTTCCGGCGTCATTCAGCACCATTCCCCGCGGATGACGTTCAAACAGCGGTGCGCCCACCTCACTTTTCAGCCGCTGGATCTGGCGACTGATGGCCGATACCGCGACAAAGAGCTGCTGGCTGGCTGCGCTTAATGACCCGCAGTTGGCGACAGCCAGAAAATAGCGAATTTCGGTACTGTGCATCTGTGCGCCTCTTACTGGTTCATGCCGCGTGATTGTGCAGGAATGCTTTGCTTTTAAAGCAATGCTGGTTTGATATTTTGGTAATTGTGGCAAAGCGGGATTTTAGCTTAGATGGTCTGCATAACAAAACAACAAATCAGCAAACACAACGGGCAGGCTTATGACAGGTGAACAGGCGGTGGCACAAGCCACGGCGTACTTTGACAGTGGCGAATTTAAACAGGTGCTGGCCCGGCGGGTGGCAATCCGTTCAGAAAGCCAGCGAGAGGATCGTGACAGCGAACTGCAGCGATATCTGGCTGATGAACTCACCCCGGCGATGCAGGCACTGGGTTTCACGCTGACGCAGATTGATAATCCTCAGGCCCCGCTGCGGCCATTTCTTCTGGCCACACGCATCGAACAGGCTGAGCTGCCCACGCTGTTATGCTACGGGCATGGTGACGTGGTGTTCGGCGATGATGAGAACTGGTGTGAAGGGCTGACGCCCTGGGAGTTGAAAGAAGAGGGCGATCGCTGGTACGGCCGCGGAAGCGCAGACAATAAAGGGCAGCACTCGGTCAACATCGCCGCGCTTGAGCAGATCTTTGCAGCGCGGGGCGGTAGTCTGGGTTTCAACTGCAAATTCCTGTTCGAGATGGGGGAAGAGATCAGCTCGCCAGGTCTGGCGCAGATTTGCCGGGACCATCAGGAGCTGCTGAGCGCGGATATCTTTATTGCCTCGGATGGCCCGAGGCTGAATGCCTACAGCCCGACGCTGTTCCTCGGTTCACGTGATGCAGTCAATGTTCGCCTCAGTATCAACGCCCGTGACCGCGATTACCACTCCGGCAACTGGGGCGGTTTACTGAGCAACCCCGGCACGCAACTGGCGAACGCTGTGGCGTGCCGGGTGAATCAACACGGTCAGCTGCAGGTCAGTGCGCTGAAGCCACCGGCCATTTCCGATGACGTTCGCGCTATTCTCAGCGAAATAGACGTGATGACTTCCGGCAGCGGCCCGCAGATTGATCCCCAGTGGGGCGAAGCGGGTCTGACCCAGACTGAACGCCTGTACGGCTGGAATACGCTGGAGGTGCTCTCTTTTCTGACCGGTAACCCGGCACGGCCGATGAACGCTATTCCCGGCAACGCAACGGCAGTTTGCCAGTTGCGTTTCGTGGTGGGAACTGACTGCGAAAATATTGAGCGGCATTTGCGCCATCACCTGCAGGAGCACGGTTTCAGCCAGGTGGAAGTGACCGTGTTACGCGGCTCCCCGGCAACCCGTCTTGACCCACGCGATCCCTTAGTGGGTTGGGCGCTGGAAGCGATGCAGCAAACCAGCGGTAAAAAGCCGGCGCTGCTGCCGAATCTGGGGGGGGGCGCTGCCCAACGGCGTGTTTGCCAATATTCTGGGGCTGCCAACGCTCTGGGTGCCTCACTCCTATCCGGCCTGCGGACAGCATGCGGTTGATGAGCATATGCTGAAGTCCATCGCCCGTGAAGGGTTGCAGATCATGACCCGCCTGCTGTGGGATTTGGGCGAGCAGGGTGAACAACTGCTCGCCAGCCATCGTGACTATCAGTAGCAGAAAGGAGCAAAGCAATGAGCACCTTAATGCAACCGTCTGCGGCAACCGCAGTAAAGCCCAATCTCTACAAAACCCTCTTTGCTACCTGCGTGGGGAATGCGCTGGAGTGGTTTGATATTGCTGTCTACGGCTTCTTGGCCAGCTATATCGCCCATGCCTTTTTCCCCACTCAGGATCCGTCCGTTTCCCTGCTGCTGACCTTTGGCAGTTTTGGCGTGCCATTTCTGATCCGACCGTTTGGGGCGATTGTGCTGGGAGCCTATGCCGATCGCGCAGGGCGCAAAAAAGCGCTGATGTTATCCATCCAACTGATGATGCTGGGCGGGGTAATCATCGTGCTGATGCCGTCCTATAGCAGTATCGGATTGATTGCTCCGGTGATGATCCTGCTGGCCGGGGTGATCCTGACGGTGGTGACGCCGCTGATGGGGATGTGGGCGGAAAAAATAGGTCGCAGACCGCTGATGTGGAGTTCGCTGGGACTACTGATCCTGACTATTTACCCGGCCTTCCTGCTGGTGGTTAACCATCCCATCGCCGGGATGCTGCTGGTGCTGGTGGGCTGGATGGCGCTGCTGAAGTCGGTTTATTTTTCTACCGTTCCGTCGATGACGGCCGATCTTTTCCCGATAGCTACCCGTGCCAGCGGCATAGCAATTAGCTATAACATTGCGGTGACAGTGTTCGGCGGTTTTGCACCGCTGATCTGCATCATGCTGATTACTGCAACCGGCACCAGCCTCGCCCCCAGCTATTATCTGATGGTACTGGCACTGGTCAGCGGCTGGGCGCTGTATAAAAGCCAGCGTAGGCTCAAGGATTAACAAAAAACACGTTGCAAGTTTTAATGACGGTGGTATCAGTAATAGCTGATTAACAGGGTTGTTACTGTAAAACAGGCAAAACCTGAGCCGGTCTGAATATTTTCAGACCGGCTCAGGTTTTTTTTTGGATTAATTATGGAGATCACAATGAAAAAAATTTTACTGACCACAGGGATCCTGCTCGGCAGCATAATGACCGCACAGGCAGCAGATCGACCATTACGCATTTTGCTGGTGAACGATGATGGTTGCCACTCGCCGGGCATCACCCAACTGCAGAGTAAGCTGGCGGCAAAAGGCTATGACGTCTGGCTGGTGGGGCCTGCCACTAATCAAAGCGGCATCGGGTCGGCCATCACTTTTAAACCCAATAAAATTTTTGATGTGGAAAAAGTTGCAGAAAAAACATGGTGTTTTCCCGGCACTCCAGCGGATTCTGTGGACTTCGGTCTGCTGGGCGTGATGAAGGACTCGCCACCGGACCTGGTCATTTCAGGGGTTAACGATGGCCCGAACACCGGCGTTGCCCAACTGAATTCCGGTACGCTGGGAGCGGCGGTCAGGGCTGTCCGCTATGGCTATCCGTCCATTGCTGCCAGCATTGGGTATAACCTGACTGAAGAAGAGATGCGCAGCGGCTGGCCGAGCACTAAAAAATACTGGCCGGATGCAATAGATTACGTGGTGACCATGGTAGGTAAATTGGCGTATGACTGGCAGCCGGGGAAATCTTTATTACCTGAAGGTTCGGGCCTGAGTATTAACTACCCGCCTTTACCTGAAGTGGAAATAAAGGGCGTGAAATATAGTGATAATGAACGTTATCCGACGCCACAGCATCATTATAAATTGCTGCCTGATGGCAAGGCTCAACAGATTATGAATCAGGCGGTATTGCAGCCCAGCCAGGCTGACACGGATACCGGGTGGCTGAATAAAGGCTATATTGTTTATTCAATTTTTGATGGGGACTGGAATGCAGCTCAACTGACGGGAGAATATCAGCAGCGGTTGGGGAACGGGCCGCTATCGAATTAATCCTGATGACTGAAATGATTAAGGCCGGAATTTCCGGCCTTGTTTTTCGGCTTTTAGTGAGCCTGCAAATAAGCCACATGGGTCTGCAGATACTCTTCCAGCCCGTGACGGCCATCCGCGCCGCCGATGCCAGATTTCCGCCAGCCAGCATGGAAGCCCTGCATCGCTTCGAAGTTTTCGCGGTTAACGTAGGTTTCGCCGAACTTCAGCTGTTTCAGCGCCTGCATGGTGGTGTTCAGGTTCTCGGTAAAAATTGAGGAAGTCAGGCCGTACTCGCTGTCATTCGCCAGCGCGATTGCTTCGTCCAGGGTTTTGAAAGCAATCACCGGCAGCACCGGACCGAAAGTCTCTTCCTGCACGATAGCCATTTCCTGCCGCACGTTGGTCAGCAGGGTGGGTTCAAAGAAGAAGCCACGGTCGCCTTTACGCTTACCGCCCGTCACCACTTTCGCCCCTTGTTCCACGGCGTGAGCCACTTTCTGCTCCACGCGCTTCAGGGCATCGGCAGATATCAGCGGACCCATCGTCACGTTATTTTCTTTCGCCGTATCGCCGCTGGTCACTTCTTTAAATGCTGCGGTCAGGCGTTTTACCACCTCGTCATACACACCTTCCTGCACGTAGAGGCGTTCTGCACAATTACAGACCTGCCCGGTGTTGATCATCCGTGAATCAACAATCGCTTTTACCGCCAGATCGAGGTTGGCATCGTTCATCACAATGGCAGGCGCTTTGCCGCCCAGCTCCAGCGACACTTTGGTGACGTTTTTCGCGGCGGCCTGCAGAGTGGCGATCCCGGCATTGACGCTGCCGGTCAGGCTGACCATACCAACTTTAGGATTGGCGGCCAGCGCCTGGCCCACTTCCGGGCCATAGCCGGTGACAAGGTTGAACACCCCGACAGGCAGGCCGACTTCATCAACAATCTCCGCAAACAGGATCGCATTGTTTGGCGTCAGTTCGCTGGGTTTAATGACGATGGTGTTGCCGGTGATCAGCGCTGGCGCGGCTTTGCGGGCAATCAGGAAGAAAGGGAAGTTCCACGGCAGAATGCCGGTCGTCACCCCAATGGCTTTTTTGAATACCATGATGGTTTCATTGGCGCGGTCACTCTGGACGATTTCACCCTCGTAACGACGCGCCCATTCGGCCATGTAATCGAGGTAATCGGCGGTAAACAGCACCTCGGTTTGCGCCAGCTGCTGAGTTTTTCCGCCTTCGGCAACAATAGTGGCGGTGATTTCCGCTTCGCGACGACGCACGCCAGCGGCAATTTTCCGCAGCCAGTTACCGCGCTCGATGGCTGACAGAGCTTCCCATCCGGCCTGAGCAGCGGAAGCAGCCTCGATGGCGCGGTCGGCATCTTCCCGGCCGCCTTCAGGGATCTGCGAGAGGGTCTCTTCAGTGGCCGGATTAATCACATCAATCCAGCGACCACTACGGTTTTCGACAAACTGACCGTTAATGTACAGACGATGTTGGCGCAGGGACATGGCAAATTCTCCGTAAACGATTTTTTATAGTGTGGTTAATGGGTTGTTGCATAAAAAGCATAGTGCCGGAGCGGCAAAAGAGCCGCCTTTCTGTGGCTGCCAGACGTCCGCAGAAGATGGCAAAAAAGAAAAGGTGTGAAGCAGGACGAAGAAAACAGGATTTTTCTGAGTTAAATTAGATGATTAGGATGATTTACGCTTCTTTACAGTAAAAGTCACCAGTAACCGTATTTGTGATCGCTGTCGGCGGCAGGCGCTGGATTTTGCCATTTTTGCCGGGTGCCGGGCAGTCAGCCTAAGGTGGCACCCGAACGTTCCTTCGTAGACTGCAACCTACCGGGAAACTTACCCTCCTACGAAGGAAGAGAATAATGAGTCAAGCTATCGTGTCAGGCATCCTCTGGCATCTGGTAGGCGCCGCAAGTGCCGCTTGCTTTTATGCCCCGTTCAAAAAAGTCCGCCACTGGTCATGGGAAACCATGTGGTCAGTAGGTGGCATCATGTCATGGATCATTCTGCCCTGGGCCGTCAGCGCCGTGCTGTTGCCGAATTTCTGGGGCTACTACAGCTCCTTTTCCCTCTCGCAGCTGTTGCCGGTCTTCCTGTTCGGTGCGATGTGGGGCGTGGGTAACATCAACTATGGACTGACCATGCGCTATCTCGGCATGTCGATGGGGATTGGTATCGCCATCGGGATCACCTTAGTGGTGGGCACGCTGATGACTCCGCTGTTACAGGGACGTTTTGTCGAACTGTTCAGCTCAGAAGGCGGCAGGCTGACGCTGCTGGGTGTGCTGGTCGCGCTGGCTGGAGTGGCGATTGTTTCCCGTGCGGGCCTGCTGAAAGAGCGGGCGATGGGGATCACCGCTGAAGAGTTCAACCTGAAGAAAGGGCTGCTGCTGGCGGTGATGTGTGGCGTCTTCTCCGCAGGGATGTCCTTTGCCATGAACGCCGCGAAACCGATGCATGATGCGGCTGCGGCATCAGGTATCGATCCGCTGTATACCGCGCTGCCAAGCTACGTCATTATCATGGGCGGCGGTGCGGTGGTAAATCTTGGTTTCTGCTTTATCCGTCTTGCCACCAAATCCAGCCTGTCGGTGAAAAGCGACTTCTCGGTAGCGAAATCACTGTTGATTTCTAATGTGCTGTTGTCGCTGCTGGGCGGAACCATGTGGTATCTGCAGTTCTTCTTCTACGCCTGGGGCCACGCGCGCATCCCGGTGCAGTACGACTTTATCAGCTGGATGCTGCACATGAGTTTCTATGTGCTGTGTGGTGGTCTGGTAGGGCTGGTACTGAAAGAGTGGAAAAACGTTGGACGTCGTCCGGTCAGCGTGCTGTGCGGAGGCTGCTTTGTGATTATCATCGCCGCCAATATCGTCGGCATGGGAATGATGAACTGATCGTTGTCAGACGCCACCGCAAAGTGGCGTCCGATCAATTTACTTTAACCCGCATCCCGGGATGCTCGAACTGCTGCCGGAAGGCACTGGGCGTCATGCCCGTCTCCCTCGTGAACACCACCGAAAAATAATTGCTGTCATCAAAGCCGCTGCTGGCAGCCACTTCGCCGATCAGACAGTCGCTGCTGCGTAGCATAAACTTGGCCTTGCACAGTTGCAGCTGACGAATGTACTGCGAGGGCATCATACCAGTCTGCTGGCGGAACAGCTGTTTCAGCGCACGCTCCGAAAGTTGATGCTGCTGGCAGAAAGCGGCCAGATCAAAGTGGGTGGCAATCTGTCCCTGAATGGCGGACATCAGCAGATCCAGCTGCTCTCCTTCAGGAAGCTGCCAGGCGCAGTCTGCTTTGTAGCGGTGGCGCTGCAGAATCAACAGCAGTTGCAGGAACAATGCCTCGGTCAGCTGGCGGGAAAGCAGATCGCTCTTGCGGCTCTCCTGTGACAGCTGCTGGATCACGCCGCGTGCCAGCGCCATTCCCCTTATGGTCAGCCGCCAGGCAGCCTCATCCTGCGGCAGAAATTGTGACCAGTTCAGGCCAAGGCGAAACCGATCAGGGCAGTAGATGATGTTATCGAGCACCAGCTCATTGACCGATTCGTAGCTGTGGCAGTCATCAGGGCAAACATAGAAGAGATCGCCGCAGGTGATCAGCCACGGCCGGTCGTTCATCAAATGCATCCCGTTGCCACGCCAGACGATCACCAGCTCACTGAATTCATGAATATGTGGGGGAAAAGAGGGCTGAGGGGTGCGGTCAGCAACCGCCACCGGCATCAGCTCTGAAGGAAAATAGTCGGCTTTCGCCAGACGAAGGGGCACGCTCACGTTTCACCTCACAGGTCATTTTGCCTGATGGTACGCGGAGAAGTGCCGAACTCGCGTTTAAAGAGTGTGGAAAAGTGATTGCTGTCACCAAATCCGCACTGAAATGCGATATCGGTGATGCGTGTTTCACTGTGGCGCAGCAGATGCCTGGCCTGCAACAGGCGCAGACGGTTAAGGTAACGTTGCGGTGTACTACCGGTCTGTTGCTTAAGCTGACGGTGTAGCGTGCGCAGGGAAAGTGCAAACTTCTCTGCCAGCTCTTCCCAGTCCACTTCCTCGCTGTAATGGTCGGCCAGCCAGTCGAGCAGGCTGCACATCCGGCCGTTCTGGTCATCGCCCGGCTGCTCGCTGCAACCCCGACGCAGCATCACCAGCAGTTGCATAAAACGCATCTCCTGTTCCGCATGGCTTTCCAGAGTTATTGGCGCGTTGGGCTTTTCCAGCTGGTTAATCAGCTGTTTTGCCTGTTCCAGCACTTTATTACTGATGCGCCAGTGGGAAGGGTAATTGCCATCGCACTCCTGCGGCAGCAAATGTTGAAAACCGGTGATGAAGCGAAAGGCTTCCGGCCCGCGATAAAGCACGTTGGTCAGGATCAATTGATCGGTTTTCTCATAAAGGTGGCGGTCGTGATCGCGGACGAAGCAAACGCAGCCGCCACACAATGGCTTAGGTTCACCGTTAAAGACATGAATGCCAGCCCCCTGTTCGACAATCACTATTTCATGAAAATCATCGTGATGATGCTCAGGAAAAGCACCCTGCGGAGCTCGGGGTTCAATCGCCACCGGCAACCCACCACCGGGGAAGAAATCCACGCTATGTAACACGGTCATGATCTGTCCTCGTTAGTCACTGTCGACGCAGTCTACTGCCTGGTCCTGACCCTTCACCTTGAATTTTCGACAGGAAAAGCCAGCCCGGAAGCTGATTTTTCAAGAACGGGCAGGCGGAAATGCAGAATTGTGTGTCGTGTCACATCCGGTTCCGGCGGCAGGCAAAAATGAAAATGTGAGCTGATTCACGTTCACCTTTGCCGTGCTGCCAGGCCGTTGCAGCGTCTGGCAGTGGCGGGAAGGTACTAAATTTGCTGGCTTTTAGACTGAAGGCATTGAACTGACAGGAAGCCAATGCCATGAGCATGAGAAATTGTGTTGCCATTGACCTGGGGGCATCCAGCGGCCGTGTGATGCTGGCCCGCTTTAATGCCGCCAGCGGGAAACTGCAACTGGAAGAAGTTGCCCGCAGTAAAAACAGTCTGGTCACCGTGGACAATCACCAGTGCTGGGATGTGGATGCGCTTGAAGCGTTTATCGTCAGCTCACTTAACAAGCTGGAGCCGCAGGGTATTGTGGCCGACAGCATCGGGATTGATACCTGGGGCGTGGATTACGTGCTGCTGGATAAGGAAGGTCAGCGCATTGGTCTGCCGGTTGCTTACCGTGACGATCGCACCCATGGCGTGCTGAACCGCGCCTGCCGGGAGCTGGGTCGTGAGAATATCTATCATCATACGGGCATCCAGTTCCTGCCATTTAACACTCTTTACCAGCTAAGAGCGCTGTGCGAGAGCAAAGCCGAATGGCTGGATGACGTGCAGCACGCGCTGTTGATCCCGGATTATTTCCATTACCGGCTTACCGGTGAGCTGAACTGGGAATACACCAACGCTACTACGACTCAGTTACTGAACATCCACAGCGGCGTATGGGATGCTGATTTGCTGAAATGGACCGGTGCTAATCCGGACTGGTTCGGCAAGCCTTCTCAGCCTGGCCGTAAAGTGGGTCACTGGCAGACGGCTTCAGGACAATCCGTACCGGTGATCGCGGTGGCGACTCACGACACTGCCAGTGCTGTACTTGCCGCACCAGTGCCAGGGAATAATGCCGCCTGGCTCAGCTCCGGTACCTGGTCATTAATGGGTTTTGAAAGCCCTGAACCCTGCAACGGCAAAGCGGCGCTAGCGGCCAATATCACCAATGAAGGCGGTGCAGAAGGGCGCTATCGTGTGCTGAAAAACATCATGGGACTTTGGCTGCTGCAGCGCGTCTGCAACGAGCTTCAGATCGAAGATCTGTGTGGACTGGTGAAAGAGGCAGAAGGCCAGCCAGCATGCCGTTCGCTGGTCAACCCGAACGATGACCGCTTTATTAACCCCGCCAGCATGGTGCGTGAAATTCAGGATGCCTGCATGGAACAGGGTATGCCGCTGCCTGCAACCGCTGCCTCGCTGGCCCGCTGTATTTTCGACAGTCTGGCGCTGTATTACCGTCAGGTGCTGGAAGAACTGGAACAGGTTCGCGGCGACACCTTCAGTCAGTTGCATATTGTTGGCGGTGGTTGTCAGAACCCGCTGTTGAACCAGCTTTGTGCTGATGTCTGCGGCATTCCGGTTATCGCCGGCCCGGTTGAGGCCTCCACGCTGGGCAATATCGGCAGCCAGCTGATCGCCTGCGGCGATGTGCGGGACGTGTCGCACTTTCGTCAGATCGTTGCACAGAATTTCCTCTTACAAACTTATAACCCACAAGCCAGTGACGTATACCGCCGCAGTTGGCCACTTTTCCAGTCACTGACACACACGGCTAAGGAGCTATGTATATGACCCGAGCAATCGATCAGGCCTTTGAACTGGCTAAACAGCGTTTTGCCGAGATCGGCATTGATGTTAACGCCGCAATGGCCCAGCTGGATAAGATGCCCATTTCCATGCACTGCTGGCAGGGTGATGACGTTCGTGGTTTCGAAAATCCGCAGGGAGCGCTGACCGGCGGCATTCAGGCCACCGGTAATTATCCGGGCAAAGCCCGCAATGCCGTGGAGCTGCGTGCCGATCTGGATAAAGCGATGTCGCTGATCCCAGGCCCGAAAAGATTGAATCTGCATGCGATCTACCTGGAGAGCGATACGCCGGTGGAGCGTACCGATATCCAGCCAAAACACTTTGCCCACTGGGTGGAATGGGCGAAAGCCAACAAGCTGGGGCTGGATTTCAACCCATCCTGCTTCTCCCATCCGATGAGTGAAAGTGGATTCACCCTGTCCAGTGCCAATAAAGAGGTACGCCAGTTCTGGATCGAGCACTGTAAAGCCAGCCGCCGGATCTCTGCTTCGTTTGGTGAGCAACTGGGCACGCCGTCAGTGATGAACATCTGGGTGCCGGACGGCATGAAAGATTTGACCGTGGACCGCTTTGCTCCTCGCCAGCGCCTGATGACCGCTCTGGATGAAGTGATCAGCGAGAAATTCAGCCCGTCTCTGCATATCGATGCGGTGGAAAGCAAGCTGTTCGGCATCGGTGCCGAGAGCTATACCGTCGGCTCTAACGAATTCTGCCTGGGTTACGCCAGCAGCCGCCAGACCGCACTGACGCTGGATGCCGGTCACTTCCATCCGACAGAAGTGATCTCCGACAAAATCTCCACTGCGATGCTCTATGTGCCGCGCCTGCTGCTGCATGTCAGCCGCCCGGTACGCTGGGACAGCGATCACGTGGTGCTGTTGGACGACGAAACTCAGGCCATTGCCAGCGAAATCGTCCGTCAGAAGCTGTTCGATAAAGTGCATATCGGTCTGGACTTCTTTGATGCCTCAATCAACCGCATCGCCGCCTGGGTTATCGGCACGCGCAATGCGAAAAAAGCCCTGCTGCGTGCGCTGCTGGAGCCGGTTGACCAGCTGAAAAAACTGGAGCTGGAAGGGGATTACACCTCACGCCTTGCGCTGCTGGAAGAGCTGAAATGTTTGCCGTGGCAGGCTGTGTGGGAGGCATATTGCCAGCGTAACAACGTCGCGGCCGATGCCAGCTGGATCGGCGACGTCCGTCATTACGAACAACAAATTCTCAGCAAACGTTAAGGGTGCAACATGCAACACATTCAGACTTCATGGTTTGTCCAGGGGATGGTCAAAGCTACCAGCGACATGTGGCTTAAGGGATGGGACGAGCGCAACGGGGGTAACGTCAGTCTGCGCCTGCTGGATGAAGAGGTAAAACCTTTCGCACAGGATTTCTATCGTGAGCCGAGAACCGTTGAGCTTACCCAACCTGCGCCGGGGCTGGCTAACTGCTGGTTCCTGGTTACCGGTTCAGGCAAATTTTTTCGTAACGTTCAGCTCGATCCTGCTGACAGCCTGGTACTGCTTCGGGTTAGTGAGGATGGCCGCGCCTACAGCATTTACTGGGGCCTGACCAACGGCGGCCTGCCGACATCTGAACTGGCTTCGCACTTCCAGTCGCACAGCGTGCGCATGAAGGTCAGCAACGGTGCGGACCGCGTCATTATGCACTGCCATGCCACTAACTTTATGTCGCTGAGCTACGTGGTGGATCTGGATTCTGCGAGTTTCACCCGCCTGTTATGGGAAGGCAGCACCGAGTGTCTGGTGGTGTTCCCGGACGGCGTGGGGATTGTACCGTGGATGGTACCGGGCACTGACGGCATTGGTGATGCCACTGCAGAACAGATGGCTTCGCACAGTCTGGTGATGTGGCCGTTCCACGGCATCTTCGGCGCGGGACCGACGCTGGATGAGACTTTCGGCCTGATTGATACCGCCGAAAAATCATCTGAGGTGGTGGTTAAAGTGCTGTCGATGGGCGGCATGAAGCAGAGCATCACGACCCAGGAACTGATTGCGTTGGGTGAACGCTTCAGCGTGAAACCCTGGCAGGCGGCGCTGGACGCAAGGCATCCTCATGTTGCGTAAAGCGTTCGTGATGCAGGTACATCCCGATAAGCATCAGGAATACCAGC
Source organism: Erwinia sp. 009765445 (assembly GCF_058137865.1). Classification (NCBI taxonomy): domain Bacteria; kingdom Pseudomonadati; phylum Pseudomonadota; class Gammaproteobacteria; order Enterobacterales; family Erwiniaceae; genus Erwinia; species Erwinia sp. 009765445. The sequence continues at coordinate 111,198 of NZ_JBYUWC010000002.1, forward strand.
AGCGGCACAATCCCATCTGGCCCGCACTGGCTCAGACGCTGAAAAATCACGGCGCGCATCACTACAGCATTTTTCTTGATGCTTCCCGTAATCTGCTTTTTGCGGTGGTGGATATTGAGTCAGAAGAACGCTGGAATGCCGTGGCGCAGACGGAAGTGTGCCAACGCTGGTGGCGCTCGATGTGTGAGCTGATGCCGTCGAATGCCGACTGCAGCCCGATAAGCGCTGAGCTGCCTTCGGTGTTTTATCTGGAGTAAACAACTCTCCCGGTTAACGCAACCGTCCTGACTGAAAGCCTGATAATTGTTATCAGGCTTTTTTTAATCAGGCCAGGGACAGACATGTCCTGCCAATTTTCGCACGTTGACTGTCATTAATTGAAATTGTGAGGTTTTCAGTTGGGGCTTACGCTATTTGCGTCACTGTTTTTGACGTATTTATTAAAGAGGGCTTTATATGAAACTTCACACACTTACCGATCTTGTTGCGGCTCATGATACTAATGATGGGCTGGAATATGTTAGTACCAATCCAACTTTATTAAGTGGAAGGTGGACCACAATTGCCAGAGCAAATTGAACCTCTTCCGCGCTTTGAAGATTGAATATGTGGATTGGAATAATCCCCGGGCATTATTCGGGGATTATTTTGAGGAGCGACGGTTGATCGCTGTGAAGATCAACCGTTAATGCGAAGCTGCGGATAGCGCTTCATACTCCAGGCGCACCACGCCAGTGAGACCAGACCGATGGTCCCTCCCACATAGCCAATATTGGCCATATCCAGATGCAAACTGACCTGATTTCCCAGCAGCGCGCCGCCACCGATCCCGATGTTATAAATACCCGACAGCAGCGACATTGCCACATCTGTGGCATCCGGCGCCAGCGCCAGCACGCGCACCTGAACCGCGAGGCCAATAATCATCATCGACATGCCCCAGATAATACACAGCGTTGAAATTGCCACGCTGTGAGTCGCCGCGAGATATAGCCCCAACATACACAGTGAAATCAGCGCTATTGCACCCAGTAAAAATGTTGCCGGGTATTTATTCCCCAGTGAGCTGAACAGGATACTGCCGACAATTCCGGCAGCTCCAAATATCAGCAGCAGGAAGGTAGTGAAATTATCACCCATTGAAGCGACGCTCTGAATAAACGGCTCTATATAGCTGTAAGCGGTATAATGTGCAGTAACCACCATCGCAATCAGCAAATAAAGCGAAACCAGAGCGGGGCGCTTAAATAACATCGGCACGCTGGAAAGCGATCCGGTATGTTCACTTGGCAGCTTCGGCAATAATTTCGCCAGGCACAGCATGGTGATCAGCGCCACCATGCCAATCACGCCAAAAGTGATCCTCCAGCCCAGATACTGCCCAATCAGACGGCCAATCGGTAAGCCCAGCACCATCGCCAGCGCGGTACCGGTTGCCAGCATACTCAGCGCCTGAGTTTTTTTACCGGCCGGTGCCACACGGATCGCCAGAGAGGCGGTGATTGACCAGAAGATCGCATGCGACAGGGCGATGCCAATCCTCGAGACCACCAGGGTATTGAAACTCCAGGCAAAAGTGGAGAGCGCATGACTGGCGATAAACAGCAGGAAAATAGCAATCAGTAGAAAACGCCGCTCAACCCGGCGGGTCAGCAGCATCATCGGCAGCGACAGCAGGGCCACCACCCAAGCGTAGATGGTCAGCATCAGCCCGACCTGCGCCGTATTCATGGAGAAGCTGGCGGCAATATCAGACAGCAGACCAACCGGCGCAAATTCGGTGGTATTAAAAATAAACGCGGCAATGGCTAACATGATGACACGTAGCCATGCGGTTTTGCGTGAGACGGTAGATGATTGCATGGAAGTTAACGACTTGTTGGTATTAAGTTAATTTCGCGCCAGGCGAAATCAGAAAAAGAGCGCATATTGTGTTTTATTTAGGTGACAGATGACATCTAAAAAAACATTTTTTTTTGTAAATCAGATCCTTTAATCCCCTGAGGGCCGTTCAGTATAGTCAGTCAACGTGGTTGTTCCAGTTAAAACGGGAAAATTACCGCGATTCAGAATTATTTAATGGCGTTATTTCGCCAATATTGGCGATGACAGCGTCAATAAAAGTTTTAACAGCCGTTTGCAACAGCTCCTGATAAGCAAAAAGCCCGGCAGGCAGGCGGACTGCGCTTCCGGGCTTTAGTATGGTGTTGCTTACCGGTCAGAATCCGGCTCAACGGTCTCTGTCAGCCTGGCTGTACCTGAACGCTGCGGCGTAAAGCTATGGCGCGGATAACCAGCACCAGCATAATCACCCATTCGGCGACCAGCGCGGTCAGTACGGCTTCTTTATAGCTGCCGTGTTGCAGGACCTGACTGTAGACCGAACCAAGCAGCATCGGGCCAAGACCAAAGGCAGCCTGCTGCACGGTGGAGAGCATTGCATCCAGCGCCACGTTGACGATCGAGAAGTCGATCATCGGTAACAGCTGACCCGCCAGCAAAACCAGCAGACCACTGCGGCCTAAAGTGGGGGAGTCAACAGTATTTTTCATCGGGTAAAAGCCTTGTCAGAAAGCAGATTGAGGCATAGCATCAGCGATCTGTGAAATGGGTACCAGTTTTTGATTATCATGGTATAAAATCTACCCGTCTTGCCCGAAGACCGCACTATGCCTGAAATGAATGTTATTCCTGTCAATGAAAGTAATCGGCAACTGCTCGGGGCTTTTTTGCGCCGAGGAGGATCGCAACTGTATCCTGCTGGCTTTTACCAATCAGGAGTGGCGTCGTTCGATGCTGGACTGGGAAACGCTGATGCCGAATATGGTGGCGATGTTCCGGACACAGATGGGGGACAATCATGAAGACCCTTACTGGAAATCCATGCTGGATCGCCTGCTGACCTCCTCTGAGGAGTTCCGGCAGTTCTGGCAGCGCTATGAAATCCACGCCATCGACAATCAGGTGAAGCGTTTTTTCCATCCGAAAGTGGGCGTGATGTCGCTAAGGCAGAATAACTGGTGGTCTGCGCCACGTAATGGCGATCGCCTGCTGGTTTATATCCCGAATGATGAAAACAGCGCCACCGCGTTGAGTCAAATCACGGCGGGCTGCGGACAGCCGGGCTGAAGCCCCGGTTCTAATCGATGCACGCTGGCACCCACTCTGGAAGCGATGAAAATTTGGAGCGATAACTATATTGCACAGCAGGTCTGACTCCCGGCGTTCTGGCATTCAGAGCATTTCAGGGCGAAATTACGAGCGGCGGCTGACGTGTTTACCCGACAGCATAAACTCACCGTCGCCACAGTAATGCACGGTTTCAGGCTGTGCGGGTGAGGGGGCCACATGGGCTTTCACCACTTCAAAAATGAAGAAATTGAAGTTATCCACCAGCGAATCGTCATAAAGTTTGCATTCAAAGCAGGCATGACACTCTTTAATCAGCGGGGCTTTAACCTTACTGGCTTTCCCGGCTGTCAGAGAAAATTCGCTTAACTTATCCACCTGTTTCCCGCTGCAGTTACCAATCGCCACAACCGTATCCAGCAGTGAGGATGTCGGCAAATTAATCACGCACTCCCCACTGTTCCTAATCAGCTGATGGCTGTGATTCCCGGCTGAAATCATGCAACCAACCAGTGAAGGGGAAAACTCAAGAATGGTGTGCCAGCCCAGCGTCATGATGTCCGTCTCTTTTTCTGAAGCGGAGGAGATCAGTACTACCGGGCCAGGCTCGAGAAAATGACGTACGTTGTGCACAGGAAAATCCACTTTCTTCATCATCACAATTCCTCCCGTTCAGTCATAAGAGGCGGCAATGTTTGTCTGCCGCTGCTCCTTAAACTATAGATCCCCTTATCCGTAATACTTTTTAACGTATTCATTGACGCAAAACAGCGCGGTAAATCAAGCATTTCGCGCCAGATTACGCTAACCTGGAGAGCTGACGGTGGCCGCAGCGCCACCCCTGTTAACCCTCAAAAGGATGACACCAGATGAATCAACGTCCCTCTGTAGCGGTATTGGGATTGGGCGCAATGGGCCACGCCTTTGCCGCCAACCTGTTGAAAAATGGCTTCACAACCTATGGCTGGAACCGGACTAAGACGCGGGGCGAAGACCTGCAAAGTGCCGGACTGCAGCTGGCCGACAGCCCGGAAGAAGCGGTGAAACAGGCTGATGTGGTGATTGCCATGCTGGCCGATGCGGCTACCACCGAAAGCGTCCTGAAACAGGCGCAGTCCTCGCTGAAGCAGGGCGCAATCGTGGTGCAGATGGGCACCATCGGTGTGGAGTCAACTGAAAAACTGATCGCCACTTTCGCTGGGCAACGGGCAGATATTGTGTTCCTTGATGCGCCAGTGTCCGGCACCAAGGCGCCGGCTGAAAACGCCCAGATCGTGATTCTGGCGAGCGGCGATCGCGAACAATCCAAAGCCATTGAACCTGTTTTTGCGGCAATTTCTAAAGGAATAAAGTGGCTGGGGGAGGCCGGTGCATCTTCACGTATGAAGTTGGTAGTGAACTCCTGGCTGATTTCAATGGTGCAGGGGCTGTCGGAAAGTACCCAGTTGGCAAAAGAATTCGGCTTCTCGCCGGAAGAGTTCTGGAACGTGCTGGAAGGTGGCCCGCTGGCGGTTCCATACGTCAAGGGTAAGCTGGATATGATTAGCGCTGGTCAGTACGATCCCCAGATGCAGCTGACCTGGGCGCTAAAAGACGTCAATCTTGCGCTGGCGGCGGCACCGGAAAGCGAACTGCCGGGACTTAAGCTGATCTCTGACGTCTGGCAGGATGCGGTGGATAAGGGCTATGGCGAGAAAGATTTATCGGTGGTCTACCGCTATTTAAGTGAAAAAACGAAGTAATCTTCTGGCAGCCGGGCGCGAACCGGCTGCCATAATTGTTGATTTTTCAGCGTGATAAAGGGAATAGCAGTAATCGCTTAAGGGGATTCTTCTAAAGTGCAACAATATTTGTTATATTAATCAGGCGTTGTTTTTTATAGTTTACTGATTTTTAATGCTTTTTAAGACCACCGTAAATGCGGTGATGCACAGCTAAAAGCAAGGATCTGAACATGCTTGATATTCGTTTTCCTACGGCCTTACAAATGGTGCTCAGTGTAGCCCAGGCGGAGCGGGAAGGTAAACGCAGCACCAGCAAAATTCTGGCAATGGGCCTTGAGGCCAACCCCAGTTTCGTCCGTAAGATGATGGTGCCGCTGACCCGCGATGGCATCATTGTCTCGACTCTGGGGCGCACCGGCACCATCAGACTGGGCCGTCCGGCTGAAGAGATCACATTGTGTGATATTTACACTTCTGTGCTGGAAGATAAGCCGCTGCTGGCAGGGCGTCCGGAAGTTCCGGCGCGATGTCTGGTCAGCGCCAATACCTGCTGGTTCTTTAAAGAACTGGCGCGCGAAGCCGAGCAGGCTTCAATGAACGTGCTGGCGAAGCGTACGGTAGCCGACGCGCTGAAAGAAATTTATGAGCGGGACCGCCGTTATCCGGGCGGCAGCTGCCAGGCACAGAATACCCACGATAACGCCGAAACCTGATTGACCTTATTCTCTGAAACTTATCCAGCCGTTATTTTTAACGGCTGGATTGTTTTTTTTGAAATTTACTCTCCCGAATCAATCAATTAGATTATTTTCGAAGTGAACAGAAATATGTTTTTTTCAGCGAGTTAAATGTATTTAACTGCGCTCTTCACTTCATTGCAAAAAAATAATTTGAGGAATGAAAATGAGAGAGTTTCTTGACGTTTACCGACAGCTTAATTACGACGGTCGGACCTATGCTAAAGTCCAGACGGATAAGCCCGTAGAGTTAATCACCTATTCGCTTTATTCAGGCGATAATCTTGTCACGAAAAAGAGCAGTATTCTTGCCGGAGAGGCAGTTTGCTTTGATATTCCCGGTTCTGGCTCCTATCATGTGTCGGCTGAAGTGGCTTATGCAGCTGATGATGAGGTTGCCACTTTCCACAAATATTTCAGTGTTAAACCGACACTGTTGCGATCCCACACCAAACACATTGCCGCTGACACCCGCAAGTTAAAGGGAAAAGCAGAGCCTGTTGCTGGCTGTGACCGCTATTATCTTGAGGTGAAATTTAAGTCAGGAACATACAGCACATTTAATTTTGAACAGGAACAGCGGATTCCGTTATTTAAAAAAATAGTCCGGAAGCATCAGCGAGAAGTTATAAATGCTGATGGGAAAGTATTGCTGCCAGTCTTTAATCAGATGTATTAGAAAAAATACGAGTCTGGCCTGCTAAATGACCTGTATAAATTGCCCTTTTACGCCAGTTTTAACGACCTGAAGCCGGTTGCGGAGGAGCTTGAAAAACTGGACTGTGTTGAATTCTGCTCAATTGCTCCGGTCGCAGCAGATCTTCTTCCACCTGCTGAACTTTTTGAGGTCGAATCTGAAACGCAGGTAGAAAATCTGGCTTCTGCTACGCCAGATTTTACTGCCCTCCAGAGTTACCAGAGTGCATGGCCAGGAATGAACGTACGCAATGGCTGGAACAGAGGCAGCGCTGGATCTCATGCAACTGTGCGCCTGCTTGATTTTGGCGTATACCGTAATCATGAAGATTTAGTCGGAAATATTACGGTGGTTAACAGCCGTGCGGAAACGCAAGATTGCCATCACGGCACAGCCTCTACCGGGGTAATTGCAGCGAAAAAAAACACTTACGGTGTGACAGGGATTGCACACGAATGCGACTTTAATTTTTATGACACCGGCAATCTTGACCTTATTGTGCGTGATGCCCAGCCGGGCGATATCGTTGCGCTGAATATCCAGTTTGTCGTTAACGGACGTTATTTACCGGCTATTTGTAACTCAAGCTGGTGGAACAGAATTAAAGCGCTCACTGATAACAACGTGGTCGTGGTGATGGCGGCAGGTAACGGTAGCGTCGATCTGAGCCCTGAGGCGGGTATCCTGAGCGATTTAGGCGACAGTGGCGCTCTGGTCGTCGGGGCCTGTAGTTCAACAACCTCGCGCCGGTTGTCTTTTTCCAATTACAACCATTATACCTCGCTGATCTGCTCATGGGGCGAGAGAGTGACCACCACGGGATACGGTGCATTACAATCAGGAAATGGTAATGTAAACCTGAGTTATACCAATGGTTATAACGGGACTTCCAGCGCCACGCCTTTAACAGCGGCCGCGCTTGCAGTTATTCAGTCTTATGCCAAAGAGCGTTATGGCGTGTTCCTGAATACCAGTGAAATGAGGGATCTGATTGCAGCCAGCGGTAACAGTCAGGGGGTGAATGACCGCATTGGTTATATGCCTGATGTTATGGCAGCGATGGAGCGTCTTGATGCCATGCTGGATGAGGAAATTCCCGATCCACAACCTGAACCAGAACCATCCCCATATCCGTTATGGGCCAGAAACACCGTCTATGTCGGCGGCGATCGCGTCAGCCATCTTGGCCAGAACTATCTGGCAAAATGGTGGATCAGCCCTAATGTCGAACCAGGACTGCCTGGTACGACCGGTGCAGCGAGTGGCGATGCCCTTCCCTGGACTCGCATTTAATAAAATCCCCCCGCCTGAACGGGCGGGGGAGATAGTTCAATACCTTATTCAGTTCTGATGTGCATCCTGAACACTGTTATTTTCCGCTGGTTTTTCTTTGTGCTTAACCAGCATACGCAGAGCAACATAGAACACCGGTGTGAGGAACAGGCCGAACAGCGTTACGCCCAGCATTCCGGCAAACACCGTGATACCGGTAACGGTGCGGACTTCTGCTCCTGCACCGTGGCCCAGCATCAGCGGAATTGTCCCGGCGATAAAGGCGATTGAGGTCATCACAATCGGGCGCAGACGCAGGCGACAGGCTTCCAGCGCCGCTTCGATAACAGTGCGGCCCTGCATCTCCAGCTCGCGGGCGAACTCGACGATCAGGATAGCGTTCTTACAGGCCAGCCCCATCAGCACCACCAGTCCAACCTGCACAAAGACGTTATTGTCACCCCCCGTCAGCCAGACGCCGAACAGCGCGGAAAGCAGCGTCATGGGTACGATCAGGATCACTGCCAGCGGCAGCGTCCAGCTCTCATACAGCGCGGCCAGCACCAGGAAGGCCAGTAGCACCGCAACCGGGAAGACAATTACCGCCGCATTACCCTGCGTTGCCTGCTGGTAGCTCAGGTCGGTCCATTCGATGTTCATGCCGTTTGGCAGGATCTGGTCGGCGATAGCCTGCACCCGCTGCATGGCCTCAGTGGAGGAGAGCACCCGGGGATCGGCATCACCAATCAGGTCAGCCGCAGGGAAACCGTTATAGCGGATCACCGGGTCTGGCCCGTAAGTCGTGCCGAAATGCACCATGCTGCCGATCGGTACCATTTCACCACTGGTGTTGCGCGTCCGCAGGTTGGCAATATCCTCGATGGTTTCGCGATACTGTCCATCCGCCTGCGCGTAGACTTTCCATGTGCGCCCAAAACGGTTGAAGTCATTGATGTATGACGAGCCAAGATAGGTCTGCAGCGTGCCAAACAGATCGGTCAGCGCCACGCCCTGGGCCTTGGCTTTATCGCGATCAACCTGCGCATCCAGCTGTGGAACGTTTGCCTGATAAGTGGAGATCGGGAAGTGCATCCCCGGCGTTTGCATAATGGTCCCTGCCATCGCGTTGGCAGCGTCCTGCAACGCTCCGTAACCCAGGCCTGCGCGATCCTGAATATAGAGCGAGTAACCGGAACCCTGACCAAGGCCGAGGATCGGCGGCGGCATGATCGAGAAGGCGAAACCTTCCTGAAGCTGCGACAGTTTGGCATTGATCTCGGCGTTAATCTCCGCAGCAGGACGGCTACGTTCGCTCAGCGGTTTTAGCGTGAAGAACACCGTGCCGGTATTCGGCGTATTAGTGAACTGCAACGCATTCAGCCCCGGAAAAGCAATCGCATCTGCCACGCCATCCGTGTGCATCGCGATGTCGCTCATCTTGCGGATCATTTGATCGGTGCGCTCCAGCGAGGAGCCTTCCGGCATCTTCACACCGCCAATCAGATACAGCTTATCCTGAGTCGGTATAAAGCCGCCCGGCACCGTTTTAAACATTACGCCAGCACCAACCAGCAGTAGCACATAAACACCGAATACCGCACCACGACGGCGCAGGATACGAGAAACACCGCCCTGGTAACGCTGAGAGTTGCGATTAAAGAAGCGGTTGAATGGCCGGAACAGCCAGCCAAACAGCGTATCGATAATCCGGCTCGGGCGATCTTTCTGCGCGCTGTGGGATTTCAGCAGAATAGCCGCCAGCGCAGGCGAGAGCGTCAGCGAGTTAATGGCTGAAATCACCGTGGAAATAGCGATGGTCACTGCAAACTGCTTGTAGAACTGGCCGGTTACGCCGGAAAGGAACGCCATCGGCACAAACACCGCACAAAGTACCAGCGCGATGGCGACAATCGGACCGGAAACCTCACGCATCGCCTGATGTGCTGCTGCCCGAGGCTCCAGGCCTTCCTCAATATTACGCTCGACGTTCTCCACCACCACGATGGCGTCATCGACCACGATACCTATCGCAAGCACCAGCCCGAACAGGCTTAACGTATTCAGCGAGAAGCCCAACAGGTAGAGCACCGCAAAAGTCCCGATCACTGAAACAGGGACGGCCAGCAGCGGAATAACCGAAGCGCGCCAGGTTTGCAGGAACAGGATCACCACCAGTACCACCAGCAGAATCGCTTCCAGCAGCGTATGCACCACCGAACTGATCGAATCACGCACAAAGATGGTCGGATCGTACGGGGCTTTCCACTGCACACCTTCCGGGAAGCGGGTGGCCAGTTCGGCCATTTTTGCCCGCACGGCATTCGACAGGTCGATGGCATTCGCGCCAGGAGCCTGGAAAATACCAATCCCGACCGCATCTTTATTGTTCAGCTGCGACCGCAGCGCGTAGCTGCCGGATCCCATTTCAATCCTTGCGACATCGCTCAGGCGAACAATCTGGCCGTCATCACCGTTTTTCAGGATGATATTGCCAAACTCCTGCTCGCTCTGCAGTCTTCCCTGAGCATTAATCGACAGCAGGAAATCACTCTTGTTCGGCATCGGCTCTGCGCCGAGCTGACCGGCAGAAACCTGCACGTTCTGCTCCTGAATTGCCGCCACCACATCCCCGGCGGTCATGCCACGGGCCGCAACCTTGTTCGGATCCAGCCAGATGCGCATGGCGTATTCACCCGCGCCAAAAATCTGCACCTGACCGACGCCCGGCAGGCGGGCCAGCTCATCCTTCACTTTCAGCTCGGCATAGTTGCGGAGATAAAGTGAGTTGTAGCGGCCATCCGGAGAATCCAGATGGACAACCAACGTCATGGTCGGAGATTGCTTCTGAGTGGTGATACCCTGACGGATCACGTCTTCCGGAAGGCGGGCCTGCGCCTGCGCCACACGGTTCTGCACCTGAACCTGTGCCTGATCCGGATCGGTACCAGGGCGGAAGGTGACGGTAGTGACCAGCACGCCGTCGGAACCGGCAATCGACTTCATGTACATCATGTTTTCGACGCCGTTAATCGCTTCTTCCAGCGGCGTGGCCACCGTTTCGGCAATCACCTTCGGGTTGGCGCCTGGGTATTCCGCCCGCACCTGCACGCTGGGCGGGACCACATCCGGGTATTCACTGATCGGCAGCAGTGGAATGGCAATCAGCCCGGAAACAAATATCAGAATCGACAGTACGGCCGCAAAAATCGGCCGGTCGATGAAAAATCTGGAGAAATCCATAACAGTTCCTGCGGGTCTGATTAAAGGGCGGCAGGCGCCATTGGCACCGTTTTGGCATTGACCGGCATGCCCGGCATAAAGACTTTCTGCACGCCATCGACGATCACTTTGTCGCCAGGCTGCAAGCCCTGCTGCACAATCCGCAGGCCGTCAGCCATCTGGCCAGGCTTGATATCGCGGCGCTGTGCTTTATTCTGGGCATCGATAACGTAAACGTATTTGCGATCCTGATCGGTCAGCACGGCTTTGTCGTTGACCAGTAGAGCAGGGAAGTCGGCACGGCCAGGCAGCTGCACGCGGGCAAACAGGCCAGGGGTGAACAGTCTCTGACGATTATCGAGCACTGCCCGCATGCGGATGGTGCCGGTGCTGGCGGTCAGCTGGTTATCGGTAAAATCGACTTTACCTTCGTGCGGATAGCCGTCTTCACCAACCAGGCCAATTTTCACCGGCAGGGCGTGATGAGCGGTCGCCGCGCTTTCTCCATCGCGGCTCATCTGCTGGTAGCGCAGGAACGTTGACTCATCCACATCAAAATAGACATAGACGGTATCCAGTGAAACCAGCGTGGTCAGTACGCTGCTGCTGTCGCCCGCCGTCACCAGATTGCCCGGAGTTATCATCGCCCGGCTGGCGCGGCCATCAATCGGGGCAGTGACTGTCGTGAAATCAAGGTTCAGCTTCGCCATATCCACGGCCGCTCTGGCCGACAGGACGTTTGCATCAGCCTGAGTGGCGGCAGAGCGGCGCTGCTCCCAGACTTCGCGGGAGATGGCCTGGCTGCCAATCAGCTTCTCAGTACGGCCGGATTCACTGCGTGCAAGCTGTGCCTGAGTGCGGGCGCTGGCCAGATCGGCCTCAGCACGCTCCAGTTCGGCCCGGTAGGTACGGTCATCAATCGTAAACAGTACCTGACCTTTTTTCACTTCCTGGCCTTCGGTGTAGTTCACCTTGTCGATATAACCGGTTACGCGGGGGCGGAGCTGCACGCTCTGCACCGCTTCAATGCGGCCGGTAAAGTTATCCCACTGGCTGACGGTCTTTTGCTGAACTTCCGCCACGCTGACCTGCGGTGCCGGTGGCGCGCTCTGTTCAGCGCCCTCCGAATCGCAGCCTGCCAGCCAGACGACCGACAGCAGCGGCAGAGCAAAAAGACGCAGTTGAGTTGAGGTGATTGATTTCATTATGTAATCCCTGTTGCAGGTGCTTAACGACTGTGAAAGAGAGCACGGCAGTACGCATAAAATGTATTTATGACAAATACACTAAACAGGCGGGATTGTAAGAAGGGTGAAAATAATCTGCAAGTATTATTGTTGCTTTTAGCACATTACTGTCAACAGCAGTGACAAAATGTTAAGGCGCTGAAAGGGAGATGGATGAAGTTGATTAACGAACAATGACAGAGAATCGCATTAAATGCAACAATTAAACTTGCATTAAGCTCAGGGAAGCTCTACCGTAGATAAGTGCATTCATTAAAGTTACCTTTTACCCTGACTCAGGGAAGAGGTCAAGAGCAAGAACGGGTTGCAACTATTTAGCGTTAAGGGGAAGACAATGAGCCATGATGATTTTATTAGCGATCTCGTGAAGTGGATCGATACCCATATTGAAGGGAAGATGGATCTGGATACGGTAGCCAACCGCGCAGGTTACTCCAAATGGCATCTGCAGCGAATGTTTAAACAACACACCGGCTATGCGCTGGGTGAATACATTCGTGCCCGCCGCCTGAAAAAATCTGCTGAACGTCTCGCACGGGGTGCTGAGCCGATTCTTGATGTGGCAATCTCCTTCGGGTTTGATTCCCAGCAGTCATTTAACCGCAGCTTCAAGCGCCAGTTTGGTCAGTCCCCTGGCGCATGGCGTCGCCAGGTTCAGGTCAGCGCCTGTTCTTAACTCTCTCAATAGCGGGCGTTCCTGCCCGCTGTGAACTTTCTGCACCTATCCCGTCACGGCAAATCTGCAAAAAATCCTTCCGGGAGTTGTATACTGTCTGAATTAAAATGAGTTTTAATCAATCCAGACAGGAAACGTGATGGAAATACGGAAACTGAACAAGCAGGGGATGTGCGAGGCGGCCAGTTATTTACTGATTTTTCTTGCGCTGTTTTTAATTTTTCCTTTGCGGCTGCTGCCCTGTTTTCTGGCAGGCTTTATTGTTTACGAAACCATCCTGGCACTGACGCCGTGGGTGGAAAGGCTGGTAAAAGGGCCGCTGGCTCGCTGGATTATTATCTTCTTCCTGACGGTAGTGGTGCTGCTAGCGCTGGTACTCGGTATCACCAAGCTGATCGGTTTCCTGCTGCATGATTTTCAAAACCCGGCGGCTTTCCATGCGGCGGCCAGCAAGCTGCTGGAAGATGCACAGCGCACGCTTTCCCCGGTGGTCACTCGTTACCTGCCTGCGGATATTGATGAGCTGCAACACCAGGTCATCACATGGCTGCGGGAGCATCTGGTGGTGGTGCAGACTTTTGGCCGTACCGCCGCGCACACTTTCGCGACTATGCTGATTGGGATGCTGCTGGGCGCTATCATTTCACTGCGGGTCAGCGGAACCGACAAGCAGGATGCGCCACTGAAGCATGCCCTGCTTGAACGCCTCAGCAGGCTGGCAGCCTCATTCCATAACGTGGTTTTCGCCCAAATCAAAGTCTCACTGGTTAATACAGTCCTGACCTGCGGCTTCCTGTTTGGTGTGCTGCCGCTGTTTGGGCTGCATTTCCCGTTTGCCAAAACGGTGGTGGTGCTGACCTTTATCGCCGGGCTGCTGCCAATTATTGGCAATTTGATTTCCAATACGGTGATCGTGCTGATTGGGCTGTCAATTTCGCTGGAAGCGGCGCTGATTGCGCTGATCTTCCTGATACTGGTGCATAAACTTGAGTACTTTATCAACGCCCGGATTTTCGGTACCCGTATCAACGCCAAAACCTGGGAGATCCTGCTGGCAATGTTGGTCTTCGAATCGGCCTTTGGCCTGGCCGGGGTGGTTGCCGCGCCAGTTTATTATGCTTATCTGAAAAGTGAGTTGCGCCATGCCAGTCTGATCTGACCCGCCTGACTGGCCCTGGACAAACCTGGTTACAGAAGGGCCAGCATTCATTGACCTCCCGCCCATAAAGTTCACCTGCCTGTGCGTCGATAACTCCCCTGAAGGACCGGGAAACAGCTTCCGGTTCATCTGTCCAGGGTTAGTTATGAAATTATCCAACTTAAAGATCGGTCTGCGGCTCGGCATTCTGGCCGCCATTCTTTTATTCGCCACGCTGTTTATCGGCCTGCGGGGGCTGATCATCAACGAGCACTCGCTGCAGCAAAGCAGCCAGATAATGCAGCAGGAAATGCAAATCGAGCAGGTTATTGATACTGCGCGTAATGCTCAGGTGCAGTTCAAAATTCAGGTTCAGGAGTGGAAAAACACCTTGCTGCGTGGCGGCCAGAATCAACAGACTTTCGACAAGTTTAAAACCGCATTTGTGGAAAGGAGCCATAAAACGCAGGAACTGCTGGGTACGCTGATCGCCTCGATGCCTGCGCTGGGCATGGATAATACAGAAGCGATCAAAACCCGACAGCTGCACGCGGAACTTGAGCAGCGCTACCTCGCAGCTTTACAGGAATATCACCAGGGCGATGCCACCAGTCCACAACGAGTGGATCATCTGGCGACCGGAATTGACCGCCTGCCGACCAGCATGATTGATCAGGTGGTGAGCAGCGTGCTGGCCCACACCGTGCAGATGCATGAAAAGATTGAAGCCGCTAACCTCGCAGCGTATCAGCATACCCGTCTGCTGCTGGCGATCTCGATGCTGATTGCGCTGATCACCGGCAGCACCATTACCTGGTGGCTGGTTCGCAGCATCACCCGTCCTCTTGCCCAAGCAGTTAAAATCGCCCAGACGGTTGCGGCTGGCGATCTGCAGGCAAATATTGTGGTCAGGGGCCGTGATGAAACCGCGTTGCTGATGGCCGCGTTAAAAGAGATGAATGGCAACCTGACCCGCATCGTCTCTGACGTGCGTGAAGGCACTGAGACCATCGCCACGGCATCGGCGCAGATTGCTCACGGCAGTCAGGATCTCTCCGCACGCAACGAGGCTCAGGCCAGCGCTCTGGAAGAAACTGCTGCCTCAATGGAAGAGCTGACTTCGGTCGTGAAGAAAAATGCTGACAATGCCCGGCATGCCAGCGATATAGCCCTGACCGCAACTTCAGCGGCGCAGCAGGGGGGAACGGTGGTGGAGGAAGTGGTGCAGACGATGGGCGAAATTCACCATTTTTCTCATCAAATCAGCAATATTATCAGCGTGATCGACGGCATTGCCTTCCAGACCAATATTTTGGCGCTGAACGCTGCGGTTGAAGCGGCAAGGGCCGGTTCGGAAGGGCGCGGATTTGCAGTAGTAGCTGCTGAAGTGCGGGCACTTTCCCAGCGCTCTGCGGCTGCAGCCAGAGACATTAAAACGCTGATAGACAGCTCTGTCACCCGCATTAATGCCGGAAACGCGCTGGTGGCACGCGCCGGGGAAGCGATGGAAAATATCGTTGAAAACGTGCAGCGCGTCAGTTCGCTGGTGGCGTAAATATCACTGGCCAGCGGGGAGCAGAGCGTGGGGATTGACCAGGTTAATCTGGCGGTCACGCAGATGGATTCCGCCACGCAGCAGAATGCCTCGCTTTCGCAGGAGTCAACGGTTGCAGCCCGGTCGCTGCAGGCCCAGGCGGAGAACCTTCTGCTTAGCGTCAGCGTGTTCAAAGTGGCTCCAGATATGTGACGCTGTAACTTTTTGGGCGTTTCCTGGCATTTACCGTTACTGGTACGATATACACCAGTACCTTGCACCACGGACGGTGCATCTTTGTCAGCGATTTCTCTCATCCACGCTTCAACAGAAGCCGGTATTTTGTTTTTATTCCCTAACCAGCTCTTTACGCTGTACGGCTTCGACTTTATGGTAAAGAAAAAATTATCGGGAACTCAGTGACTAATGCCTGAACTGCTGTCCACTCTGCTGCACCAAATCCTGCTCTCAATGCCATTATTTATCCTGATTGCCCTGGGCTGGGGACTGGTTCGCTGGCGCAAATGGCCGGACAGCATCAGCGAAGCGTTGAACCGCGTGGTATTCAAAATCGCGCTGCCTGCCATGCTGTTCAGGTTGATGTGTGATTTCAGTAAAGGTCCGCCGGTGGATGCCCGTCTGCTGTTCGCCTTTTTTGGCAGCTGCCTGATTGTCTTTGTGCTGGGCAGGGTGATTGCCAGCCGCGTCTTTCAGCTGGACGGCGTTTCCGGTTCGGTTTTTGCTCTTGGCGGTATTTTCTCCAACAATGTGATGCTCGGCCTGCCGATTGCCACGGTGATGCTGGGCGAAAAGGCCATTCCGTCCGTTGCGCTGGTGCTGGTGTTTAATGGGCTGATTTTATGGACGCTGGCGACAGTCTCTGTTGAGTGGTTCCGTCACGGTGCGCTGAACATTAAAGGCTTTGGCAGAACCGCCGTCAGCGTGTTGAAGAATCCACTGATTATTGCCATTCTCTCCGGCACGTTATTCAGCCTGACAGGTCTGACACTGCCGCTGATGATCGATCAACCGATCAGTATGCTCGGCACTATAGCCGTGCCGCTGGCGCTGGTTGCGCTGGGAATGAGTCTGGCAGCCTACCAGATGAAAGATGGGCTGAAGGAGAGCTATGCCATCTGCCTGTTGAAACTGATCGTGCAGCCGCTGGTGATCTGGGCGCTGGCCTGGCTGATTGGTCTGCCTTCGCTGGAGAGTAAAGTGGTGGTGTTGCTGGGATCAATGTCGGTGGGCATCAACGTTTACCTGATGTCGCAGCAGTTCAATGCGCTGACCGGACCGGCTGCCACCAGTATGCTGCTTTCGACCATTTTCTCGGCGGTCACCACGCCGGTGCTGCTGCTGATGATGGATATGGGCTGAGCAATCAGGTTAAAATCCCGCGATGAATAAAAAACTGATCGTTGCGGTAATTTTAGCCATTGTGGCCACCGCAGCCGGATTACGACATCCGGCAAAACACGCTTCCCCTCCGCAGGAGGCTGGCACTCATCCCGTCAACCACTCTTCCATCCAGCATTCCGGTGTTCCTGCCAACAACACTCTGTCCAGAGCTGACAGCAGCGATATTGCAGAATTGACGCAGCAGCAGCGGGTGGCGGATTATCTTCATCAGCACCAGCGTCTGCCTGACTATTATCTGCAAAAAAGTGAGGCCAGAAAACTCGGCTGGGATCCTTCACGCGGCAATCTCTGTAATGCTTTGCCTGGTCGGGCGATTGGTGGCGATCGCTTCTCTAACCGGGAAAAAGTACTGCCTGAAAGTCAGGGGCGTCGCTGGTTTGAAGCGGATGTAAACTACCAGTGTGGCCGTCGCGGCAGCGACAGGATGCTCTACTCCAGTGACGGACTGATTTACGTCACCCGCGACCACTATCGCCACGTGGAAAAGGTGTACTGAAATGAAAATGGTCAGCTTTGATTTTCATACTATCGCTAATGTTGACGAATTCTACCGGCAGTTTGTGGTTAAATTCGCCATTGAGATGCAATTTGGTGCCAATCTTGATGCGCTGTGGGATGCCCTGACGGGGATGATTGATCTGCCCGTCCGCATCACGTTGCGGCATCTGGCTGAGCATAAAGATGCCGCGCAATTTGACGCTATTATTGCCGTCATGCGGGAAGCCGAAGAGGAAACCGCCGGGGATTTCAGTCTGCGATTACGTTAATTACCCTCCCTTTAATCGTTACCGCAGAATCTACCGCCTCTGTCACTGATTTCTGGCTGAATGCAAACGAGTCAGGCTGGGGCTGCCTGCGAGAAATTAACATGTGTATCTGTGACTTATAAAAGGAAGGTCTGTCGGCAGAATTTTTACTCAGTGAATATGCCGCCAGACGTTAATTCCGCGCCGTATGGATTGTCGTGGGTATTCCTTAACGATTACTGATTACTCACTGCTGATAAAAAAAGCCGCTTGCATCGAAAGCGGCTTTACTGTTTGCGGGAGGTGATAATCAGACAACCTGCTTCAGAATCGCAGCAAGCTGGGTACGGTGCTCGCTGTCAATTTCACGGGCGGCGGAGTAACCGGCATTCTGCATAATCATTTCGTTCAGCCCGACCAGCCAGTCATAGATGTAGTAGGCGGCGTGGTTATTGGGCTTCAGCGCCAGGCGGGTCAGACGCTTGCCCGGCCCCAGGCTGGCGGTCTGCGTTTCCGGCTTGGCGAAAATGCGCTGTCCCCGGTTGATTTTACTTTCCGGACGCTGGGCTTCCGGTACGTGCTGAAAGCCCAACCAGGCAACAAAGTCGCCCAGTACGCTCAGCGCACGGGAAACCTGACGATCGGCAATCATCTCGGCAGGTGCGCCCGGTGCTTCGTTATCGGTGAGCATTTTCACTAACGCCGCTTCCGTATCCAGTCGAATACTGGCGGTCACCAGCTCTTCAGTCAGCATCTCCAGCGTCGGTTTACTGACGCCCAGAAGTTCGAGCAAAGCGCCGTGATCGGGTAGCTGACGCAGCACGTTAATCCAGTGGCGGTACACCCGCTGTGCAAATTCCGCTTCCGGTTCTTCTTCCTTCGCGTCTTCTTCCGGGTTGAGCAGGCCGGAGATCGGTTCATTGCTCAGCAGATCGATGCTCATGCCAATGCCAAACGGATCGTCTTCGGTCAGGGCAAACTTCTCGGTCACTGGCCGTTCGCCCGGATTCCGGCGCTGCAGGAAGAGATGGCGCAACGTCTCACGGGCCGGCAATAACCGCTCCAGCAGCTCGCCATGCACACCAGTTCTGGCCTGCAGGGCTTTCAGCAACGTTTCGGCAATGCGCAGACGCGCCTGCGGTTCCTCTTTTTCGGACGCCAGATACCAGCGGCCCAGCAGGTTTTCCGCCAGCTCGCGACGGACTTCGTCCTGCTGTTCCTGCAAACGTTCCAGCTTGGTTTCGCGGCGAACTTCGGTCGTCAGCCAGCCCGCCATGCGCTTCACGCCTTTATCGTCCATGGCCAGCATTGAACCCCAGGCATCGCCGGGATTTCCCACATAACGCTGCACTGCGGCATCATAATTCTGCCCACGGGTCACACGCTGGTCGAACGGCGTCAGCGCCCAGATCAGGCCAGGCTTGCGGCGACTGCGAACCTGACTGTTTTCACCCTGAGTCTGCTTCACCCAGTTATCCAGCACGCGGCCAACGGTTCGGGTATCAGCCCGCTGACTGGAAGCACTGCACACCATCAGCAGATTAACATCCTGGCGCTCGGCGGCGCGGGTCAGCAGGAAAGGGCGTTTGGCGATCAGGAAGGCCAGCGCCAGTTCGTGATCTTTATCGTCCGGCAGCACGGCAGGCTCTTCGAAGCCCGGGAAATCGAGCAGATCGACCGTTTCAAACAGGGTTTCTTTCGGTGCGCTGTAGAGCGGCATCCGCACTTCACGGCTGAGCAACGTCAGCTCGGCCAGCGCCAGATTGACCGGCTGCAGGCCACGACCATTGTGTTGCGGCACCACCTGGATCACCCGATCGGAGGAAGCATTGAAGTAGCGCAGGCCATTGCT
This sequence comes from Erwinia sp. 009765445, assembly GCF_058137865.1. Lineage (NCBI taxonomy): Bacteria > Pseudomonadati > Pseudomonadota > Gammaproteobacteria > Enterobacterales > Erwiniaceae > Erwinia > Erwinia sp. 009765445. Next base: position 130,591 of record NZ_JBYUWC010000002.1, read on the forward strand.
GTTCAGCACGCTTAGTGAAGCATCTTCCACTGCGGCCAGCGGCGCAAACACCTGCCGGGCACCGGACACATGATGCAGCATGTGAGCCAGCTGGCGATAGAGACCGGTCAGTTCGCGGTCTTCACCCCAGAGCAGTGAAAAGAGGCGGGCACGATCGTCAACGCCCAGCATCGGGGCCAGTTCAACGGCCAGCGGCCAGAAATGGGTCTCCAGCGCCTTACTGCAGCAAAGCTGCGCGGCAGACAGCCGATCCCACAGAGCGACCACATCATTACGGGTCAGCCCTGCGATTTCCTGCGGCTGGCGGTACATGGCGACGTTTTTCAGGCGTTCCGCTATCTGCTGTTCATCCAGCACCACCGCCTGTTCGCCGCCGCGTCTCGCCCAGACATCGGCAAGGATTGCGGCCAGCTCTTCTTCACTGAGCAGTGCCAGCTGAACCGGCCACTCGTTATCCACGCGCGCCTGCTGACCACTGTAGCGGGTCACCATAGTGCCGGTTTGTTGCTGCGGGTTCAGCAGGTTATAGTCAAAATTCGCCCCGCCAAGGGCAATCTCCATCCGGCCTTTATCACTGGCAGCCAGCGCTGAGATCAGATAAGACTTTCCCGCCTGAGAAAGACCAAAGAAGCCGATCGCGCACTCTTTGCCGCTGGCGACGGTAAGGTTGCTAGCTTTATTGCGCTGGCGGCGCAACCTGACGCTGAGGCGGTCGGCTTCCATATTCAGGCGCGGTGAGGTTTCGCGGGCGCTCTCCAGCCAGGCAATCGACTGATCGATGCCTTTGGCCAGCGTATCCAGTTTTTTGCCGAACGTGGCCGACAACTGCTTGGGCGTCAACGGTTTCATTTCTTGTATACGCTCCCACTGTCAATCCAGTAATGGGTTAATCCCGATCCGCTGCTGGCTAAGGTATTCAGCTTCAGCCGCAGTTGTTCCAGCGGAACCCGCGTGCCATCATCCAGCGTGGCGTCGGCAATTTCAAACCGCTCCGGGCCAAATTCCCCGCTGGTTTTGGCAACCGCCAGTTTAATTTTCAGCACCTTATCTCCGGCCACGCTGCGCGCCAGCTGAGGATCGGCAATCGACAGCGTATAGAGCGGTGAGGCTGGCCAGCGGTCGTTATCCAGCTGACGGAAACCTAAGGTCAGCGAGCCGCGCACCTGGAAGCGTTCCCGGGCGTCCAGACCGAATTTCTCATCGTCCAGATCGATATCGGCATACCAGACGTTATCGCTGCTCAACGATCCGTTCCCGTCCAGCATCCCGAGATAGCGGATGGTGGAATAGGGCTGGAAGTCACCGGCTTTAAACCAGAAGTTGGCAAGCCGCAGATCCAGCGACAGCAGACACAGCATCGCCCCGACGGCAGCGGTGGATTTCGGATTCTCAATGCGCCCCTGTTTGTTAAAGGGATACCAGTCATTGGTATGATAACCGTCCAGCGAAAGAATGCGGCTGACCGGCAACGGCTGCAGATGGCGGAACAGCGCCTGCACGCCAGGGAAGCGTGACGGACGACCGGTCAGCAGCAGCACGTCACAGTCATACACGGCAACCACTTCAGACATCGAGCGCAGGCTGTGGGTGATATTCATGCGCGACGACAGGAACTCAGCGTGCAGCTTGCTCAGCTTAACGATCAGCGGCACTCGCAGAATATCGAACTCTTCCGCTTCGTTCGGCAGCTCGCGCTGGATCTCACGGTTAATGTAGTCGAGCAGCTTCTGCGTCGGCGTTTGTGACAGCAGCTCCTCGAAGCGGGCATCGATTTCTGCGTTCAACTCCAGCGGGTCGAACTGCTCATAGGCTTCCAGGATCGCCTGACCAACCGGAATAAAAATCTGCAAAGTGACCTGCTGGCGCAGCGTGGAGTGCCCATCGAGCCTTCCTTCATGCCCAAACAGCCGGGTCATTACGCCTTCAGGATTGACCATGCCAGCCTGTTTAAAAGCGGTCTGCAGCGCGGGAAGAACGTACAGCTGGATCACATCCAGCAGAATATCGTCACCAGCCAGCTTGAAGCCTTCGCGGAACAGCAGGCGAGGCATGATTTTCACGTTGTTACCAACGCCGTCATCCAGCCGGTACTGGGTAATCGCCAGGTCGGTGGTGCCGCCGCCAATATCAATTGAGGCGATGCGCAGGGTTTTACCCACTGGCTCATCGGCGGCACGGGCACGGTCCGGGCGGGCCATACTGACAAAGAATGCCTCAGCGCGACCGCCAAAATTCACCTGGGTTTCGTTGTAGAGATAGACCATCTGGCCGCAGGTCGCTTCGTCCCACTCCATCTGAACTTCCGGCACCGGCACGTGGCTTTTCGCTTTGTCCTTCGCGGTGGAAAAGTCGTCATCAGCCGGATGCCAGCCCATCGCTTTCCACACCAGGGCGATAGCTTCGATCATCCGGCGGCGGAAAATTTCACGCTCCGGCTTTGGCATCGCCGAAGGCAGCGTCAAAATAATATTGCGCAGCTGGCGCGGAGCGCTGCTGTGCAGCATTTTCTGGCGCTGGGCCGGGCTGTTCATCTGCATCAGCGCCTGCGCCAGCAGTTCAGAGAGCATAAAGCTCATGACCGAACTGCGGCTGTACTGTGGAGAAAAGACCGGCAGACGATCTTCCAGCGGCTGGTTGTACAGCGGCTGGCCCTCATCGTTGACCAGATTGGTCACCGGAGCCGCCGTTGCCAGCGGTTCCTGAGAAGCGTTGCCCGGCGTGCGGCTAAAACGCCAGCCCGGGGTGTAACTCTCTTCATCCCACAGATAACGACGTGGGCTGGAGATGCCGGTCGCCCCTTCGGTGCCCAGACGCTGTAGCGCAAGATGGCTGGCTTCACGGCCCACTCGGATGATAGAAGGCCAGATAAAAGCGTCTTCACGGCCGCTTTCTACCGAGAAGTTTTGTTTGCCAAAGCTGGCCTGCGCAAACTCAACGCGGCTTTCAAACAGCTCGTTATACAGCTGATGTGGCTCACTCAGGTTACGCAGGTGCAGCTCATAGGTATGTTTGAGGCCATGGTGATCGTCAACGTGATCTTCAACCATAATGCCGCAGGTATGCGAGTTGCCGACATCGAGGATTAAATCCACCGGAACGGCGGGTTCTTGCAGTGTGGCGGCGCTGATTTTCAGTGCCGGCAGGGAAAGCTGATTGCCCAGCATATGCAGGATATTCAGATAGTGCGCCTGATACTCAAATTCACGCAGGGCGGTGCGGATGTTAACCTGCGGCCGCTGCTCAATCTGGGAAGCCTGCTGGCTGAACACTTCACGTAGCCAGCCGTCGATCCAGGTGTGATCCAGAAACTCGCCCAGCTCATCGCTGCGGTGCGCCAGCGCAAAACTGACGCCGTTTTTCACGTCGCTTTCATTCAACGCCAGCGATTCATCTTCGCCTTCCGCCCAGACGCGGGTTTCGAATGCCAGGCAGATGCGGTGGGTATTGCCGTTGGCGTCTGGTTTTTCCAGTTCGACGATCTGTACCCGCGCCCAGTTATCCGGCCCGCCGATAAAAGTCCGCGGCGGATTAAAGCGGAAATAGGGTAGCGGCAGCCAGATGCCGTTCAGCAGATCCAGCGACTGTTCCAGCGGAAAACTGAACTCCGGCTTGACCACTTCAGGCGTACCACCCACGCCAATCGGCAGCAGATATTTACCGCTCTGAGCATTAAAGTTAAGGCGCAGCAGCGGGCCGTTTGCGGTCTGCCGCACAAATTTCCCCGGCAGGTCTGCGTACAGCTCAGGCGTCAGAGCAAAGTCGAGGAACTGAATGCCGCTGTTGTGGATCAGCGTCATATTCGGTTTAAAATCAGCGATCGTCGCCAGCATCATCATTTACTCTCGCGCTTCATCGTCATCGGTAACACCGTATTGGCATCGTACTGGCCGCTGCACTCTGCGGCACCGGTAGCCCCTTGCTTACAGACCAGCTCAGGCATCTGATAACGGGAGCCGTCGCTGCACTTCGCTTTGGTGCGGCTGTTGATCACCAGGTTGCCTGATTTCATCAGCCCGGCATACACATCCACACGGCAGCTGATCCCGTCGCCCTGGGTGATCTTCGCAATGCCCTGGCCGTTCTTCATCTGATAACGCAGGCTGGGTGGTTTGCCGGTCAGTGGATTTTTTCCGCCGACAATCACGCGCCAGTTACCGTTCAGGAATTTGGTTGCCCCCAGTTTCACTGCATCTGCTGGCATCACTAAATCGTCTTTCGCCGCCGGGACGGCCGGTATTTCCTCTACCGCAGCCGGAACTTCAGCTACAGGCGTTGGTGTCGGAGCGACTTCGTGCTGGGGGGCGGCTACGCTGGCCGGTGCCAAAGGCAGAACCGGTTTTTCGATTGGCACAGGAGATTCAGCCCTGGCCTCTGGTTTCACGTCAGGTTTAACGACCGGGGGGGCTTCTGCCTGGGTGTCGGCCGGTTTGCTTTGAAGTTTCACCTCGGCAGGTGCCTGAGCCGGGGAGGAGATATAGCCTTCAATCTGCACGCCGAAAGCGACCAGCAGCGCGGCTGCCGGGAGCATCCAGCCGTAACGGATCAGGTTGCTGCGAGTCTTTACCGGAGCGATTGCTGGCGGAGCAGGTTCCACAACGGGTTCCTGCACAACCGGTTCAGGCTCGCTTTCAACCACTTCTGGCTCTGCCGGAATCACTTCCGGAGCCGGAGCAGGCACAATCACCGGCGCAGCAGGGGCAACGGTGGCGGTCATCTTCGACAGGCTGAGCGGCGGAGTATCGTCTTCCTCCACCGTGCGCAGGCAGTCCAGCGCATCCTGACGGGATTTTTTATCCAGGCTGACAAAGCCCCAGAAGGTCAGAACCGGTTTACCGCCAACCAGATAGACAAAGTTCTGATCGGGAAACTGCAGAGCTTTCGCCAGCAACGCGCCGAACAGCTTCTGGCTGTTTTTTTCGGACTGCAGGGCACGCTGGCAGATGTCGGCTACAGCCTGCTGGCAGGCAACCAGCTGGTTCAGGGCGTGTGCGCGGGCGCTGTCGCTGGCGGCTGCCCAGGAGGTCACCTTACCGGAAATGGGTGAGTACCAGTCAAGCCGGTCACCGGCATCGTTGGGTTGGGGAATGGCCAGGCAGTCAGCGATTTGTTGCTGTTTTCTCAGGCGCAACGTTTCGCGCAACTGCAGGGCGGAAAGATAAACGGGCTGACCGTTCTCGCCGAGGGGCAGAACCGCATCCAAACTTCCGCTGCGTAAGAATGATTTTGCCACGCAAAAAAGACCTTCTAGTCAGATGTCAGGAGTGGAAAGACGTTTTAATTCAAATTTATCCTTACTGTAGTCGAGTGGACTTAAATCAAATGCGGAAATAAGAGGGTAAACCAGTGATTACTTTCGCAATGAGAATGGCAAAAGTCAGAAAAGCCTTCTTATTCAAGAAAAAAACGGCGGATGTTACACCGCCGTTAAAGTTTAGCAGAACGAATAGATTCGCCTCAGCAAACGCGATTTTAACCCCTGCCAGCAGAGGGTTCAGACTGGGGTCATCGAAACCTCCTGCAGCGTGGCGTACAGTTTGTCACGGTCGTGCCACTCTTCGATTTTCTGCTGACCGATCAGCAAAAAACGGTTGCAGCTGGCTGCGATAAGCTCTCTGTCATGGCTGACAATCAGGGCAGCTCCGCTGAACTCGCTCAGCGTCTTTGCCAGCTGCTTCTTGCCGTCCAGATCCAGATGGTTTGTTGGTTCATCAAGCAGCAACAGCGAATAACGAGCCAGCGACAGCCCGACAAACAGCAGTCGGGAATGTTCACCGCCGCTTAAGGAACTGACTGCCTGATGATGGCGGATATAGGGGAATCCGGCGCTGATCAAGGCCATTTTACGCTGTTCACTGGTCAGAGGCGCAAATGCGGTCAGGGCATCGCTGAGTGACTCTTTTTCATTGAGCTGCATCAGCCGCTGATCGTAGTATCCAGGCTCAACGCGAGGGTGAAAAACAATCCCGTCCGTTGGCTGATGAAACGCCTGCCAGACAGCCCGCAACAGCGACGATTTTCCTCCGCCGTTGGCACCGATGATCGCCACCCGGTCGCCGCTTTTGATCTTCAGATCCGCCACGGTGTACAGCACGGGGCACTGATGCGAGGGCCGGACTGGCAACTGGTTCAGCGCCACCAGCCGGTCAGCTGGCAGGGACTCGCCCTGTAACGTCAGACGCCAGTTTCATCCCTCAGGGCAAGCTCTTCCAGCGCCTGGCTGCAGGGCAGATGGAAACTGTGCAGCGTTTTGTCGCGCATGATCCAGCTGTGATTCGTCACCCTGTCGAGCAGATAACGATCGTGCGAAACCAGTATGAAACTGCCGTGCCACTGGTTCAGAAACTGCTCCAGCCACAGCAACGAAGGCAGGTCAAGATGGTTGCCGGGTTCATCAAGCAGCAGCAGGTCAGGCTGCAGGATCAGCGCCCGCGCCAGCAGCAAACGGGAATGTTGACCCCCGCTGAGAGTGCAGGCCTGTTGCTGCCAGAGGCTGTCGGCAAAGCCAAGCTGGTCGAGGAGCATTTCGGCCTGCCAGCGGTCGCTATGACGTTCGCTTACCGGTAGCTGCGCAGCCACCGCGTCGATCAATGTCATGGCCTCGATTTCAGCAGGAAGGTGCTGTTCGATATGCGCCATCAGGCAATTATTCGCCAGAGTAATGCTGCCGGTCAGCGGGTCGAGTGTGCCAGCAAGCAGGTTCAGAAGGGTACTTTTACCACAGCCGTTATGGCCAATAAGGCCAATACGATCTCTGCGTGACAGTGTCACCGACATCTGGTGCAGAAGAGGGCCTGAGGTATGGTCAAAAGTGAGTGATTGGGCAGAAAGTAGTGTGCTCATTGCTTAATCCAGAGTTACAGGCATAGCTATGCCCGTCGTCAATAAACGCTGACGACAACCCGGTAAGCCGGAGAGAAGGTATGTGGAATTTAAACTTCGCTCAGGTCAGGTTATCGCAGCACGATGCCGGAAACGCCTGAGCAGGAACGAATACCAAAAGTACGTGAAAAATGAATTTCACAATACTGCATGGTGGCCTCCTTTTTATCAGTTAAAAGTGAATCAATGCCTGAATTATAAGCAGGTTTTTTCTTTACCGGCAAATAATGCAGTGATGGTTCATATCCGGGCGAAGATGCACTTCAGATGCAGCTTAAATTTTTCTCACTTCTACTGATAACCGATTATGTGACGAATACTATAAATATGAAAAAAGGTTACAGCATGATTGGTATCATTAAATCCGGGGTTTTAGCCAGGCTTTCCCACACCCAAAAACACTCTAAGGCCACGCTGAGTTCACTGAATGAAGCGATAGCCATGATCGAATTCACGCCGGACGGCCACATCCTGACGGCAAACATATTGTTTCTGGAAAAAATGGGTTACAGCCTCAACGAAATAATAGGTAAGGGGTAATGGGAGCGAAGCTGCAATATGACGAAATTTGTGGTATACAGGAGTAAAATCAACTGTATCTTTTAATAGTTACATATATCGGAGTACATATGGATAACTGGCAGGAAAAACTGAATGGAAAGATCTCTGGTTGTTGACTCCTGAGTAAGTTCCCTTTTGTCTGGGGACGTACTGATTGTCACAAAACTGGATCGCCTTGGACGCAAATACGAAGTTGTAGCAACGACAGGAGCAACATAAGCAAGAAGCGCCATAGCAGCAGCTGCCATCCCGCTCAGCATCCAGGACTCCACTTCCAGCATCAGCGGCCCCCAGTCCCCTGTTTCATATCCCTCGATACTTTTCTCCCGGACCTTCTCTATTTTCATCACCACATCGGTAACTTTGAACGCTTTGCCAAGATTTCCGAGCTTATTTGCCATGTCCTGCGCATTAACATTCTTCCACGCATTAATAATCACATCCTTATCCGCCTTGTTGATTTTCATGCCGGGATTAGAGGTGATTTTGTTGAGAGAGTCCATTGCGTCATCATAACTGCGGATCGTTTTACCCTGGAAGTTCTTTATATCATCCGCAATTTCTTTAGCTATTGCCTTATATTTATCACCAAGATGCTCACCAATCTTGTCACCCATATCAGCAATCAGTTCACTGGTTTTGGTAAGCGCTTCTTTTTCATTACTTGCTTTTTCAGCTGCTTCCTTTTCACGCTGGCGCGCCAGTTCTTCCTGCTCTTTTCTTGCCTTTTCTTCTGCCGCACGCCTGGCCGCATTTTCTTTTTCAGTGGCATCTCGTTTTGACCTGGCTTCTGCCAGCTTATTATCAGCCTGAACCTGATTGTTTTGTGCCGCTTCCATTGCTGCATTAGCATTATTTAAATTTGCATTAGCTGCGTTGAGTTGATTATAGGCTGCATCAAGTTCCCCCTTTCTGGCATCCATGGCTTGCTTATCCTGTGCGGCAACTGACCCGCTTCCATGAAAGCGGTTATGCCTCATCCTGCTCCCCAGGCAGGGGAACGACTTTGCTACACTCCTTCCTGACTGTTAACCGGAACTGAGGTAAAGAATGAAAATTAAAAGTTACGCCGCGATGCAAGCCGGTCAGGCTCTTGAACTGTATGAGTACGATGCTGCAGATCTGACGGCAGAAGAAGTCGAAGTTGAGGTCGAGTACTGCGGCGTCTGCCATTCTGACTTATCGATGATCGACAATGAGTGGGGCATCTCCCGCTATCCGACCATTGCCGGGCATGAAGTTATCGGTCGCGTTTCCGCCCTGGGCGAAGCGGCAAAAACGAAAGGGCTCTCTGTGGGACAGCGTGTGGGCATTGGCTGGACCGCCAAAAGCTGCCAGCACTGCGATGCCTGCATCAATGGCGAACAGGTGAACTGTGAAGAAGGCAGCATCCCGACCATTCTTAACAACGGGGGCTTTGCCGAGAAGCTGCGTGCGGACTGGCAGTGGGTGATCCCGCTGCCGGAGAAACTGGGTGCGGCGAGTGCGGGTCCGTTGCTGTGCGGCGGTATCACGGTGTTTAAACCGCTGCTGATGAGCAACATCACCGCAACCAGCCGCGTTGGCGTGATCGGCATTGGCGGACTTGGCCATATCGCCATTAAACTTCTGCGTGCGATGGGTGCCGAAGTGCTAGCGTTCAGTTCCACGCTGGACAAAAAGCAGTCTATCCTCGATATGGGAGCCGATGAAGTGGTGAACAGCCGCGATCCGGAAGCGCTGAAAAAGCTGGCAGGGCGGTTTGACCTGATCCTCAGCACCGTGGCGGTGGATCTGGACTGGAAACCTTACTTCGACGCGCTGGCACCAAAAGGCAAGTTCCACACCGTGGGCGCGGTGATGAAGCCTTTCCAGGTTTCAGCTTTTGACCTGATTATGGGCGATAAGGCCGTCACCGGCTCTTCTACTGGTTCGCCGGGGCAACTGCGTTCGCTGCTGAGACTGGCTTCACGTGCCGATATTGCACCAAAAGTTGAATTCTTCCCGATGTCGAAAATCAACGACGCGCTGGACCACGTTCGCGCCGGTAAAGCAAATTACCGTGTGGTGCTGAAAGCCGATTTCTGATTTTCACATGTTTTTACAGGATCCAACATGGCAGATCATGTTTCGAAAGACCCTTTGCATGGCGTAACGCTGGAAGCCATCGTAAACGCATTAGTGGCCCACTATGGTTGGGCGGAGCTGGCAAAACGCATCAACATTAATTGCTTCAAGAGCGATCCCAGCGTTAAATCCAGCCTCAAGTTTCTGCGCCGGACGCCCTGGGCGCGCAAAGAGGTGGAAGATCTGTATATAGCTACGCAAAAATAATTAAGCAACGCCACGGACAACAGGAGAGTCTGCCCGTGGCGTTTTCAGTTTTAGCGCAGATCCCCGATGTGCTTATGCACTATCCCAGGAGTCCGTTCATCCGGAATACGTTCTACCCTGCCGATGAGGAAAGTAAAGGAGACAATGCTGAGCGCCACTACTGCAGCGATATACACCAGGCAAGGGGCGAAGCCGTAATATTGCGACAGATAACCGACCACGATTGGCACGGAAACGCCGCCCAGTGCGCCAAAGAGATTAAAGCAGCCGCCGCTCATGCCAATTAAATGCACGGGAGCAATGGACGACACCAGGGACCAGGCTTGAGAAGCAAAGCCATTACCAAAGAAGGCCAGTGCCAGTAAGCCAACGATTACATTGATATTCGTGGTGTAGTTCGCGCCAACAATGGTCATTGACAGCATCAACCCAATCAAAATGGGCGTCTTGCGGGATACGCCGATCGACAGGCCGGACTTCGCCATTTTATCGGCCAGAAAGCCGCCGCCGATCACTCCCAGAAATCCGGCAATAAACGGGATGGAGGTCATCAGGCCGGTGGTGGCTAAATCAATATCCCGGCCTTTACTGAGATAGGTTGGGAACCAGGTGAGGAAAAACCACACGGTAGTTGCCAGCGCAAACTGCACGATATAGACCCCCAGCAGCTTCGGATGGAGCACCAGCTTCCACTCCTTACGGGTTAGTTTACGACGTGACGCTGAATTTTTATCCGTTGCTGTTTCACCATCGGTAATAGCTCCGCCTTTAATAATATGCTGCCGCTCGGCCTCATTGACTTTTTTATCCTGATGAACGCTTTTATATTTCACCAGCCAGAACAGCGACCAGAGAATACCCACGCCACCGGTGATAATAAAGACCCAGTGCCAGCTTAATACATGCTGAACCCAGATCAGAACCGGTGTGAAAAAGGCCAGACCAACATATTGTCCGGACGTATAGATAGCAATTGCCCCGGCTCTTTCCTGCTCGGGAAACCAGCTACTGATCACCTTATTATTGGTTGGAAAAGAGGGCGCTTCAAACATGCCTGTAATGGCCCTCAGACCCAGCAGCGCAGCGAAACCATTGGCAAAACCCTGCAATAAAGTGGCAACAGACCAGCCCAGAATGGCGATAAAATAGGTGACTTTAGATCCCATTAAATCAAGGAAGCGTCCGCCAGGCAGCTGAAAAAGAGCATAAGTCCAGCCAAAGGCGGAAAATATATACCCCATTTGCACCGCCGATAATCCGAATTCTTTTTCAATTTCGGACGAAGCAATAGCCAGGTTGGCACGATCGATATAATTTATGATCACTGTAATTAAAAGCATAAAGGCGATCAGATACCTGCGTCGACCAGGACGCGCAGCAGAAGTCGGGGCCATAATAGATTCCCTGATAGTGAGCCAGAATGGCAGGCTGATGCCTGCCCTGATCGCCATTAGAGTACAAAATGACCATCTTGTACTACAATACTGATCACAAAAACTACAACTTGTCATTTTAAGTGTAATGAATCAGACAACCCCTTTTCCCGTGCTGCACGGCGGTAAAGGGTGCTGCGCGCTACGCCCAGCGCATGTGCTGTTTTGCTGATATTGCCGTAAAACGCTGCGGATATTCGCTAAAAACATCAGTAATAAATCAGTTTTAAGTCTGTCTGAGCGGACGAATTAAGGATTGCAATGATCAGATTTGCGGAATAGAGGAATAATATGAATTGCTAATGGAAAAATTACCGCTGCAGCAAAGGTCGCGCCGAATGTCCGTTTGCGCTTTACGCCAAAACATGAGAAATCGTCAAAACATCTGCGTGAAGGGCTGGTGGATCTGGAGATCGGCGTGCCGGGCGAGATGGGGCCGGAAGTGCGTTTACAGGCGCTGTTTCGCGACTATTTTGTGGGCGTTGTCCGCAAAGGACATCCCCTTGAGTCACTGGCTGAGATTACCGCCAGCGATTATGCAGCCTGTAGCCATGTGGTGGCTTCCCGCCGGGGAAATATGTGCGGACCTGTTGACGAGGCGCGGGCTGAACTGGGGCTGAAGCGAAAGATTGCTGCGGTAGTGCAGAGCTTCCCGGCCGCTTTGACGGTGGCACACTCTTCCGATCTGGTCGCGTTGGTTCCTGCATCGCTGCTAATCAACCAGCCGGTGGAGGGGAGAAGCAAGCCAAATCCCACCCTTTTCGCCTTTGCGCTGCCGGTCAAAACCAGCGGAATAACCATTTCGCAGATGTGGCATCCCCGTGCCGAGGTGGAACCAGCCCATCGCTGGTTACGACAGCTGGTACTGACCGTCTGTCGCCAGCAGGTACCTGAAACACTCAGTACACGGTAATCAGCTTGCATGCTGCTGCAGTATCTGGCGCTGAAGAGGGAAATATGAAGAGAATAAGGCCTTTCTCAGAAAAGGCCTCCTGATTTCAGGGCTGACGAACCAGCGCGCGGGTTTTATCCAGCAGGAATGGTCGCAGGTAGCCGACAGTGTTCGACAGCAGCAGAACATCTTCAGAAACGTGGATATTCAGCACATCGCGCAGATACGCCTTTCGCGTCTCCATCCGCTGCCAGACTTCCGGATAATCATCCTGCAACTGCTGACGCAGGCTGGCATCTGCCAGCGCAACAGTATCTTCGATGCTGCAACCCGCATAGCCTGGCAGAGAAGGGATGATATCGATCTGGAAGATCATTCCACTCACCAGTTCGATCGCGGACTGAGGGTAAACCGGTGAACAGAGCCACTCTTCATCCGCCACCAGATGGCCCGGGTTCAGATGCCAGTGATACTTCGCTTTCGGCAGCACAGTTTCGATGGCCTGATACAGTTCGCCGCCGGTCAGTCCGGTACGCAGCGTTTCCAGCCAGGTAGTGACGGCCTGATAATAGGGGATCGCCAGCGCCGGAAGGTAATCCGCCACCGCAGCAGGCAACTCACTTTCGCTGGCGACGACATAAGCTGCACGGCTGCTCAGGCCACCTTTATAGCCCACTGTCAGCGAGAATTTATCGCCTTTGCTGATTAGTTTATCTGAAGGATACAGACAGGCGTTCGCGAAGCGGTCACCGGTGGCGGCGACCATCACCACGTTGCCAGGCTGGCCTTCAGCAGAAAGAAGCTGACCAATCTCTTTCTCACTTTTTCCCGGTTCAATGCTGTCCAGCGCCTTCAGGATCCGGGTTGAAGCGAGATTCGCACCATATTCGTAAAACGTGATTTCACTGGCGGTATTAATGCGTCTGGCTCCAACCGCCGGAGAGGTAAACAACGGGGTGGCATTGACCACAGCACTGCGATTGCCAGCCGCGGCAATCACAGCATCCAGGATGAAGGCGGGGACATCAAACAATGTGGCGTTGTCCTGCAACTGGCTGGTAAACAGTTTCCAGCCAGCCACTCCCGTTTTACTGCCGGGCTGAAGACCTGCCGCCGCCAGTACCTCCACCAGGGGGCGTTCGTTATCCATTGGCTGGTTGGGCAGGGAAAATGCCGGAGCATGCAGGCATTTTCCCTGATTACGGGCATAAGGCACCAGTTTCAGGTTCTCATTGCCCATGATGTAAGTCAGTTCGCCCTGCGCATTCAGGGTCAGCAGCGCCTCTTCAAACCGGGGAATAAAACCGGCGAGATATTCAAAGTTGCCGCCGTGCTCTTTGTCGGCGTAAATCACCAGGAAGTCCAGGTCGTGCTGTGTCATACCTTCGAGCACTTTCTGCTTGCGCGAGGCCATGACGTCATCGGCGATCGCCGGAATTCTGACGTTGGGGAAAGTCGCTGGTGCGCTGATAACGGTCAGCTTAAATCGTTCGGTGGAGACGCTCATTTTTATTCCTCAAAAATAATCACGTAAAAAGGATCACTCCCGGCCGCTCCCTGCCGGATTGTTATTTTAATTCTTACAGGCGATGGCAACTTTTAGCGAATTCTCTTTTAGCGGTCAATCCTGGGAACTCTGGCCTGAGCTGTGAAACGTGTAAAGTTTCTTCAGTGAAGAGACGTCGCGGGCAGGATGAAGCCCGCGACAGTAGCGATCATTTGACTGACCGCAAATGAGCCAGGGTCTGCTGAATAATGTCAGCAACCTGCGCCTGAACCTCTTCACTGCTGCCATGATAGTGGTGCAGCTCGCTGCGCAGGGCGTGAATAGCTTCGGTCAGCGCCGGGCTGTAAGGCTGGCGTTGCTCGAACATCGCCTGGTTAACCGATTCACTCTGACGGGCAAACAGCGCCAGCTCATCGGCACCGAACTTACGGCCACGCAGGAAAGAAGGGCGATCGCGATGACCAGCATCATCTCCACCCCGACCGCGCCCATGTCCGCGATGTCCGTCACGGCGGTCAGCCCGGCGATCGGCATAACGGGGATGATAGTCCTCCTGGCGTCCTTCATTGCAGTCAGCGCCACGTTTGCCCCGGTGATGATGACGATGGTCCTCACGGTGTCCGTCATGACGGATCCGCTCTTCACGCATGGCGCGACGCCATTGGGCAAACATCATTTCCAGCGCCTCTTCCCGGCTTTCCGCCTCGTTGAAGCACTCACTGCGGCCATCTTCTGAATGGTCGTGTTTGCGATGGCGACCACCGCGACTGTCTCTAAACATAAATGACTCCTGATAAGTTGAATGTATCTTACGATAATAAAAAGCAAGAGGCAGGGCATAAAAAAGAGTGGGATGTACTGAACACCAGTGAATGAGCACTGGTGGGAAAGGGGAGAATTTGAACCGGAGAATGGCTAAGGGTGATGAGAGGGCTTAACACTTCACACGGCCTGTCACTCTGCGATATTCAGAGCAACAGGCCTGATTCCAAAAAGAACATCTTCAGCAGGTTAAAGTCCTGCCGTCACAATTTTTGCCGCGAAAGCTAAAACATCTTTCCGGGCTTTGGCATCCTGAACTGGCTGAGTAAAGTAGGTCACCAGAATCAGCGGGTGATGGTTTGGCGGCCAGATAACAGCGATATCATTGGTCGTGCCGTAATCGCCGCTGCCGGTTTTATCACCGACTACCCACGTGGCAGGCAGACCGGCCCGAATGCTTTGAGCACCAGTAGTATTCCCTTTCAGCCACTCAACCAATTGCGCACGCTGTGCTTCACCCAGTGCCTTACCCAGAGTAAGCTTGTGCAGGCTGTTTGCCATAGCCAGTGGGGTGGTGGTATCGCGTTTGTCACCCGGGATGGCCGTATTCAGCGTGGGTTCAGTACGATCCAGACGAAAAGTCTTGTCGCCTATGGATCGTGCAAAACGGGTGACTTTATCCGTTCCGCCCAGATGGGAAATAAGTTTGTTCATGGCGGTATTGTCACTGTATTGCAGTGCTGCGGCACTCAATTCGCCCAGCGTCATCTCCTTTCCTACATATTTCTCCGTAATGGGATTATAGTTAACCAGATCTGATTTTTTGATATTAACACTATGATTCAACAGGTTTTTTGTTTCACTTTGCTTTAAAATAGCCGAGACTGCCATCACTTTACTGGTGCTGCACAGTGGAAAACGTTCATTACCACGGAAGAGGATTTGCGAATTATCTGCGGTATTGATCAGGGCAACGCCCAGACGCCCCCCGGCATTTTTTTCCAAATCAGCCAGCTTCTGCTGAATATCTGCCGTCGTACCTGCCCACGATGGAACAGTGCCAGAAAGAAATAGCATTATTGCTGTGGCCTTCAGGGCCGTGTGACGCCATGTCCGTTTAATCATCTCAATCCTTATCTACAGAAATCCCCTGGCAAAGCAGCGCCAGAGCGTGTTTAACAATCATTTCCCTTTCGATCTTATCGGCATTTTTCCCAAGGCGGGCAAGGGGAACAAGCACCAGACTCATCAGTGAAACCATCAGCAACTGGGGAGAAAGGCCCGGATTAAGTCGGCCAGCCTGCTGCCAGCCTTTGATAATGCTGAGCACTTTTTTCCGCTCTTCTTTGCCATAACGCTCATGCATCCTCTGCTTTAACAGCGCTTCATCGCTGGCCGCTTCCTGCATCCACAGTGGGGCAAACCAGCTGTTTTTCTGCGCCGCTTCGGCAATTTCTGTCACCAGCAGGCCAATGGCAGTAACAGGATCGTCAGCATTGGCCACAAATGCCTCAAATATCCGGCCACGAAGAGGGGCAAAACGTTCCTCAATAACGCTATCCAGCAGCGCTTCGCGTGAACGGAAATAGTAATTGAGCATAGCAGGGCTGACGGCCGCCTGGCGGGCGATGGCGTTGAGGGACGTTTCTGCAATGCCCTGGCGGGCGAACAGATGTAAAGCGATATCCAGCAGGTGTTCCCGCTGTTCAGCATTGATAGCGCCCCCGCGCGGGCGGCCCGGCTTACGAACAGGTTTTTTTTCTGGTTCAGGGTCGAAATGTTCTTTCAGTGCGGTCATCTTGTGCCTGTCCGTTGTGTTCTGATAATCTCTGCGCTAAATATTAATTGCGCATTTAATTAATTACAAGTGAGTGTCGTTATGGACTCTGAACTTTCCGGCCAGCAGCAAGACACGCTGGCAAAAGAGCCGTCGCTGCGACTGCTTTTCACCGCGTTACTACTGGTGATGCTGCTGGCCGCTCTTGATCAAACGATTGTCTCAACCGCGCTGCCGACCATTGTCGGGGAGCTGGGAGGGCTCGATAAACTCTCGTGGATCGTGATTGCTTATACTCTCGCGTCCACCGTGGTTGTCCCGCTGTATGGAAAATTTGGCGACCTGTATGGCCGCAAGCTGGTGCTGCAAATTTCAGTGATCCTTTTTCTGGCTGGCTCGGCGCTGTGCGGCCTGGCTCAGAATATGGATCAGCTGGTGATCACCCGTGCGATCCAGGGGCTGGGTGGCGGGGGACTGATGGTTGTCAGCATGGCGGCGATTGCCGATGTGGTGCCTCCGGCTGAAAGGGGCCGTTATCAGGGGCTGTTTGGCGGTGTTTTCGGTCTGGCGACGGTTATTGGCCCGCTGATGGGCGGATTTATCGTTCAGCATGCTTCCTGGCGCTGGATCTTCTATATCAACCTGCCGCTGGGGCTGTTTGCTCTGTTGGTGATTGGCGCGGTGCTGAAGCCGGGCAGTAAACGCAAACAGCATGAGATTGATTATCTGGGCGCTATCTATCTGACCATGGCGCTGCTGGGCGTCACGCTGTTTACCAGTGAAGGAGGAACCGTACGGGAATGGTCGGATCCTCAGCTGTGGTGCATTCTGGCTTTCGGCGTGGTGGGGTTGATTGGTTTTATCTATGAAGAACGTCTGGCGTGGGAGCCGATCATCCCGCTGACGCTGTTTCGTGACCGCAGCTTTTTGCTGTGCAGCATGATTGGCTTCATTATCGGCATGTCCCTGTTTGGCAGTGTGACCTTCCTGCCGCTGTATTTGCAGATTGTCAAAGAGGCTACACCTACTCAGGCAGGTATGCAGTTGCTGCCACTGATGGGCGGACTGCTGCTGACCTCGATTATCAGCGGCAGGATTATCAGCCACACCGGAAAGTACCGGTTATTTCCGATTACCGGCACCCTGCTGGCGGTTGTCGGGATGGCGCTGTTGACCACTATCAGCACGACTTCGCCAACCTGGCATCTGTACCTGTTCACCTGCGTGATGGGGATGGGACTCGGCATGGTTATGCAGGTGCTGGTTCTTGCCGTGCAGAATACCGTGTCGCCAGATTTAATGGGTGTGGCCACCTCCGCCGTAACGTTGTTCCGTTCGGTGGGCGGTTCTATCGGAGTAGCATTGTTTGGTGCGGTATTCAGCCAGGTATTAAAAACGGGGCTGGAAAAATTGCTGCCTGAAGGTGCAGAGCTGCCGCGTTCCCTGAATCCTGAGGCTATCCGTCACCTACCTGAAGCCATCCACAACGACTATCTGCAGGCTTTTGGCAACGCCATTCACGCGGCGTTTTTGATGGCGGCAAGTCTTATGGTGGTGGCGTTTGCGTTGTCGTGGTTAATTCCCGAGGCCCCGCTGAAAACAACAGCAAAGGAGAGTAAAAATGGTGTTTCTGCATAGCGTTTCATATTTCTTTGGTGGTGTATTTTTGACTAATGCAGTGCCGCATTTTATCAGCGGTGTGATGGGCAAACCTTTTCAGAGTCCGTTTGCCACACCGCCAGGAAAAGGGCTTTCTTCATCGATGGTCAATGTTCTCTGGGGATCCTTTAATATTGTCGTGGGCTATCTTCTTGTTTGTCAGGTTGGCGATTTTCACCTCCGGGCGGCGTCCAGCATCCTGCCTTTTAGTCTGGGAATGCTGGCGATGAGCCTGTTCAGCGCATATCACTTTGGCAGCCAGAATGGCGGCACGGCCAGCTCGCTCAACTCTGCCAGCGGGAGCCACGAATAATGCAGCAGAAATTCAGCGGTTCGGAAGCTGGCTCTTTGTCGCCGATCGCATTCAGGAATTTTGCCCACCAGATTTAATGAGAGGAAATATACGTTGCCCCTGCATGCGCAGGGGGCACGGCAAAATTCTCCTTCATTCGTCTGACTTCTTCCGCCGGAGGCAGGCCAAACAGCCGTTTGAATTCGCGGTTAAACTGCGAGGGGCTCTCATAGCCTACCGCATGGCAGGCTGCGGCGGCCGTCATCTCCTGGCGAATCATCAGTAATCTGGCCTGATGCAGACGGGCAGACTTCACGTACTGAATCGGAGAGGTCTGCGTGACCGCTTTAAAATGGCTGTGGAATGTCGGCACGCTCATGCCCGCTTCATTGGCCAGGTGAGTGATGTTTAACGGCTGCGCATAGCTGGCATGAATACGTTGCAACGATCGGCAGATTTTGCCGAACTGTCCCTGCATATTCATCGAAGATCTCATCGCATTTCCCTGAGGGCCAGTCAGAATGCGGAAGTAAATTTCGCGCATCAGAGCCGGACCCAGCATCGCAGATTCCAGTGGGATGGTCATAGCGGTCAGAAAGCGCAGCACGGAGCCTTTCAGCGCCTCATCCATCGGGCTGGACATCATGCTTTGTGGGCCAGCGGCGGGGGCGCTCAGCCCCAGACGGTCGATCTGAATCATCAACTCGGCCGCCACCTGAAAATTCAGATGCAGATAAATCGCCAGCAAAGGCTCTTCCGGAGAAGCATCCGTTTCCATCACAAAAGGCACTGGCACAGAAACTGCCAGATAATTCTGCGCATCATAAAGATAAACTTTATCGCCGAAATAGCCCCGTTTGCAGCCCTGGCAGACAATAACGATACCGGGATCGTACAAAACCGGCGTGCGCGCCAGCGGGCGATCTGAACGCAGAATTCGCACGTCAGAAAGCGCGGTCAGGTTATAGCCTTCGACCGGGGCCAATTGCTTTAGCAAATCTACCATCTGTTGCTTATCTGTCATGATTTCAGTCATCAGCTCATAGGATCAGGCAAGAAAAGGAGAGTATACGGCCTGATAATCGCGGCCACCGGAGAGCAGTATGTCACCATTCTACCTGACAAGAGGAAATACCATGACAATGTCTAAAATTCTGTTAGTGACCGGCGTCAGCAGCGGCTTTGGCCTCGCCCTTGCTAAAGAAGCCCTTGCCGCGGGTTGCCACGTAGTCGGCACCGTTCGCAGCCAGCAGGCAAAAACAGACTTTGAGGCCTTGCACCCTCAGCGTGCCAGCGCCCGCATTCTCGACGTAACAGATTTCGGCTCGATTAATGGCATCATCGATGAAATTGAGGCCAGCGTCGGCCCGATTGACGTGCTGGTTAACAACGCGGGTTATGGTCATGAAGGGGTGATGGAAGAATCCACACTGGAAGAGATGCGTCAGCAGTTTGACGTGAACGTTTTTGGCGCTGTAGCCATGATAAAAGCTGTGCTGCCAGCCATGAGGAAACGCCGCCGGGGCCATATTCTTAACATCACCTCGATGGGCGGGTTTGTCACGATGCCCGGCATCTCTTTCTACTGTGGCAGTAAGTTCGCGCTGGAGGGGATTTCTGAAACGCTTGGCAAAGAGGTGCAACCCTTTGGTCTCCATGTTACGGCCGTGGCACCCGGCTCGTTCAGAACTGACTGGGCAGGCCGGTCAATGGTCAGAACTCCACGTTCGATCGCGGATTATGACAGCCTGTTTGATCCGGTGCGTAAGGCGCGGGAAGAGAAGAGCGGCAGGCAGTTAGGCGATCCACAGAAAGCCGCGCAGGCTATGCTTGCTGTGATTAATTCGGCCTCGCCTCCGGCGCATCTGCTGTTAGGCAGCGATGCGCTGGGGCTGGTAAGGGATAAGCTGGCGGCGTTATCTGCAGAGATGGATAAGTGGGAAGCACTGACGCGCTCCACTGATGGCTGAGAGCTGACTCAGAGTAGTCTCAATCTGCCAGCTCAATCCCCAGACTTTCCAGCAGGGAAACCGCTTCAGTGCGGGAAAATTTAGCCCCGGTAATGATATTGTTCAGGACATTGAGAGAAAAATCCCAGGAACCAGTAAAGTCTGCGGTCCGCAGGTTGGTGTTGCCGAACAGGCTCCCGGCGAGATCGCAGCCGGTTATTATTGCGCTGGTCAGATCGCACTCTCTGAAATCCACCTCATTCACCCGACACTCCTCCATCTTCACGCGCTGCAACGTCAGCCCAAAAAAGGAAGCGTTGGTCAGGATACATTTGCTGAAGCGCAGTTCAGGATCCAGGTGGAAGGGCGGCCAGTGCGCCCGTGTCCAGTCCACACCGCTGATTTTGCATTCGGTAAATTCAACGGCAAACAGGATCGCCCCTGGAAACCCGGCCACGCTCAGATTGCAGTGGCTGAACGTGCAGTTGGTGAATTTGCAGCGGGCAAATTTTGTCGAAGTGAAGTTGCAGTGGTCAAACTCACAGTCTTCAAAGTGGCTGTTTTCCAGTTCCGATGAGGATAAATCCAGCTTGCTGAATGATTGATCCAGGTACTCTTCATGACTGACCAACTTTTCCATGCAAACCCCGACTAATGCTAAAAACCGACTTCGGATTTCCAAAATTGATGTCCGGGATAGTAACGTAATCAGCCTGCAATGACAAAAGCAAGACCAGAAGAAAATGGCATTAAAATTCAACGATCCAGAGCGCAGGGAAGTCTGGCAGGCTTATTAAATAAATATCATTAATTTTCACTTTAATAAATTGAATAACCTTTTTCCGTTTTGTTATTTGCAATCCCGTCAGCCTCCGATAGATTGAATTTCCTTTTCTACCAAAGTATATAATAATTAATCTAAACGGGAATGAATGATGTACGTGTTCCACTTTGAAGAAATTCTTAACTATAAAGATCAGCTTAAGTCAGCACTGGAAGTCACCCTGAAATTAGCTTCAGGTTCAATTATCTGTACGTTATTGCTGAGTGCGCTACTGGCTTATGGTGTGGTTTATGGCTCTGTCTGGATAAAAAGAGTCATTAGCGCTTACATTGAAATCATCAGAAATACACCTATTCTGATTCAGCTTTTCCTGGTGTTTTATGGTGCGCCGCTAATCGGTATCCGACTGGATTCCTTTACTGCTGCGATGGCCGGTATAGTGATTAATTCCACCGCCTACACCACGGAAATTTTCAGAGGGGGTATTCAGTCCGTTGATAAAGGCCAACGTGAAGCGGCGAGAATTTTAGGATTAAGCCCGCTATATATCTACTTTATGATTGTTTTTCCTCAGTCTTTACGTGCCGTGTATCCGGCAATGACCAATCAGATGATCATCCTGCTTCTCAACACCAGCGTCTGTTCCTTTATTGCTTTGAATGAGCTGACCGCAGAGTCGATGAGTATCGCATCGGATACCTACCGGATGTTTGAAGTTTATATGACGATGGCGGGCATGTATTTGATTCTCACCGTCCTGACTGTCGGCATTTTTAAGTCAGGGGAGTCTCTTTTCCTGAAATGGGATAAAAAATCATGACCGAATTCAGCTCAAACGATCTGTGGCTGATCATTGCCTCGACCCGATGGACGCTGGTTCTGACCGCGCTGGCCTTTGTCGGAGGGCTATCCGGAGGGATTCTGGTGGCGCTGGCCAGAACCAGTTCGTTATTTCCCCTGGCCTGGCTGTCTGCGGCCTGTATCCGTTTTTTTCAGGGAACACCCCTGATGATATTGCTGCTGCTGTGCTTCTTTGGCCCGGCGCTTTTTATGACAGCAGACGTTTCACCCTTGCTAAGTGCGGCCATTGCGTTGTCGCTGTATGCCAGCGCCGGTATTGGAGAAATACTGCGGGGAGCAATACAAGCCGTGCCCATCGGGCTGCTGGATGCAGCAAAAATTCTTGGTCTTAATCGTCGTGACACTTTTGTGTATATCACGTTGCCACAAACCCTGAGAACAGCAACGCCGTCGCTGGTGGGTTTTTTGATCCAACTGATCAAAGCAACCAGTCTGGCATCGGTAATAGGCTTTGCCGAATTATCCCGTACTGCTCAGATCATTAACAATCAGACATTTCGCCCATTTTTGATTTTTTCAGTTGTTGCAGTGATTTATTTTATTTTGTGTTGGCCTCTCTCCAGGTTAGGTAAAAGACTGGAAGTTAAATTCAAACAGTGACCAGTAAGGATTAATAAATGAAACCAGGGTTAATCAGTAAAACAAAAATAATAGTAATGGCATTGGTCTTTTTTAGTTATTTATTCAATATAGCTCAGGCGGCAACAGACGGTAGCCTTGAACGTATTCTCTCCCAGAAAAAACTGGTGGTCGGCGTGATTAATCAGTGGCCTCCTTATGGTTCGGTTGATGATAAAGGACAACCCGTTGGTTATGAAGCTGATGTGGCCCGTCTTGCCGGGAAATATCTGGGGGTCGATGTGGAGCTGGTTCCCGTGACTTTCCCGAATGCCATTCCATTTTTGCTGACCAACAAAATTGATGTCATTTTTGCCATGCTTGGCGTGACGCCAGAGCGGGCGAAGCAAATCGCGTATTCGCAGCCCTATGCTGAAAATGATATCTCCATCCTGGCGGCCCAAAAGACCAGTATTCATAGCCCACAGGATTTAAAAGGGCTACGAATGGGCGTTTCACGAGGGACTTCAGCAGAAAAAGCCACTCTGGCGGTGGCACCGGCCGAAGCGCAAATCAAACGTTTCGATATCGATGCAGACAGCATTCAGGCTTTCGTCTCCGGTCAGACCGATACTGTTTCCACTTCCAGTCTGCTGCTGCCGATCATCAACAAAGCGAACCCTTCATTACAGGCTGAAACCAAGATCTTACTGCGCACACAATATCAGTCCGTGGGTCTGCGCAAGGACGACGCTGAACTTCTGCGCTGGATGAATACATTTATCTTCTACATCAAACAGGATGGAGAGCTGAATGCCATCCATCAAAAATGGTTAGGAAAACCGCTGCCGACTCTTCCAACTCTTTAATAAACTGGCCTGAACGGGAACTTATTCAATGGCAGATAACACCGTGCAGCACACAGCAGAGGATTATCACGTCGAGATATCCGATCTGAAAAAGAGTTACAACCTTGTCCCGGTGCTGAAAGAGATCAACTTACGGATTAAAGCGCGCGAACGTTTAGTGATCTGTGGGCCTTCAGGGTCAGGCAAGTCAACCCTGATAAGGTGTATCGGCGGGCTGGAGTCCTTCGACTCCGGCCAGATGACCGTCTTTGCCAGAGCACAGGCTCCGGGTACCACAAACCATCCTGGCCATAAGGGCCGGATCAGTATGGTTTTTCAGTCCTTTAACCTTTTTCCGCATATGTCGATCCTGACTAACTGCACGCTGGCTCCCCGCCGGGTACTAAAACTGACCCGGCAGGCAGCAGAAGAGCGGGCGATGAGTTACCTCCGCCGTCTGGGCATCGCTGACCAGGCCACGAAGTATCCTTCGCAGCTATCCGGAGGACAACAGCAGCGTGCTGCCATCTGTCGTGCGCTCTGTATGGAACCCGAAGTGGTGCTGTTTGATGAGCCGACTTCCGCGCTGGATCCGGAGAAAGTCAAAGAAGTGCTGGCGGCGATGACCGAACTGGCAGGAATGGGGATCACCATGGTTTGTGTTACCCATGAGCTGAATTTCGCCCGACAGATTGCGGATCGCGTGCTGTTTATGGTTGAGGGCAGGATAGTTGAAGAAGGGTCTCCGGACGCACTCTTCGACTCGCCTCAGACCGTCCGGCTGCAGCAGTTCCTGAGTAACGTGCTCTGAAGGCACTCGACTCTCTTCCACAGGGTAAGTTTATGACCAGACGACATATGAATTTAGGCCTGTTTATTTTTCCTTACGGGCACCATTTGGGGGCCTGGCGTCACCCGGATGCGCCCGCTGACATCGCTTTCGATCTGCGATACCTCACCGGAATCGTGCAGGCGGCCGAGCAGGCAGCCCTGGATATGGTCTTTTTTTCTGACACGGTGGCCGAGCGTGAAAATCAGGCCCTGACGCCCCATGCAACCTCCTTTGAACCCACCTCGCTGCTGGCGTCGCTGGCCACGCAGACCAGCCATATCGGGCTGGTGGCCACCATGACCACCAGTTATAACACCCCTTATAACGTGGCAAGGCGTTTTGCTTCACTCAATCTGCTCAGTAAAGGCAGGATCGGCTGGAACGTGGTGACCACCTCTTTTTTGCCGGAGGCGCTGAATTTTAATCAGGTCCGTCATCTGGAACATGCCGAACGTTACCGGCGGGCAGAGGAGTTTGTTGATGTGGTCAGGGGACTGTGGGGAACCTGGGATCAAGATGCACTGACTTTCGATAAGGCATCCGGGCAGTTTTTTGACAGCCAAAAGGTCAGACCTTTGCATCATTCGGGGCACTATTTTCAGGTTCGTGGTCCGCTGAATATCAGCAATATGCAGCATGAACCCCCGGTGATAGTCCAGGCAGGTTCTTCCGGCCCCGGCAAGGCTCTGGCAGCCAGGCAGGCTGAAATTGTTTTCACCGTCCAGTCAGACTTCCATGAAGCGCAGGCGTTCTACAGCGATCTGAAGAGCCAGACCGCCGCGGCGGGCAGAGACCCTCTGTCGCTGAGGATTTTACCGGGTATATCTCCGTTTATTGGCAGCAGCGAAGCTGAGGCGGAGGATCGCTATCAACAATTGCTGGAATTGATTCCCGTGAATGAAGCAGTGGCCATGCTTTCGGATCAGCTGGGCGGGTTTGATTTCAGCAGTTACGATTTGTCTTCATCTCTGCCTGAGCTTCCTCCCAGTAATGCCGGACAGACCCGCCGGGAAAATATAATCGCCATGGCTGCCCGCGAAAATCTGTCCATCAGGGAGACAGCGGTACGGCACGCCGTCACCGCAGGACATCTGGAGGTAGTGGGTACGCCGCAGCAGATCGCCGACCGCATGGAGGAGTGGTTCACCGACGGAGCCTGTGACGGCTTTAACCTCAAGCCTCCGGTGCTGCCGCATGATGCCAACCGTTTTTACGCTCAGGTGTTACCGGAATTACAGCGACGCGGACTGTTCCGTGAGCGTTATACCTCCTCATCGTTCAGAACCAACCTCGGATTCTGACGGCTAAACCTAAAACTTCTCTTCAGGAGTCAGTTATGACACCCGCTCAATCGCCCTATACCGACCTGTTAAAGCGCAAATTCCATCAAGGCAAGCCGGTTATTGGCACATTTTTGAAAATTCCCGGCGGGCATGTGACGGAAATGCTGGGCGCTGCCGGGTATGATTTTATCATTATCGATCAGGAACATGCTCCCTTTGATCGCCTCAGTGTCGACCATGCTCTGGCTGCCGCGCTGGCCTGGCGTGTTGATGCACTGGTCAGAGTCCCTTCCAGCCAGCCCGAGCATATTCTCTCCGCGCTGGATGGCGGGGCGACGGGGATTCTGATCCCCCATGTACAAACTGCCGCGCAGGCGAAAGCAGCCGTGGATGCAGCTACATACTCGCGGGAACGGGGATTTGCGCTCGCTACCCGCGCCGCCGGATGGGGACAGCTAAGCGCGGCGCAGCATATTGAAGAGTCCGACCGCCGGACGCTGGTTATTGCGCAGATTGAAGATCTCGCCGGTCTGGACAATGTGGAGCAGATCGCGGCAGAGGAGGGCATCGATGGCCTGTTTATTGGGCGCGGCGACCTGTCAGTGGCACTGAAAGCCGCAAGTCCGAACGATCCGTCAGTTTTTGAAGCCTGTCAGCATATTGCGGCAGCCGCAAAGCGCCACGGCAAATCCCTCAGCGCCTTTGTCGCCAGCCAGGAAGAAGCCAGAGCGTTATGGAAAATTGGAGTGACTGTGTTTATGTACAGCACCGACCAGGCCATACTGGTCAACGCGGCAAAACAGGCGGCTCTGGCCGTGCGCCAGCTGTCGGAGGAAAATTGATTATGTCTACAAAAAGGCAGATGCATCTCGGCGCATTTCTGTTTGCCACCGGCCATCATGTTGCCGCATGGCGTCATGACTCTGCCGAGTCGCGAAGCGGCTTTGACTTTGACCACTATTGCCAGCTGGCGCAGCAATGCGAAGCCGCTCACTTTGACTTTATCTTTCTTGAGGATGGCGTCGGGATACGTGAACCTGATTTGGACGTTGCCAGCCTGACAGCGCGGGCCGCGCACTTCGAACCTCTGACGCTGCTATCCGCCCTTGCTGCACACACTTGCCGGATTGGTTTAATTGCCACGGTGTCGACCAGCTATAACGAACCCTACAATCTGGCCCGTATTATTGCTTCGCTGGATCACCTGAGCGGGGGAAGGGCAGGCTGGAATCTGGTGACCTCAACCACCGATCTGGAAGCGCAAAATTTCGGGCTGGATCACCAACTCCTGCACAGCGACCGCTACCGGCGGGCGGAAGAGTTTGTCGATGTGGTCAACGGATTGTGGCAAAGCTACGAGCCGGATGCTCTGGTGCAGTGCCGTGCATCCGGCCGCTATTACGATCCCGAAAAACTGCACCGTCTGAATCATCAGGGGGAGTTTTTCTCCGTGCGCGGCCCTCTCAACGTCATTCGCTCCCCGCAGAACAAGCCCCTGATCGTCCAGGCAGGCTCCTCTGAGTCTGGATTGGCGCTGGCCGCCCGCACGGCAGATATGGTGTTCACTGCCGCGCAAACGCTTGAAGATGCACAAAAATATTACCGTTCTTTAAAAGCGAAAGTTGCCGGTTTCGGCAGAAATGTGGATTCCTTGCTGGTTATGCCGGGAGTTTTTCCGGTGGTGGGCAGAACACGGAGTGAAGCTGAGGATAAGTTTGCTGAGCTGCAACAGTTGATCCCGGAAAAAGTTGCCCTGGCTTTGCTCAGCCAGCATATCGGAGTGGAAGGCCTGCATAATTTGCCGCTGGATAAACCTGTTACGACTGGTCTTCTTGCCACCAACGGCAACACCAGCCGCCAGCGTCTGCTGCTGGAACTGGCTGCCCGTGAGAACCTGACGCTGCGCCAGCTCTCACTGAAAATTGCCGGTGCCCGCGGTCACTGGCAGGTCATTGGTACGGCGGAAGAAATAGCCGATCGGCTGGAAGAACGTTTTGTAAACGAGGGGGCTGATGGATTCACTATTATGCCTCCGACATTACCAGGTGGCTTAACCGATTTTATCCAGCAGGTCCTTCCGGAACTGCAGCGCAGAAATTTGGTAAAAACCAGGTATAACGGGGCCACCCTGCGTGAGAATTTAGGGTTGATTAACGCGGGTTCCCGGAGTTGAGAAGCCCCTGCCGGGTATTCGTTAGTCAGTTTTTTCACCGAGGAACCAGTACCAGAGCGGGATGGAAAGCAGGCCGGTGAATACCATGGAGTAAACCACAATCATAAAGAGCTGGGTGAATAACATCTCGGCTGACCAGTCGTTCAGCGGAATATGGTATTCCTCGATCGCTCCGCCAACCATGGCTTTGGTCATTATCGAGAGCGCGATAATCAGCACCACGACAACTGCTGAGATAAACTGTTTTTTTTCTTTACGCATGGGGGAGTCACTTCCTTTTGCACTGTTCAGACTAACGATTCTGCCAAAAAAAAGATAAATCGTCTTACCTTTTCTTGTTAGCCGGTTCCTGAAATACTATTCAACTGCCCATTGCATGTCTGAAATAACCAAATTGTAATCAGATGAAAATATCTTCGCTCAAAGTTAGCTAAGTTATGGCTGAAGGTTTCTTAACAATTAATTAGCAATTAAAGCTAAAATGCGCAACACGTAAAAGGATTAAGTTGATTCACCGGCATCGATCACTGGCCGTGCGCAATTGTCGTTTTATTGAAGAGTGACTGTCGATTAAATACCAATAAAGAAAGCGTTGTATCCCTTTCAATTAAACGGCTTAGCAATAGAATGATTCAGGAGTAAGACCATGAAAAACTTAGTTAATGATGTTATCTCAATCTTTTCACCGCAGACCGTTAAACCTGTTGTGATCCGCGCAGGATTAACTCATCGCGAGTTAGCTTCCATGCAACCAATGGGGATAACGTCGGTGAGCTGGGTCACCACCATGGAAGAACTCAACGACGCCTTTATGAAGAAAGCGCTGGATGCGGGCGCGGTCGGCTATCACATTACCGATGTGGAATCTCATAAGCCCGGTAATGACGATCAGCATGTTCTGGCTGCCACAGCGACGCTGTATAACATTAATGATAAAGCGGCTTATGGCTGATCTGTCGTAATGCAAAATGTGTGAATAATATAACACCGCATGCCAAAAGGTCTGTGGTGTTTTTTATCTTCAGTGCCCGGAAAAATCTGCCTGAAACAATTTCAGCGTAGCATTCTGTCAGCCCTGTCGACTCAGCCGAAGGAGTTTTGAATGTCAGACAAAATGACTGCCCAGTGCCACTGTGGGGAAGTTGTGTTTACCGTTGCCGTCAATGTGGCCTGCCTCGAAGGAGTGTCGCCTTTTGATTTTTCTCCGGTCAGAGTCAACGACGGCATCAATCACCAGAATGATGGCGGTGTGGCGGGCTGGCTCTCTTATCAGCCTGAGTAATAACCTGAGCTCTTCCGATCCCCATTCCTGCCGTTTTTCCTGATGCCTCTTTCCGCTGAAGCCCGTCCCTGACGGGCATTCTGGTGGGCCTGAACTATGATTATTTGTGTCGTAGTCCCTTGCTCGTTTTCGGATTATTAAGAGGCAATAAATGGAGTCCAATTCATTACTGAGACATTGGGGAGCCGACTATGCTACTGACGGCAAGGTTCGCTTTCGCCTTTGGGCATCCGGCCAGAAAGTGGTCACGCTGCGGATTTCCGGCGAAGATTTTGCCATGAAGGCGCTGGAGGATGGCTGGTTTGAACTGCTGGCCACCGGCGTTTCACCGGGCGCGGAATATCATTTTATCCTCGCCGATGGCACAAAAGTGCCGGATCCTGCCTCTCTGGCGCAGAAAGCAGATGTTCACGGCCCCTCTGTTGTTGTCGACCCTGATGCTTACCGCTGGCAGAACGTTGCATGGCACGGGCGACCATGGGAAGAAACTGTGATCTACGAGATGCATTTCGGCACGTTCACGCCGGAAGGGACATTCCGTGCAGCAATGGAAAAACTCGCCGGGCTTGCCAGGCTGGGTATCACCATGATTGAGGTGCTGCCGCTCTCGCAGTTCGAAGGCACTCGCGGTTGGGGTTATGACGGTGTGCTGCTCTACGCGCCTCATTCTGCTTACGGTACGCCCGATGATTTCAAAGCCTTTGTTGATGCCGCCCATGGTTATGGCCTGTCGGTGGTGCTGGATATCGTGCTTAACCACTTCGGCCCCGAAGGCAATTATCTCCCGCTGCTGTCACCTGGCTTCTTTGATAAAGAACGCAAGACGCCGTGGGGAGCCGGTATCGCTTATAACGTGGATGCCGCGCGTCATTATATCAGCGATGCCCCTCTTTACTGGCTGAGGGAATACCGCCTGGACGGCCTGCGCTTTGACGCGATTGACCAGATCAAAGATGCGTCTGACAAACATATTCTGGTTGAGATTGCAGAGCGGATACGAAGCAAAATTACCGATCGACCCATCCATCTCACCACTGAAGACTGTCGCAATGTAGTTTTCCTGCATCCACGCGATCCGGATAGTTCCGCGCCGCTCTTTACCGGCGAATGGAATGACGACTTCCACAATGCTGTGCATGTCTTTATCACCGGCGAAACGCATGCTTATTACCAGGATTTTGCGGATAAACCCGGGAAACTGATTGCCCGGATCCTGGCTGAAGGATTCGCTTATCAGGGCGAAATTTCGCCTCAGAGTGGGGAGAAGCGGGGCGTTAACAGCAGCGGCCAGCCACCGGTCGCCTTTGTTGATTTTATCCAGAATCACGACCAGGTCGGCAACCGCGCCCGGGGCGAGCGTCTGATTGAGCTGGCCGGAGAGGATCGTACCTGGCTGCTGTTTGCCACCTTGCTTCTTTCGCCCCATATTCCGCTGCTGTTTATGGGCGAAGAATATGGCGAAACCAATCCGTTCCTGTTCTTCACCGATTTCCATGGCGATCTGGCGAAAGCGGTGAGGAAAGGCCGGGCGCAGGAGTTTGAGGGGCACGCCGGTCACGAGGGCGAAAGCGTTCCGGACCCTAACGATCCGCAGACCTTCGCGCAGTCGAAGCTGGACTGGAGGAAGCCACGAAGCGAGCAGGGCAAAAAATGGCTTGAACTTACCAGGGAACTGCTGACCCTGCGCCAGAAATATGTGGTGCCCTTGCTTTTCGACGCTGGCGGGAATACGGGCAAAGTGATCGACACCGCAGAGGGCTTTTTCGCCGTCAGCTGGACATTCCCTCAGGGAACGCTGTCGGTTGCGGTCAATATTGGCGAGACGCCACGCCCGCTTCCTGAACTTCCCGGCGATATTATTTATGCCTGGCCACAGGCGGCCCAGCCGCTGCAAAAAAACGCCATTATCGTGCGCGTTGCTTCAGGAGTCGCAAAATGACAGTCCCAACCGCCACTTACCGTATCCAGTTCCGCAACGGCATGACCTTCGACCGGGCGGCCGGTCTCGTGCCCTATCTGAAAAAACTGGGTATCAGCCACCTTTATGCTTCACCCATATTCACCGCGACCTCTGGCTCAACACATGGCTACGACGTAACTGATGTGAATGAAATCGAACCGGCAATTGGCGGTCGTGCAGGCTTCGACCGCATGGTGAAAGCACTGAAAAATGCAGGATTAGGCCTGATACTTGATATCGTGCCGAACCATATGGCCGCCTCACTGGAGAATGCCTGGTGGCATGACGTGGTCGAATACGGCAGGCAGAGCCGCTATGCCAGACATTTTGATATTGACTGGTCACGCCGCCTGACGCTGCCGTTCCTTGGCGATACTTTTGAGGCGCTGCTGGATAACGGCGAAATCAGCCTCAGGCCCGATCCGGACACCGGCAGGCCAGCCATGGTCTGTTATGACACCTTCTATCCGCTGACTCCCGGGAGCTGGCAGGGCAGAGAAACGGAAGTTCTGCAGATAACGGATAAGGCGGAGATCGCCAGACTGCATGAGAGTCAGCCGTGGCGACTGATGTGCTGGAGGGATGCACCCCATGACCTCTCTTACCGCCGCTTTTTTGAGGTCACTGGTCTGGTTGGTGTTCGGGTGGAGGACGAAGCCGTTTTCCATGATTCACACCGGTTGATCCTCGAACTGGTCCATTCCGGGGCGGTCGACGGGCTGCGTGTCGATCATATTGACGGCCTGGCCGATCCGAAAGCCTATCTGGATCGTCTGCGTCAAAAGAGCGGACCAGAGTGTTATATCACCGTTGAAAAGATCCTCGCTGAGGGCGAGCATCTCCCGGCAGACTGGCCGGTATCCGGCACCACCGGCTATGAATTTATCTCCTCAGTGACGGATGCGCTGGTGGATGGCAGGAATATTTCAGCTTTGCGCAGGGCATGGGAAAAGGTGGTTGGCAAACCGGTCGATATGAGAGCCGAACTGCGTGCGGCCAAGCTGCTGATGGTGGAACATAATTTTGCAGGGGAATTCACCACGCTGCTGAATCTGGCGTTGCAAATTGCCAACGCCGGTAGCGTGCCGCTGGGGGAAGATGTTATTCGCCCGGCGTTACGGGAGCTGCTGGTGGCTTTTCCGGTTTATCGCACTTACGGTACGCCAGAAGGGCTGCCAGCAGCAGATGCCGGGCTGTTGCATAAGGTGGCGACAAAAGTCAGCGTGCCGTCGCCGGAGGCGCTGGCGTTTCTTGTGCAGATCATTGAAGACAATGTGTCAGCAGAGGCTGCCACATTCCGTACCCGGTTCCAGCAGCTGACCGGCCCGCTGATGGCAAAATCGGTGGAAGATACGCTGTTCTACCGGCAGAACATGGCACTGGCGCTGAACGAAGTCGGTGCGGAGCCGGTTCCACTGACTTTCTCAATCGACCGTTTTCATGCGGAGATGAAAACCCGGCTTCAACGTCAGCCAGATGCACTTTCCGGCACTTCAACCCATGACACCAAGCGCGGCGAGGATGCACGAGCCAGGCTCTGTACGCTGACCGAAGCACCGGAGCGTTGGGCTGAGTGTTTTGCCCGCTGGAGTCAGATGAACAAAGACCAGGTCAGCGTGCTCGATGATGGCCCAGCACCCAGACCTGCGGGCGAGTGGATGCTTTATCAGTCGCTGGCCGGGGTATGGCCAGCCACGTTGCAACCTGACGATCGGGCAGGGCTGAAGGCACTGGAGGAGCGGTTTGTCGTCTATGTGGAAAAAGCGCTGCGTGAAGCGAAACTGCGCACCAATTGGGGCGACAGCAACGATCCTTATGAAAGGGCGATTATCGACTATGCCCGCCATTTGTTCTCGCCAGAGAATCAAACCTTTCTGCAGGATTTTCATCACGCGCTACAGCCATTTATCCGCGCCGGGCTGGTAAACAGCCTTACGCAGACCATTGTTAAGCTCGCCGCGCCGGGTTTGCCGGATATCTATCAGGGCAGTGAAGCGCTGGACTTCAGCCTTGTCGACCCTGACAACCGCCGTGAGCCGGACTTTGCCATGCTTGAGCGTCAGCTGAAAGAGAGCAACCCCGATTTCAGCGCGGAAGCCAGCTGGCTCAGCGGCCGTCTGAATCAACACGTCATTGCCAGATTGCTCCGATGCCGCCAGCAGCGGCCAGCGCTGTTTCGCAGAGGCGATTATTTGCCGCTTGCCGCCAGCGGAAAACAGGCTGAGAACGTGCTGGCTTTTGCGCGTGATGAGAACGGCGCGGCACTGATCGTCATTACTCCACGTCTGACCTTCCGGATGGTCAGTGATTCCAGCTCTTTCAGCATCCACTGGCCGGAAACAGAGATCAGATTGCCAGCCAGGCTGGCAAACCGACGCTATCTTAACCTGCTCAGCGGAGAAGAGACGGAATTAGCAGACACTGTCGACCTGGCCAGATTTGCGGGCCACGCGGCCATCATCCTGCTGAGTGAATGAATTAACGGCACTGACAACAACACTAATGTTTTTTCAACTGATGGCGAGGAAAGTATGTCTGACGTCAAACTGATTATTACGGCAGGTGAAAGCCTGCCGCTCGGCGCTAATTACGATGGTGAAGGGGTCAACTTCGCTATTTTTTCCGCGCACGCGGAGCGCATTGAGCTTTGTCTTTATGATGCCAGTGGCAAAGAGGAGATCGCCAGGCTGGAGCTGCCGGAATACACCAATGAAATCTGGCATGGCTATGTACCGGGATTACAGCCCGGTGCGCTGTATGGCTATCGCGTTCACGGCCCCTATGAGCCAGAAAATGGTCACCGTTTTAACCCCAACAAGCTGCTGATCGACCCCTATGCACGGGAGCTGGCCGGTGATATTGAATGGAATGAAGCTCACTATGCCTACGATCTGCAGGATGAGGACAAGGATCTGAGCTTCGACACTCAGGACAGCGCGCCATATATGCCCAAGTGCCGGGTTATCGACCCCAATGAATTTGACTGGCAGGATAACAACCGGCCAGTGATCCCCTGGTCAAAAACCGTGGTTTATGAAACCCACGTAAAAGGGTTCACCCAACTGAATCCGGCCATTCCGCAAGAACGGCGGGGCACCTACGACGGGATGTCGCACCACTCCACCGTTGATTACATCAAAAGCCTGGGTGTCACCTCCGTTGAACTGCTGCCGGTACACTGGTTCCCGGACGATCAGCATCTGCTCGATAAAGGGCTGAAGAATTTTTGGGGATATAACACGCTGGCATTCTTCGCCCCGGCCACGCGCTATTTCGGGCCGAGGGGTATTCAGGGCTTTCGCGATATGGTGCGGGCGTTCCACGATGCCGGTATCGAGGTGATCCTTGACGTGGTATATAACCACACCGCTGAAGGTAACGAACTTGGTCCGACGCTTTCATTTAAAGGCATCGATAACTTCTCCTATTACCGCACGTTGCCCGATCAGCATCGTTATTACATTAATGATACCGGCACCGGCAATACGGTGAACACCTCACACCCGCGAGTATTGCAAATGATCATGGATTCCCTGCGTTACTGGGCTGAATCGATGCATATCGACGGTTTTCGCTTCGATTTGGGGACTATTCTGGGCCGTGAGCCGGAAGGCTTTGATCAGCGGGGCGGCTTCTTCGATGCGATTATGCAGGATCCGATACTGTCAAAGTTGAAGCTGATTGGCGAACCCTGGGATATTGGCCCTGGCGGTTATCAGGTTGGCGGCTTCCCGCCTGGCTGGGCGGAGTGGAACGACAAGTACCGCGATACGGTGCGGGAATACTGGAAGGGCGATAACGTGTCGACCGATTTTGCAGCCCGTCTGCTGGGGTCCGGCGACCTCTACGATCAGCGCGGCCGTCGGCCCTGGTCGAGCGTCAATTTTATCACCGCCCATGACGGCTTTACGCTTAACGATATGGTTTCCTGGAACGAAAAACATAACGAAGCCAACGGTGAAGATAACAACGACGGCCATAATGACAACCGATCATACAATTACGGTGCCGAAGGACCGACTGACGATGAAGGCATCAATGCGGTACGTGAACGGCAGAAGCGTAATTTTCTCGCCACGCTGTTCTTCTCGCATGGAACGCCGATGTTGCTGGCCGGAGACGAATTTGGCCGCAGTCAACTCGGCAATAATAACGGTTACTGCCAGGACAGCGAGATCTCTTGGATCCACTGGGAAAACCTGCCTGAAAGCAGCGAGACGCTGCGCGAGTTTACCCGTCATGTTATCAGGCTGAGGGCAGAGCAGCCGCTGCTGCGCCGCGAGAACTGGCGGGATGGGATGGACATCAAATGGTTTAATGCCGGTGGCGGTTTCCAGCAGTCTGAACAGTGGGATGAAGGTTCGACTCTTGGGGTCTATATCGGCCGTCCCGACCTGCAAACAGAGGAAAGTATCTGGCATGACGTGCTGATCCTGCTTAATCCTTTTGAAGGCAATGTGCCGTTCCGCATCCCGCAGTTTGGTGAAGGGGGCTGGGTGCTGGAACTCACTACAGGTGATACCGGCAGGCACGGTATGGTGATCAATAAAGAAAAGGATTACGGGCTGGAAGGCCGCAGTCTGGCTCTGTTCCGCCGGCCTTAATGAACAGGGCGCTTAACCGCGCCCTGTTAAGCTGACATCAGTCGCGATAAACTGGAACACCCGTTGCCTGTTTACTCCAGGATGAGTATGAACAGCATGATTAAAATGACAATTTTGCCAGCCCTGATGCTGGTTGCGTCCTGCAGCCATCAAGGGGCCTCTGACAGCAACTGGCGTGAAAACCCGGAGTATGCCCATCCTGGCATCGGCCGTGAAGTTCAACGTCTTCATAGCCAACCGTAATTTTGCGTTGCCGACGGATAGCATCGCGCAACAAAGCTCACTGCGGAGGGTCCATCGTCTCAGGCGCGCTGGTTGCGCTCACCAGAGCAGGGGGTTCATGGTTCAACGCAGTACCGCTGTTTATGGCAGCAAAGATTTTTGCCAAAGCACTGTCACTGCTTTTTGCCAGAGCAGGTTCACCTCGCTGACGCACCCAGCCCAGACCAAGGACTAACGCATCCAGTTCGTCCAGTGAAAACGCGAATTCGGGAAGGAAAAAACCCTCTCTCAGGCAAAAGCCGATCCCTGCCTGTCCCTCCAGAGGGGCACCCAGCGAACGCAGGGTATCAATGTCCCTGTATACGCTCCGCTGCGAGATGCCCAGTTCATGCGCCAGTTGAAGAGCCGTAGCCGGGGTTCTGCGCGCGCGCAGGATACTGATGAGTTCAAACAGGCGACTGGTTCTTGACATACCGTGAATTATCCTTGATGAACATGACGACTGAGGGTAAAGAGAACCCTGCTTTGCAGTGGGTTAACGTTTTCTGGTCAGCGTAATGCGCGTCAGTTCTGAAGGGCGGCCAATTCTGATCGCCATCCCCGGCCAGAGCGCGGTACCGTTGTTAACATAGAGCTTCCATGTTATCCACGTCATAAAGGCCCGAGACAAAACCTGCGTTAGGTTTCAAAAACAGCCGATCGAAACCAATAATCAGCCCACCGTGGGTGTGACCAGAAAGCTGTAAATCCACACCGTGGACCGCATTCTGACGGGCATTTTTCGGCTGATGATCGAGCAGGATCACCGGCGCATTTTCCGGAATATTAAACACCTTCCATAACTTGAGGCAGATGACAGCTTTAATGTCATTTTGGGCAAATCCCAAAGGGTTCAGGGAAGTTACAGCAATGACAATAGAGTTTGCAATGACTGTCGCCTCTCACGCTGTCCGTAAAGAGAATCATTACCATTTGAAATTAGCTTGTACTATATAATATAGCAGAAGCTATACTTATCTTAATTTTCGTCACCTCAGGGGATTTCTGATGCACTTAATGAGAAAAAGTCATGTGGTACTGCTTTCCGCTGCTCTGATGCTGTTCGCCAACGTCAACGTCCATGCTGCAGATAAATTCAGAGTCATTACCACTTTCACCGTGATCGCGGATATGGCCAGAAATGTGGCCGGAGATGCGGCGGAAGTGAGTTCAATCACCAAACCAGGGGCAGAGATCCATGAATATCAGCCGACGCCGGGCGATATTAAACGAGCACAGAAAGCGCAACTTATTCTGTCGAACGGCATGAATCTGGAGATGTGGTTCCGTAAATTTTTTCAACATCTTAAGGGCGTCCCGGAAGTTGTGGTCACCACGGGGATCGTCCCGATGGGCAGAACGGAAGGGCCCTATAACGGCAAGCCCAATCCTCATGCCTGGATGTCACCAGATAACGCCTTAATGTATATCGATAATATCCGCGACGCTCTGATGAAGTACGATCCCGCTAATGCAACGACCTATCAACAGAATGCGGAAACCTATAAGAAACAGATCATTGCGACCCTTGAGCCACTGCGTAAGCAAGTGGCGGAACTGCCGGCCAATCAGCGCTGGCTGGTCTCCAGTGAAGGGGCGTTTTCATATCTGGCGCGCGATCTCGGGCTGAAAGAACTCTATTTGTGGCCAATCAATGCCGATCAGCAGGGTTCACCGCAACAGGTACGCAGAGTGATCGCCCTGGTTAAACAACATCATATACCGGCGGTGTTCAGCGAAAGTACCATTTCAGATAAGCCCGCCCGCCAGGTCGCGCGTGAAACTGGTGCGCATTACGGTGGTGTGCTGTATGTCGATTCACTCAGCCCCGCAACCGGACCCGTGCCTACCTATATTGACCTGTTAAATGTCACGACCAGCACGGTTGTACAGGGCATTAAAGACGGTATTAAGGAACAGAAATGATGCAGGGCATTGTTGTGTCCAACGTTACCGTGAGTTACCGCAACGGCCATACCGCTTTGCAAAATGCTTCTTTCAGCGTTCCCACCGGATCCGTCGCGGCTCTGGTAGGGGTCAACGGTTCCGGTAAATCAACACTGTTTAAAGCGGTGATGGGATTTGTCCGTCTGTCATGCGGGAAGATTTCGATTCTGGATATGACTGTCCGGCAAGCGTTACAACGTAACGTCATTGCCTATGTGCCGCAATCCGAAGAGGTCGACTGGTCGTTTCCGGTTCTGGTGGAAGATGTGGTGATGATGGGGCGCTATGGCCGTATGGGATTCATGCGCATTTCATCAGCAGAGGACCGGCGAATTGTCACGCAGGCGCTTGAGCGGGTGGATATGCAGGATTACCGGCACCGGCAGATTGGTGAGCTGTCCGGTGGTCAAAAAAAACGAGTCTTTCTTGCCCGCGCCATTGCTCAACAGGGAGAGGTCATTCTGCTCGATGAGCCGTTTACCGGCGTGGATGTGAAAACAGAGGCAAAAATTATCAGCCTGCTGCGCGAGCTTCGTGATGAAGGAAAAACGATGCTGGTTTCCACTCATAACCTGGGTTCGGTTACCGAATTCTGTGATTACACCGTGATGGTTAAAGGAACGGTACTGGCGAGTGGTCCAACAGAAACAACCTTTACCACCGACAATCTTGAGCTAGCTTTCAGTGGCGTCCTGCGCCACGTGGTGCTAAATGGTTCGGAGGACAGAATCATTACTGACGATGAGCGCCCGTTTATTTCGCGTCGTCTTCAGGCCGACGATAAGGGGGGATGACAATGGGCTGGCTAATGGAACCGTTTGGTTATCAGTACATGCTTAATGCTATGTGGGTTTCAGCGATGGTCGGTGGGCTCTGTGCATTTTTATCCTGCTATCTGATGCTGAAAGGCTGGTCACTGATTGGTGACGCGCTGTCACACTCTATTGTTCCGGGTGTGGCAGGCGCTTATATGCTTGGGCTGCCGTTTGCGGTGGGTGCCTTTGTATCTGGTGGTCTGGCGGCGGGTAGCTCAGACCGATAACCAAGATTAACGCAAGGCAACATTATATTAACAATCAGCCGCATTTTTACAGCGTCTGTCGGTAAGCTAAGTTACTGGATGGAGATACAAAAATGAAAATACGAGATCTTGGAGTCGGAGCGCGACTTGGTAGCGGTTTTTTCCTTGTGCTGGTGCTGGTCACCGGCATGGCGGTCATCGGTATATTTCGCATTGTCGGCATCCTGCATGAAACTGATCGCGTGACGGGTTATTACCTTGTGAGCGAAAGGTTGGCAACTGAATGGCTGTCAATTATTAATACGAATGCCGCTCTTGGGCTGACAGTGGTAGCGACGAAGAACGAAGAAATTAAACAGTATGCCGCTGCCAGAATGAAGCAAAATTCAGAGCGGGCCAGCCAACTACAAAAGCAACTTGATAGTATCGTGGTCTCGGAGAAAGGCCGTCAGTTATTGAAAACCATTGCTGAAAAAAGAATAGTCTATACCACCACGCGGACTGACATAATCCGGAGCAGTCAGCAGGGGGAAGAGGAGGCGGTCAATACCGCAATAAAAAGTACCCTGTTGCCCGCGATGGCCGTCTATTCTGACAGTGTTAAAGCATTTGTAGAATACGAAAAAAGTATGACTGATGTCTGTGGCGACACCATTCAGAATAATGGCACTTCTGCCATTCAGTCTCTGATCATGCTGGGGATTTTTGCTATTGTGGTTGGTGGCTTACTGGCATGGCTGATAACACGTAGTATTACTAAACCGCTTCACGCGGCGGTAACGGTGGCACGAGAAGTCGCAGATGGAAACCTTGGGATCACTGTGGTGGTCGATTCCAGAGATCAGTTGGGTCAACTGATGCTGTCATTACGGGAAATGACAGAAAATCTACGTAGCACCGTACAGAAAGTCCGTAATGGTGCTGACAGTATCACTCTGGCCGCTGCTGAAATCAGTTGTGGAAACACCGATCTTGCCAGCCGCACCGAAGCTCAGGCTACCAGTATTGAGCAGACTGCCGCCACCCTGGAGGAGTTTTCTTCGACTATTGATAACACAGCAGCTAATACCGAAAGGGCAAAAAAGTACGTTAGCGCCACGTCATTGGTAGTAAAACAAAACGGCGCGGTAATGAATGAAGTCTCAACGCGAATGCAGGAGATTTATCACTCGTCGTCCAGAATGTCCGACATCATTCAGGTTATCGACGGCATAGCCTTCCAGACAAATATTCTGGCGCTGAACGCAGCTGTAGAGGCGGCACGCGCGGGTGAGTCTGGCCGGGGATTTGCGGTGGTAGCCAGCGAAGTGCGCAATCTGGCACAACGTAGTGCATCTGCGGCGCGTGAGATCAAAGTACTGATTGATGATTCGGTTGCGCGCATTGCCTCCGGTCGCAGCCTGGTAGAGCAGGCTGACGGTGGCATGGGAGAAATTATCGGCAATGTTCAAAATATGATCCAACTGATCGAGGAAATTGCTCAGGCCAGTCGCGAGCAGAGCGACGGTATCGGCCAGATTAATATTGCGATGGGGCAAATCGATACCACCACGCAGCAGAATGCCTCGCTGGTTGAGGAGTCTGCCGCCGCAGCCACTTCAATGCAGGAACAATCGCTTAATCTGCAGACGATAGTCGGCGTGTTCCGTCTTGATAAAGCCTGATTATGAGAGTTATATCAACGATCCTCTTCTTCTGGCGGAGCTGGTGATTAGCGGATTCGTGGCGGGAGTCTATCGGCTCATCCTGTAGGCTTTCCGATTTTTCACGGTTGTGCCTGGAAATGGCTGGAGAGGAGGGTCCTCCTCAATGCTTTATTTAACATAATATACATTATGCGTACCGATATGGTGATGCGTGAAATCCGGTATTTTGACCATTGCCAGTGCTGACGCGCCTTGCCAACGATCGGCCGACTGACTGACTGCTTTCCATTACCCGCTTAAGATGCCTTTTGATGAAACCTTCTTTCAGATGGCTGTATTGATGAACGTCGTTTTCAAAGGCCTGCATCGTTATGTTTAACCTGTACATACTGTTCTGCTAACACCGGATGCTCAATCAGATAATCTCTCTTTGCTCATCACCTGCGGCAAACGTGTGCAACTGATGACTGCGTTGGTCGCCGCCTTTGATAAAATACTTTCTGCCAGTAATGCCATTTTCGCCACGCGCCTGATAGCCTGTCTTTCCAGAACACTGCGACTTCCAGCGGCATATCGATAACCGACTTTTAGCAACCAGGTAGTGCCATTATGGTGTACTCATACTGAGATACCTCGCTTAATACACCAAATTAAAATGGCGTCGCTACGTGAATTTTTTTTATCTTCGGCACCCTCTGTACGTCAGATTTCACACAGCGCGTTTTCTATTTAACATAAATCATTTCCCTGGTTCTATTATCTGCGAAAAATCTGCGCAGCGTGATCATTCTGCCACTGGGCTACCGTGCAGATGAAGGCGACTGGCTGGTTAATCTGAAAAAAGTTCGTCGTTCACGCGAGAACTTCATCACTGAGATCAAATAAGCTTCAAGCCTCTTTTTGAACTGCACCCCAAAAGTTGAACACCCAACGGAGTAAGGTGCATGGAGCCTTTTGTAAGGCATTGCTCTTCCCTGCCCTCTGATCACATCGTGTTAATGATGTACCAATAGCTTTTCCCGCCGTTGCGCTTTATAGCTTGTCACTGTAAATACAACAATAAACACGCAGGCGAACAGAACAACAATTGTTGGAGCCGGTGCGCTATCGAGAAAGAACGAAATATAAACGCCACTGAGGGAGACGGCAACCGAAATGGCCACGGCAATCAGCAACGCCCGATGGAATCTCGTTGTCAGCAATACTGCAATGGCACCGGGAGCAATTAACAAAGAGACTGATAAAATTATCCCCACGGCTTTCAGTGTGGCCACAATGGTTAACGACACCATACACAGCAAGCCGTAATGTAACCATCGGGTACGCAGACCGCAGACCTTCGCTTGTTGATAATCGAAACAGAAAAGCAGAAAGTCGCGCCATTTGAAACTAATTACCAGTACAATAAATAACGTGATAACACCTGTCTGCAGGATGTCCTGATTATTAATCCCCAGCATATCGCCAAACAAAATATGATCGAGATGGACTTCAGGTTTCACCGCGATATACAAAATCAGCCCTGCAGCGAACATGCCGGAAAAAACAATGCCCATCACGGTATCCTGCTTGATACGGCTGTTATCTTTCAGGAAACCGGTCGCCAGCGCGCAGAATAATCGGGCGACAAAAGCGCCGATCGCCAGCGGGACCCCTATCATCCAGGCCAACACCACGCCGGGAAATACAGCATGGCTCATTGCATCCCCCATCAATGCCCAGCCCTTCAGGACCAGAAATACCGACAGCAGCGCACAGGGAATAGCGACAACCAATGCAATCAACAACGCATTATTCATAAATCCGAACTGAAAAGGCTCGGCTAATAACGTCAGCATTCTTTCCTCCCGGCGATTAACCGCGCGCGCCGCCGGTTAGCCAGCAAACCATGAGTCGGTGCAAAAATAAAGGCCAACAGGAACAGCATCGTTTGTGCCACGACAATCACGCCTCCCGTTGCGCCGTCCAGATAATAACTCGCCCATGCGCCCAGAAAACTGGTAATACTGCCTATCGCCACCGCAATACACAGCAGCCGTGGGAATCGATCTGTCAGCATCCATGCTGTGGCACCGGGCGTCACCACCAGACAAATAACCAGAAAAGCCCCCACCGTTTGCAATGCGGCAACGGTCGACACTGATAACAGAATAAAGAACAAAACCTTCAGGCGCGCCGGGTGCAAACCGACCGCTCGTGCATGGTTTTCATCAAAAAAAGTCACCATCAAATATTTCCATTTGAAAAACAGCACGACCACAGAGACTGCGCCAATAATTGAAAGCTGTACGATATCCTCTGTGGTAATCGCAAGAATATTGCCCAGAACAATGGTCTGAATATTGACTGAGGCAGGACTCAGCGACACCATAAAAAGGCCAAGACCAAAAAAGGAAGAGAAGATCAGCCCGATAATCGCGTCCTCCTTCAGACGGGTTCTCTGATTAAGAAACAGCATGCAAGCCAGGCTTTAGGCAAAAAAATGCGGTGGCGCATACTCCGCTTGACATGGTGGAACGATCATTCTACTTTTGTAAGTATGAAAACGAAAAGCACCGTTACCCGGAATAAAATTCTTACCACCGCTGAAAAGTTGATTTATGAAGAAGGATTACAGGCAACGAGCATGGAGCTGCTGGTAAGAACATCTGGCGTAGCCAGAAAAAGTATTTATCTGCATTTTGCCAACAAAGACGACA
Source organism: Erwinia sp. 009765445 (assembly GCF_058137865.1). NCBI lineage: Bacteria > Pseudomonadati > Pseudomonadota > Gammaproteobacteria > Enterobacterales > Erwiniaceae > Erwinia > Erwinia sp. 009765445. Next base: position 173,374 of record NZ_JBYUWC010000002.1, read on the forward strand.
TTGCCGTCGCTGCGTTAACCGCACGTGACTTGCGATGGATGGAGTGGTTCAGTCGTGAGACAGAGAAAACCCGTGGTGCCCGAGAGCGCATCACCGGGATGTTCACTGTGCTCACTGGTTGGTTTACCTCGCCAGGGTTTCACGGCTGTGCGTTTATTAATACTGCAGGGGAAATCGGCAATCCTGCGGATCCGGTTCGCCAAATAAGTAAGTTACATAAACAAAAACTGCTGGAGTATGTCCTCTTGTTATGCGAACAGGCTCAGTGCGCGCAACCCCTGGTGCTGGCCAGACAACTGCTTATTCTGATTGATGGATCAATAACCGTGGCGAGAGTCACGGGAGATATTGAGGCAGCGGAGAATGCCAAAGCCATTGCAAATTCGTTGCTGGATCGGGCCTGTCCGCTGACAGTGCAATAAATCTGTCTCAGGTAAACGGTTAAACAGCTAATCAACTAAGGAACGATTATGTACGAACTTTCACCCACACGCCCACCGCTTCCCCCCTTCACTCTTGAGTCAGCAACCGAGAAAGTTCGTCTGGCAGAAGATGGCTGGAACAGCCGTGATCCAGAAAAAGTCTCACTGGCTTATTCTGTTGACACCCGGTGGCGGAATCGCGCCGATTTTGTGACTAACCGCGAGGAGTGCAAAGCCTTCCTCACCCGCAAATGGCATAAAGAGCTGGAGTATCGTCTTATTAAAGAACTGTGGGCCTTCACCGGTAACAGGATCGCCGTTCGCTACGCTTATGAATGGCATGACGATTCAGGAAACTGGCTCCGGTCCTATGGCAATGAAAATTGGGAATTTGGCGAAGACGGCCTGATGACCCGGCGATTCGCTTGCATCAATGATCTGCCAATCCAGCAGTCTGAGCGCAAATATCACTGGCCGCTGGGACGTCGCCCGGATGATCATCCCGGGTTGTCAGAGCTGGGATTGTGATCCAGGCCGCTGGGGATGGTTGACTTTGATCGGGATAAGAAGAAAATGCTTGTTCAGGAACAATTGCCAGTAAAAAAATGGAGTTTATCATCGCTCTCTTTCCCGAATATTTACGCATATCGCCAGTAAAAAAAGCAGTTGCTCTTATTGTCGCGGCTCTTTTACTGGCCAATTGTTCCTCCACACCTCCGGTATCGCTGGTTACTCCATTACCGCCTGACACCAGACCGACACTTCCGCCCAAACCTGCACAGAGTCATGAGCCAGTGCGGGGCGTCTGGCTGGCAACCGTTTCACGTCTTGACTGGCCACCTGTTGCCTCGGTGACTGCCGGGAGTCCGACACAGCGTATCAGCCAGCAAAAAGAGGCGTTGCTCGCGAAACTCAATAAACTGCAAAATATTGGCATCAATACGGTCTTCTTCCAGGTTAAACCTGACGGCACCGCTTTGTGGCCATCTAAAATTTTGCCCTGGTCAGATATGCTGACTGGCGAAATTGGCGACGATCCTGGCTATGATCCGCTGCAATTTATTCTCGATGAAGCGCACAAACGCGGCATGAAAGTTCACGCCTGGTTTAATCCCTATCGCGTCTCTGTTAATACCAAACCGTCCACCGTCACGCAACTGAACCGTACGATATCTTTGCATCCGGCCAGCGTGTTTGTCCTGCACCGTGACTGGGTACGTACCGCTGGCGATCGTTTTGTTCTCGATCCCGGTATCCCGGAAGTTCGGGACTGGATCACCAGCATCGTGGCCGAAGTTGTTGCCCGCTATCCGATTGATGGCGTGCAGTTTGATGACTATTTTTATGCCGAAACGGCGGCTTCACAGCTCAATGACGGCCAGACCCTCCGGCAATACGGTCAGGAGTTTGCCTCGAAAGCTGACTGGCGGCGGCACAATACTCAGTTGCTGATTGAACAGGTTTCCCGCACTATCAAGCAACTGAAACCCGGTGTTGAATTCGGCGTAAGCCCTGCTGGAGTCTGGCGTAATTTGTCACACGATCCCGCCGGTTCTGATACCCGGGGAGCAGCGGCCTATGATGAATCTTATGCTGATACCCGCCGCTGGGTGCAACACGGCCTGCTGGATTACATTGCCCCGCAGCTCTACTGGCCCTTCTCACGTAGCGCAGCCCGCTATGACGTGCTGGCAAAATGGTGGGCCGATGTGGTGAAGCCAACGAAGACGCAGCTTTATATCGGCATTGCGTTGTACAAAGTGGGTGAACCCTCAAAAATTGAACCAGACTGGACGATAAATAACGGCGTGCCGGAGCTGAAAAAGCAGATTGATATGAACGAATCCACGCCAGGGATAGCTGGCACTATTCTGTTCCGGGAAAACTACCTCAATCAGCCACAGACTCAGCAAGCCGTCGATTATCTCAGAAGCCACTGGGGTAAGCAGCCTTAACCCCAAGCGCTCCCTGATCGACCAGTCTGAGGAAAGCCGTTGTCGCAGCCTTTGAATCCTGAGTGCTCCCTTGTGGTGATCTTGACTGCCATTTGCCTGGACGCAGTTGGGATTGGGCTGATCTTCCCTATCTTGCCACGACTGCTGGAAGAAGTTACCGAGCATCTGACGCTCCGAATGTTAATAGGCTGTAAATAAACTCTATTTTTAGCACAATAAAGCCTACCAGGATATTTCGCGCTTCGTTTACGTGTAATATTTGTTAACTTTTTTTTGGTTTATTCCAGCCCCGCGCCAACCCGCCCCCGGTGCCGTTTTGGCACTTAAGCCATTCTTTTCGTGCCTTATTAATGACCACCTATCTTACTGAGGACAGCATCTTCGGTCACTTCCTTACCAACATACTGATTCATATAGTAAAACATTAAGCTAAACTGAACGAAATTAATGATTGAGATGCAGAGTGAAAAGCCATATATTGGGCGCGTTTTTCACCTGCAGTTTTTTTTAATTCATTTATTCAACTACGGCGTTACAGATAACCCGGAGTTGTAGGAGAGATATGATGACGGATAAAGTCCGTATTGATACTTTAGTTGCGAACACCTCAAATGGTAACAACGAAACCTATTTGGCGCGACAGGCTGAATTTGAATCGAATGTCAGAAGTTATCCGCGCAAATTACCGTTAGCGATTGCGAAAGCTCAGGGCGTCTGGATCACCGACGTTGAGAACAATCAGTACCTTGATTGCCTGGCCGGTGCGGGAACGCTGGCGCTTGGACATAACCATCCTGATGTACTGCAGAGCATCCAGAGTGTCATTACCAGCGGCTTGCCGTTACATACTTTAGATCTGACCACGCCTTTAAAGGATCAGTTCTCCGAATATCTGCTCTCCCTGTTACCGGGTCAGGGCAAAGAGTACTGCCTGCAGTTCACTGGCCCATCCGGTGCTGATGCGGTTGAAGCTGCGCTGAAACTGGCCAAGAAGTACACCGGCCGTTCAGGCGTGATCAGCTTCTCCGGCGGCTACCACGGCATGACCCACGGCGCGCTGGCAGTCACCGGCAACCTGGGCCCGAAAGAAGCAGTAAACGGCATGATGCCGGAAGTGCAGTTTATGCCATACCCTCACGAATACCGTTGCCCGCTGGGCATTGGTGGCGAAGCGGGCGTCAAGGCACTGACCTGGTACTTCGAAAACCTGATCAACGACGTTGAAAGCGGCGTGCGCAAACCGGCAGCGGTAATCCTGGAAGCACTCCAGGGTGAAGGCGGAGCCAACCCGGCACCGGCTGAATGGCTACAGCGTATCCGTAAAGTCACTAAAGAACACGGCATCGTGCTGATCCTTGATGAAGTTCAGGCTGGCTTCTGCCGTACCGGCAAACAGTTCGCCTTCGAACACGCTGGCATTGAGCCAGATATCATCGTGATGTCCAAAGCCGTAGGTGGCAGTCTGCCGCTGGCCGTACTGGGTATTAAGAAGGAAATGGATGTCTGGTCTCCGGGCCACCATACCGGCACCTTCCGTGGTAACCAGCTGGCGATGGCTACCGGCCTCACCACCATCAAGTACCTGAAAGACAATAAAATCGCGGACAAAGTTGCCGCTCAGGGCGAATGGCTGAAAGGCAAACTGGCTGAGATGCAGAAGCGCTTCCCGGTCATCGGTAACGTGCGCGGTCTGGGCCTGATGATTGGTATGGAAATCGTCAAGCCAAACGAAGCGCCTGATCATATGGGTAGCTACCCTGCCGATCCGGAGCTGTCAGCACTGCTGCAGAAAAAATGCTTCGAAGCGGGTGTAATTCTGGAGCGTGGTGGTCGTAACGGCACCGTTCTGCGTCTGCTCCCTTCCCTGCTGATCACCAACGACGAGCTGGGGATCTTCATGGATAAATTTGAACAAGCCCTGATTGCCGCTGGCGTCAAACCAGTCTGAGTGGAGTAAGTTGATGTCCCGGTCTAATCCGATTCTGGCCGCTTCAGCGCAAAGCACTGAAGCCTACCAGCAAGCCATTGCCCAGAGCAGCACGGCGGTGGTGCAGTGGCTGCAACAACCTGAGATGTACCAGGGGAAATCCGTTGCTGAACTGCGTGAGCGTATCAAGCTGGACTTTAATCCTCAGGGCCTGGGCAACCAGGCCGCTATTGAGCGCGCGATTGAGTTCTTCCTGAAAGACAGCCTGTCGGTACACCACCCGCAGTGCGTTGCGCATTTGCATTGCCCGAGCCTGGTGATCAGCCAGGCCGCCGAGGTGATGATTAACGCCACCAACCAGAGCATGGACTCCTGGGACCAGAGCCCGTCAGCGACTCTTATCGAGATCAAGCTGATTGAATGGCTGCGGACGCAGGTTGGCTATCAGTCTGGCGATGCTGGCGTGTTCACCAGCGGCGGCACTCAAAGCAACCTGATGGGTCTGATGCTGGCCCGCGATGCGTTCTTTGCCCGCCAGGGGCACTCTGTTCAGCAGGATGGTCTGCCAGGCGATCTGAAGAAGATTAAAGTGCTGTGTTCCGAGAACGCGCACTTCTCCGTGCAGAAGAACATGGCCCTGATGGGCCTGGGCTACCGGTCCGTCACTCTGGTGAAGACTGATGAGTTTGCGCGGATGGATCTGAACGATCTGGCTGAGAAAGTCGCGCAGGCCAAAGCCAATGGCGAGCAGATTCTGGCGATCGTGGCAACTGCCGGGACTACCGATGCAGGTGCTATCGATCCGCTGCGCGCTATTGCCGGTCTGGCTGCTGAGCACAACATCTGGGTGCACGTTGACGCAGCCTGGGGCGGCGCGCTGCTGATGTCAGAGAAGTATCGCGACTACCTGGACGGGATTGAACTGGTGGACTCCATTACCCTGGACTTCCACAAGCAGTTCTTCCAGACCATCAGCTGTGGTGCCTTCCTGCTCAAAGAAGCGCGTCACTACGAGCTGATGCGTTATCAGGCGGCCTACCTGAACTCCGAGTTCGACGAAGCGCAGGGCGTACCGAATCTGGTCTCCAAATCTCTGCAGACCACCCGCCGTTTTGATGCGCTGAAGCTGTGGATGGGGCTGGAAGCATTGGGCCAGAAGCAGTATGCCGAAATCATCGATCATGGCGTGACGCTGGCACAGCAGGTAGCACAGTATCTCACTGAGCAACCTGCCCTGGAGCTGGTGATGAAACCTCAGCTGGCCAGCGTGCTGTTCCGCTATCGTCCGGCTCAGCTGGCGGACAGCGGTGATGCCGCCATCGCCCTGCTGAACCAGAGGATTGGTGATGCCCTGCTGGACTCCGGCCGTGCCAACGTTGGCGTGACCGAGCATAACGGTGTGACCTGCCTGAAGATGACGCTGCTGAACCCAACCGTGACCCTGGAGGACATTAAAGTCCTGCTGGCGCTGGTTGAGACCACGGCACAACAGCTTCTGGCTTAATCTTTTCCCGTTTCGCTATATACAGAAGCCGGTAACTCAGTTACCGGCTTTTTTGTAGAGGCAACCCTACCCAACGTACAGAGAAATCTCCATCCCGTCCTCGCCAGGCACAGAGATAAATGCCTCTGAAGAGTGGATTTTCTCCAGATATTCCGGGTTGAAATCAGCATCATCCGCAACGACCAGCGCACCACGGCTCAGACGTGGAACAATTAAGTCCAGAATTTCCGGGATAAGCCACTACGATGCCGGTGGTCAGCATCAGCTGATACATTGAAATCATCGAACCGCGAATACGCTCCGGCGCGATCTCAGCCAGATACAGCGGCGCGGTATAAGAGGCCACGCCAACCGCCAGCCCAAGCAGCACGCGGGCAAAGATCAGTGATTCCACATTGGGGGAAAGCGCCGACCACAGCGAGCCAATCACAAACAGCGTCGCCCCGACCAGCATACTTTTCTTACGGCCCAGCTTTGACGACATCCAGCCTGCGGCCAGGGCACCAATTGCGGCACCAAACATCATCGAACTGACCACCCACTCCTGCTCATGGTTGCCGATCTGGAGATCTTTCGACAGAAAGGGTAGCGCGCCGGCAATTACCCCGATATCAAGCCCAAACAGCAGGCCCGAAAGAGCCGCCATAAAACAGACAAACCACGTAAACCGGTTCTGCTTATTCCCCGATGCTTTACTGGCACTCATGCCGTTTCTCCTCGCCATTACAGAATGAATGTTAGGCTTATGTAACGAATAAGATTGCCGATGCGTTACCGGTTACATTTTTGCCTGGTTAAATATTTTTTTAATGACAAGATATTATGTATGTGAAGTGAAGATCATCTCACCTACGCCACTCTAAATATTAAAAAATCCCCATATCTACATTAATATATTTTTTCAATAAAATAGTGTTGCTAATTCAAAGTAATCCATAACATCTTTTTTATTGAAATCATTTTTAAAAAACTAATAAATGCCACAATTGAGTGAAATAACTTTTCTTTCATATAATCAATGAGGCGTTGACTTACCACATCAAGCCATTCCTGAGCCGTCATATGCCAACGATCCGGCGCAAACTCACCTTTGTAGCGTGCCAGCAGCACTTCACATCTGTCAGCCTGGTCCTTTAATTCAATTAAATTCGCGAGTAACATTCTCAAAGAAAACTCTGATGATGTATTGAGATATTCATTGAGCAAATTATCAAAGTCACAATTCTCGTCAAAAATATCGCAGTCCTGACCAAAGTATATGATCACGAGATTAGTAAGGGAGGCAAAGAACTGCTGGGCTTTACGACGGATAAATGAGATGGCTGATACAGCGCAATTGCCACGCTGGCAACTGCGCTGAAAGATTAACGATTACTTCCTGGCATCCAGCAGCTGCTGCGCATTATCCGCCGTCACTGTGGTCCATGGGATATAGTAGTGTTTTTGGGTGCCGCCGTCCCAGGCCAGGTCTTTGGCGTACTGCTGCCAGATAGTGGATTCAGGCTTGTAGCTGTCGCCTTTAGCCGCGCGCATTGCCACATCGATTGCGCCCTGCATCTGCCCTTTTGCATCCTGCAGGATCGAAACCATTTCACCAGCCTGCACTGCATGGATAGCGTCGGAAACGCCGTCAACACCCGCAATGGCGAAGTCTTTTACGTTCAGGCCCGCACCTTTGATCGCTTCGATTGCGCCCAGAGCCATTTCGTCGTTCTGCCCAATCACGCCATTGATTTGTCCGCGATGTTTTTGCAGCCAGTTCTCCATCAGCGGCTGAGCTTCCGCGCGTGACCAGTTGGCCGTCTTGCGCTCCAGTACCGTCACCTGACCGGCACCACACTCCGCAATCGCTTTGTCGTTGCCTTTGCCGCGCTGGATCTCACCGCTGCCTCCTTTCGGGCCTTCGATAATCACCACATTCACTTTTTTCGTCTTGCAGTCGAGTTTATCCAGCACCGCTTTAGCTTCCAGATAGCCGCCCAGCTCGTCATTGGAAACCACTTCAGATGTCATCTCTTCCGTATTCAGACGGGCGTTGGTCACCACCACCGGAATTTTCGCTTCGTTGGCGTTGGTGACGATGTCGATGTTGGCTTCAAAATCCATCGGGTTAACGATAATCGCATCAGCCCGCGTCTGGATGGCGGTAGCCGCCTGATCGTTCTGCACCGAGGCATCGTAACGTCCGTCATAGAAGGTCAGTACGGCATCGCCGCTCTTCACTGCCGGATGCTCTTTGGCGTAGCGTTCCATCAGCTGCACAAACTCAGCCTTGTTACCGTACATCAGCACCGCAATCTTCACCGGCGCGGCCTGGGCAACTGCCATGCCCCCCATCATCATTGCTGAGGCAAGCAATGCCATTCTGGTCATTTTCATTCTTTTCTCCTGGTCGGATTTTTTATTTAAGTAGGGTTAATCGCGCTGTTGTTTGCGCGAGGGGTCCAGCAGTACAGCCACTACAATCAGGGCGCCTTTAATGATCTGCTGGTAATAGGACTGCACACCCAGCAGGTCGAGGCCGTTATTCATTACGCCGATAATCAGTACGCCAAAGAAGGTGCCCAGCAGCGTGCCCACGCCACCGGCCATACTGGTGCCGCCAATCACCACCGCAGCGATGGCGTCCAGCTCATAACCCGCGCCAGCGTTGGTCTGGGCAGAACCGGTGCGGGCAGTGAGGATCAGCCCCGCAATCCCGGCCAGCGCTGCGCAGAGGGTATAAACCAGCACTTTGATGCGCACCACGCTGATACCGGAGGTTCGGGCACTTTTCGGATTGCCGCCCACCGCGTAGACGTAGCGGCCGAAGATGGTTTTATTCAGCAACAGCCAGGCAAGAGCAAACAGGGCAACGAAGATAATGACCGGGACGGGAATGCCGGAGACATAACCGTTCCCCAGCCAGCGGAAGTCGCTGTTGAGCTGAGAAACCGGGTTGCCATCGGTAGTTAACATCGCCAGACCTCGTGCGGCCGAGAGCATGCCCATGGTGACAATGAACGGTTGCAGACGATAGCGGGCCAGCACGGTGCCGTTAATCAGCCCGCAAACAATCCCGATCCCCAGCGCGATAATCAGCGGCATCATCACCGCATGCGCGGTATCACCAATTGCCATTCCACTGTTGTTGGTGGCAAAACGCGCGGCAACAATGCCACTTAATGCCAGTACCGATCCCACTGACAGGTCTACTCCGGCGGTGATGATCACGAAGGTCATGCCGATGGCGAGAATGCCGTTGATCGACACCTGACGCAGTACGATCAGCATATTTTCATTACTGAGGAAGTAGTTGCTGCTCCAGGCCCCCTTCGCCACCTGGTACTCGCCGATGGTGGCGACAATCAGGCAGAGCACAAAGAAAGCGATAATGATGCCGTATTTGTGCATACGACGTTTATGGCGTGTAAAAAACGAAACCCCTGGTGTGATTGAATGTGCACTGTTCATCTTATTATCTCTCTGTTATACCGCCAGTTTCATCAGCCCGGCCTGGGTGGCCTGCGCCGCGGTGAGCTCTCCGGCCAGCTGGCCGTTGCGGAACACCAGAATACGGTCGCTCATGCCAATGATTTCCGAAAGCTCGGACGAGACCATGATGATCCCTTTGTTTTTCAAAGCGAATTCTGACATAAAGCGGTAAATTTCCTTCTTGGCCCCCACATCGATTCCCCGCGTGGGTTCATCCAGCAGCAGCACCTCCGGGTCGAGCAGCGCCCAGCGCCCCAGTACCACCTTTTGCTGATTACCGCCGCTGAGGTTACCGACAATCTGATCGCCGTCCGGCGTTTTCACGTTAAAGCGTTTGATCATTGCGCTGGCGCGATCCTGCTCCTGCTTTTCGTTAATGAACCCGGAGCGACTAATGGCACCGAAGGATGAGATGTTGATGTTCTCGCTGACCGAACGGCACAGTACCAGGCCGGTCTCTTTGCGATCTTCAGTGACATAGGCAATGCCACATTTAATCGCCTCTTTTGGCGAGTGGCGGCCCAGAGTTTTGTCACCCAACTGGATGGTGCCGCTGTCCGCGTGGTTGATGCCGAACACCAGGTCGAGGAACTCACTGCGGCCGGATCCGACCAGGCCGTAGATGCCGAGGATCTCGCCGCGTTTCAGATGGATGCTGATGTCTTTGATCTTGTTACGCCAGCGCAGGTTCTTCACTTCCATCATCACCTCTTCGCCCGGTTTATTGAACTTGGCGAACTCGCTGTCGTATTCACCACCGATGATGTGCTCAATCAGCTGTTCGCGGGTGATGTCAGCAATAAACCCTTCCTGGATATACGCGCCGTCGCGGAAAATGGTGTAGCTGTCGGCAATCTGGAAAATTTCTGACAGGCGGTGCGAAACATAGATAATGCCTTTGCCCTTCTGCGCCAGCCGGGTGATGGTCTGGAATATTTTCTGTGCATCCTCTTCCCCAATCGCCGAGGTGGGTTCATCCATGATGATGATGTCGGCATTCGCGTGAGACAGCGCCTTGGCGATCTCGACCAGTTGCTGCTCGGCCACGCTCAGGTTGCGCATTTTCTCAGTGGCGGAGATGCGAAAATCAAGCTCCTTCAGCAGCTCGCTGGTGCGCTGGTTCAGGGTGGCAAAATCCACAAAGCCAAAGCGGCGAGGCTCGCGACCCAGCCAGATATTTTCGGCAACGGTCAGGTCAGGAATGGCGCTCAGCTCCTGCTGAACGATTGCCACGCCAGCGGCCAGTGCTTCCTTAGGGTGATGGAATTCGCAGCGTTCACCATTAATGAAGATGTCGCCACCGTCAGGCTGAATAAACCCCATCAGAATGCTGAGAAAAGTCGATTTTCCCGCCCCGTTACCGCCGCAGAGCGCGTGAATTGATCCGCGCCGCAGAGCAAATTCGGCGTTTTTCAGCGCCACTACCGGGCCGAAGGCTTTTCTCACGCCGGTCACTTCCAGCAGATAAGCGGGTTGTTGCGTTTCAGGATCGCGCATCACAGTTGCACCTCCGGATAAGTCTGTTGCAGGCGTTGCAGATAACGCTGATAGCGCTGGTCATACTGCGCCTGGCGTGCGGCATCAGGCAGGGTTCGGGTCGATTCATCCAGTGAGACAAAGCGCTGGCAGAGGTCCGCCAACACTGAGTCAGCATCCTGCTGAGGATCGACAGCCAGCTCGCTGGCCCACATCGCCTGAATAGCCCCGCCAAGGGCTGCGGTCTCCTGCACCTTCAGGCAAACCACCGGACAGCCCATCACATCAGCCACAATCTGCCGCCAGCACGCGCTACGGGCACCGCCGCCGGTCAGACGGATTTCAACGGCATCAATTCCCTGCTGACGGAACAGGTCAATGCCGTAACGCAGGCCGTAAGTGGCGCTTTCTACTACCGCCATACAGAGATTGGCGCGGGTGAAATTGTCGCTGTCGAGGTTGTGCAGGCTGGCGCGGGCATGCGGTAACTGCGGCACGCGCTCGCCGTTAAAAAAGGGCAGCATCTCCACTCCTCCAGCACCCGGTTTCGCCTCAGCAAGCAGCTGATTGAAGCCGGAGATATCCTCTTCCAGCAAAGTCTGAACCGAAGTGGTGGCCGAAGTGACGTTCATGGTGCAAATCAGCGGCAGCCAGCCATTGTTGCTGGAGCAGAAGCCCGCAATGGCCTCAGAATCTGCCACCACCGGCGCACCAGACCAGGCAAACAGCGTGCCGGAGGTGCCGAGACTCATGGTTACGGTGCCGGTGGCGATATTGCCGGAGCCGATGGCGGCCATCATGTTGTCACCGCCGCCGGTTGCCACAAGCGTTGCGGCAGACAGGCCGAGCTTCTCCGTCGCTTCAGGAAGCAGCGTGCCGATGCAGCTCTCCGCGCGTTTCAGAGGCGGCAATGCGTTCCACAGTCGGCCACTGTCGTCGATCAGTTCAACGGTGTGGCGATCCCAATCACGGGTGCGGATATTCAGCAACCCGGTACCTGAGGCGTCGCCATATTCAGCCACACGTTCTCCGGTCAGCCAGAAATTGAGATAGTCGTGCGGCAGCAATACCGTATGCAGACGTGCCCACAGTTCAGGATGGTGCTTTTTGAACCAGATGATTTTCGACGCGGTATAGCCGGTGGCCACCATCAGCCCGAGCTGCTCCAGCGAACCGCTGATGCCGCCTAATTGGTGCAACAGCTGCTCGTTTTCCGCATCGGTTTCAGTGTCACACCACAGCTTGACGCTGCCGAGCACGTTGCCCTGCTCATCCAGCGGCACAAAACCATGCTGCTGACCGGAAACCCCCAGTGCTTTGATCTGTTGCGCATCCACTCCCGCCTGGCTCACGGCCTGACGAAAAGCCGCGATCAGCGCTTCAATCCACCAGTCAGCCTGCTGTTCACGGCGACCGTTTGAGCCACTGATCAGGCGGTGAGCGGCGCTGCCCTCGCCAAGGATCACGCCCTTCCCGCTGTCGACAATCACAACTTTGGTGCCTTGTGTCCCGCAGTCAATGCCAGCATAGAGCGCCATGGCTTACTCCATTTCCAGCATGATTTTGATGTCAGAGGCATTACCGGCGGCAGCTCGCTCAAACGCAGCCACGCTGTCGGCAAACTTATAGGTCTGGCTGATCAGCGGTTGAACACGCAATTTTCCACTGCTTAATAAACGCAGGGTGCGCGGATACATGTTGGCGTAGCGAAAAATGGTTTTGAAAGTGATCTCTTTCGCCTGCGCGGCGACAATATCCATTGGGGCGGCATCGACTGGCATGCCAACCAGCACGGCGGTCGCACCCGGCGCAGCATGCTCTGCCAGGGTGGCAATAGCGGGTTTCGCACCGCTGCATTCGAATACCACGTCAGCACCATTGCCGCTGGTCAGGGTGGCCACTTTGCTCGTCAGGTCGCCGGTTTTGATATTCACCGCATGCAACCCCGGATACTCGGCGGCCACTGCCAGCTTCTCGTCAAACAGGTCACAGATGATGACATCCGAGCAGCCACCTGCCAGCGCGGCCAGTGCAGTCACCACGCCAATCGGACCGGCACCAATCACCAGCGCGATATCACCCGGCTTAATGCCTGCTTTGGTGGCGGCATGCATGCCGATTGCCAGCGGTTCGACCATTGCGCCTTCGGCAAAACTGACGTTGTCCGGCAATTTAAACGTAAATGCACCGGGATGGATCACCGACTCCCGCAGGCAACCGTGTACCGGCGGTGTCGCCCAGAAGCGCACAGCAGGATCAAGGTTGTATATGCCCGCGCGTGATTGCGCAGAGTTTAAATCGGGGATGCCCGGTTCCATGCAGACGCGGTCGCCGGATTTAACATGGCTGACATTTTTTCCGGTAGCCAGCACCACGCCGGAAGCTTCATGCCCGAGTACCATCGGTGCTTTGACCACAAATGGCCCGATACGGCCATGCTGATAGTAGTGAACATCGCTGCCGCAGATCCCGACTGAATGGATTTTTATCTTCACATCATTGTCACCCAGCATCTCGTCAAACTCGCGATTTTCAATAGCAATTTTGCCCGCTTCCGCCAGAACTAACGCTTTCATTTTAACCCCCAGTGAAATCATTTTGATGTTATCGATATCATTTAACTGCGGCGATACTGGCGTAAAGAGAGCGGGAAATCTGTGATGCATGTTAAGTAATCATCAAATTTGTAAATGGTAATGAGTGGATTAGATACTGAATATCGATAACGATCACAGATCACCTCCCCCTGAGCCGTATCTAATGATACCGATACCATTAACGTGCGCGGGGAACCTGATGAATCACATCCATTACTACGTACAACAGACACTGCATTATCTGCAAAAAGCCCATCTCATCCTGACCGAAGATGAGCAACAACGCATTGAAATTGCTTCATTTGGCCTGCCTGATTACCCGATTTCCGGCCTGCAGCTCCTGACCTACATTAACTCTCCGCGTTACTGCTCCAAGGAGCTGGTGCTGTTTCCGCTGCAGACCTGCCCGGAACATCTGCATCCGCCTTTCAACAACTCTCCCGGCAAGCAGGAGACTTTCCGCTGCCGTTGGGGCGAGGTTTACCTGTTTGTTGATGATGACAGCCTGACGCCGAATCACGCGGGCGGCGATCTGACCTGCCGGGTGCCGGCAGACAGTGAAGCATGGTATACCTGCACGCGATACATCCTGCTACGTCCCGGCGAGCAGTACACGATTGCTCCCAACACCCGTCACTGGTTCCAGGCCGGAGAGCATGGTGCAGTGGTGTCTGAGTTTTCCTCAGAAAGCCGCGACGATCTGGATATCTTCACTGATCCGCGCGTAAATCGCATGGCTTAGCAAGCTGCATTCGCATCGCTGTTCGAAATCTGTCATGATTCAGTAATGATACAAAATGATATGTTCTAACTAAGGAGCCGAACTTGGCAGCAGGTCGGGGACAAAAGGCGACGCTTGCAAGCGTCGCTGCGCAGGCTAACGTCAGTAAAATCACCGCCTCCAGGGCATTTTCCCAGCCGGAGAAAGTGCATCCGGAGACGCTACAGCGTATCCGTCAGACAGCAGAGCAGCTTGGCTATGTGGTCAATGCAGCGGCGAGGAATCTTCGCGCAAAAACCAGTAAAACTATCGGCATCGTCAATCCCGATATGGCGAACCCGTTCTTTGGTGGACTGACGCGCCTGATGACGCTGGAAGCACAAAAGCTGGGTTATGACACGCTGGTGTTCGACTCCTATGAATCTCAGGAGACGGAAGATCGCATTATCGACAAGCTGATTAGCTATAACGTCGATGCGATCATTCTGTCGGTGATCTCCAACGATCATCACTACCATCCCTCCTATATGAAGCGGCTGGAAACCCTGAATATTCCGGTGGTGCTGGTTGACCGCGAGCTGGAAGTGTCCCATTGCAGCGGGGTGTATATCGATAACCTCGATTGCGGATTACAGGCCGGACGCTGGCTGCTGGAACAGAAAGCCCGGCGTGTGGTGGTGGTGTCCGGGCCGGAAAATTCCAGCGTGGCCCGTGACAGAGTCACGGGATTACAGGCCGCGCTGCAGGGAAAAGTGGCCTCTCTGGAGGTTCTGCACGCTGATTTCTTTATGGACGTGGCCTGGCAGGAGACCAGCCGCTGGCTGGCCGATAATGAAGCACCGGACTATTTTGTTGGTTGTAACAACCAGATCTCTTTAGGCATCGTCAAAGCCTGTATTGAACACAAACTGCCGCTGATGAAGCAGGTGAATTTATTCAGTATCGATGAGGTTTCGCATGCCGGTATTTATGGCTTTCACTTTCCCTGTGTGTCACATGATTTGCAGGAAATAGCCTGGCAGGCATTCAATCTGGCGATCCGCCGAGTCACCGACGGTGACAGCAAGCCCGGAAAAGTGGTGGTCCGCGGGAAAGTTGTGCAGTAACAGCGGCATCAACCAATAATTGTTAAACTTCCGGCCTTTTTAAAGGCGACTTAAAATACTCTACTCCTGGATTTAGCTGTCAGAAAGTTATGGCATTCGGTCGGTTGTAAATTATTATTTCGTCAGCGGTTGCCAGTCTGGCAACCGCTCTGTTACTGACCTAATATTTCATCCGCGACAGATCGTCAATCAGTCCCGGACCGGTTGGCTGCCAGCCCATCTGCTGCTGAGTCCAGCGCCCGGAAGCACGAAGATCCATCCCGGCAAACATCGCGAACCAGCCAAAGTGCTGCTGAGCTTCTTCTGGCGTAATGGAAACAGCCGGAATGCCCAGCCCTTTGGCAACGACTTCTGCAATCTGGCGAGATGAGATCGCTTCCTCGGCCACCGCATGATAGCGCGCCCCTTTCTGCCCCTTATCCAGCGCCATCACGTACAGCTTCGCCACATCCAGCACGTGGGCTGCGGGCCAGCAGTTATTGCCTTCCGCCACGTAAGCGGCCACGCCCTTTTCTCTGGCGATATCGATATAGGGCGATATCAGCCCCTGACGGAAAGTGTCATGCACCTGCGGCAGACGCATTACGCGCACATCCTGACCGGCATCCAGAAACTTATTGCCGGTCACTTCCGATGCCTTGCGCGGGTTAGGATCGTCAGCATTAAAGACATCTTCCGTGGCGGGGCCTCCTTTACCGGCATTCCCCATCCCGGTGCCGGAAGTGATGATCAGCGGCCGGTTGCTCCCTTTCAGCGCTTCAGCCAGCGCGGTGATCACGCGGACATCTTTTTCGCAGTTGGCGACAAAACGTGAAAAGTCATGGTCGAAAGCGGTATGGATCACGGCATCAGCTCGTGCAGCACCTGCGGCAATGCTGGCAGGATCTTCGAGCGTGCCGCGACAAACTTCAACGCCCGCTGCCTTCAGGGCTTCAGCTCCGGCATCCGATCGGGTCAACCCGAGCACCTGATGGCCAGCGGCCTGCAGTTCAGGAACGATTCGTGAGCCGATAAAACCGGTTGCACCAGTGAGAAATACAAGCATGAGCGACCTCCTCTGTGAGTGTACTGGCCATGTTACCCGCTGCGGTCGGACAGAAAAGTAGTGGCTTTATCGTAGTATAAATCCTAACAGGTTCGCGCTTAGCCTGGCGGCGGGTTGTGGCAGGCAAAGTAATAACCTTTGCAAATAACACAGATTTTACAAATCGCCGATTATTTCTTTTTAAAGAGAGCAAAAGAGAGAACAGCAATTCTCGCTTCAATTAATACAGGATAGTGACACTCAATAACGCTAATTTTACGTTATTTCACCCGTCGCCATTTAAGATGAGATTTTTCATAAAGGTATTGCATCTTTGAAAGGTAATGAGAGTTGGCATTACCGGGTTAAACCCCAGATATTACCTCGCGGAATCATGCTTTCAGCGTCCGTGCTGCCAGCTTTTATAGACAAACTCCAGACTGTATCCATCCGGGTCTCTCACCTGGGCGGCGTAATAACGCGGGTCATAATGCAGCTGAGCACCAGGCGGATGGAGCTCTGCTGCGCCTGCCGCAATTGCCTCTGCATAGGCCTGATTGACCATAGTTTCGGAGTTTGCCACAAAGCCAACATGAACCGCCTTCGGATAAGGTGTTGCCGGTCTGAGCCAGAAAAACACCCGGCTATTGGCACCAAACCCCTTGAGGTCAGGATGGCCTGACGGGCCATTGATGCCGTCATAATCGTGACGGTTGGTGATGCCGGCGACCGAAAGCCGTTGATCCAGTGTGCTACCATAATTGCCATCCATGATCCACTGCGGCGTGGTGACCAGAGCCTGCACCTTCTCATACCAACGGCTCTTTTCTGTTTCCACCCAACCCGGAGACCAGAAATGTTGGTCCAGATGGATAACCGGAAGCCTGGTTATTGCAGCAAGCCTGAGTGCAGCGGTTGATTTACCCGCGCCCGGGCTATCAATGATCACCACTCTTTTCATCACACATCATCCTGATGATTTTTTCATTGCATGAAAATAGCATAAAACCCCCGGCATGGTATAAGTGAGACCGGACGGGTAAAATTTTATGCCCCCCTTTTCTTTCGCTGGAGTCCTGAGATGATCGATCCACTGACTGAAGTTGTGACGTTGCTGCAGCCCGCCGCCCGTTTTTCAAAAGTGGTGAACGGTGCAGGTCAATGGCGCGTGCGGCGTTCTGAGTTTGGCGATCCTTTTTACTGCGTGGTGCTGGAAGGATCTTCCTGTCTGACTGTTGATGGTCACCCTCCTCTTGCTCTGCATCAGGGGGATTTTGTTCTGATCCCCTCCGTTCAGGGCTTTACCATGAGCAGCGCCATCGCTCCACCTCCGGGGCACTTTGAAACGGCACCTGTTATGCTGCCGAATGGCGAATTTCGTCTTGGCGAGCAAAATGGCCCCAGAGATGTACAGTCTCTGGTGGGGCATTGTCAGTTTGCCTCACCGGATGCAGCTTTGCTGGTGTCACTGTTACCAAAACTGGTGCATGTTCGTGGCGTCGGCAGGCTGACCACTCTGGTTCAACTTGTCATTGATGAGTCCCGCGCCCAGCGCCCGGCCCGTGAAGTGGTGTTGTCACGACTGCTGGAAGTGATGCTGATTGAGGCATTACGTTCCATGGCAATATCAGGTTCAGCTCCCGGGCTGGTACGCGGTCTGGCTGATGAGCGGCTGGCCGTGGCAATCCACAGTATGCATGAACTCCCCACTCACCCCTGGACGGTAGCCCAGCTGGCAAAAGCGGCTTCGCTGTCCCGATCGGCTTTCTTTGAACGTTTTCGCCGCGCGATGGGCATTGCCCCGATGGAATATCTGCTGGCCTGGCGAATGGCTTTGGCAAAAAATCTGTTGCGGGAACAGGATGTGGGGATGACTGAAATCGCCCAGCGCGTGGGTTACAGCTCGGCCAGCGCCTTCAGTGTGGCATTTACCCGCTATGTTGGTCTGCCTCCAGCCCGTTACGCTCGCGAAGAGGTAACCAGCCAATAAGCATTAATAAACAGCCTTAAACGCGGCTGCCTCCGCCCAAAATACTTGCTGAGAAAATTTATTGGCGTTTTTAACGTATTAATTGTTGGATCTTTTGTCAGATCCAATAAATAAAAAATGACAGCATCTTAGGACCAGCCTGTACTCAAATACCTGCTCACTCTTTAGGAGTAATTCGGATAGAAAGTTACGATTTCTTAATGATAATGTAACTCATCTTTACATACACTGACACTCTCAGGAAGCATCATGCGTGCACGAATACAACATCTGGATGGGATGCGTGGTTTAGCCATTCTGCTGGTTATTGGTTTTCATGCCTATTCGAGATGGCCAGAAATGCTGCATTATGTCTCCCGTACTAAAGATTTTCCGTTATTTGCATTTGGCTATCTTGGAGTGCCGTTGTTTTTTATGATTTCAGGTTTCGTCATTTTTATGACGCTTGATAAATCGGAAAGTTATATTTCATTCCTCAAGAAAAGATGGCTGCGATTGTTTCCTGCCATGTTTATTGCCAGTCTGATGATCTACCTCACGGCAAACCTGTTTCCTGAAAGACCAGCAGGCAGCCCGCCCCTGTTAAACCTGGTCCCCGGACTGATTTTCACCAACCCTGAGACCCTTTCGATGCTCAGTGGTGTGGAATTTAAATCACTCGAAGGCTCGTTCTGGTCGTTATATGTGGAAGCCGTCTTTTACATCCTGATCGGCGCTGTTTATTATCTGGCAGGCAGAAAATATTGCCTGCCTGCGCTGATTCTGCCAATGCTGGTGCTGTCAGCAGCCTCAGCGATCAAAATGATGGGTTACGCTCCGCTGGCCGATGTCATCTCGAAATTTGGGTTTATCCATTACTCCTGGTTTATGATTGGTTGCCTGGTGTATGAAAGATTGCATAACAGAGACAAGCTATACCATTAT
This sequence comes from Erwinia sp. 009765445, assembly GCF_058137865.1. Classification (NCBI taxonomy): domain Bacteria; kingdom Pseudomonadati; phylum Pseudomonadota; class Gammaproteobacteria; order Enterobacterales; family Erwiniaceae; genus Erwinia; species Erwinia sp. 009765445. The sequence goes on from NZ_JBYUWC010000002.1 coordinate 192,494, forward strand.
GGATTGACGTTTATCGCCATACTGATAAACCTGAGTTTTTATGTAAAAACCAGTGGGCTTAGCGTACTGCTTCCTCTGGCGATGGCATTTATCTTATTTATTGCCAGCTTCTATTCTCCAAAACTGGAGAAAATCCTTTCCACTCCTTTTTTAACGGCGATAGGTTTTGTCAGTTATGCACTCTATTTGATCCATGAAAACCTGATGATTGCGTTGCTGGTGAAACTCGATCACGCAATCAAAAATGATTACGTGATGATGTTCATGTCCATCCCGGTGGTGACCATGATCTATTTGATCGCGTTGTTTATCACCAAATATGCCGAACCTGCTTTCAGAGACATGCTGAAGAGAAAAAGAAAGCAGCCGCAGATCGGCTAATTACCATGACCTACCCATCTTCCGGGAGGTCATAACAACCGGAACTTATGGCCGCCCTTCGTAGCCATCCCGGTAAGTCGCCGTGATTGCCTTAATAAGAATTTCGCGTTCTTTCTGTGGACGATCTGCTCCGTACGATTGCCCCACAAACTGATGGGACATCTGGCTGGCGGGTAAAAAATCAGGGGCGCTGAACTGTGCGATGCGTTGTTCTGCCTGCGCTGCTGTCATTCCTGCCACACGATCGGCTTTGCCCTGCTGATAAAATCTTTCCAGACCGGGCTTCAGCATCCGAATCGAATCTGCGGTAGCAATGCGATAGTGAGGATCGAACTGTACCTGTGCCAGCTGATGAGTGGCATGGACAGCATGACGTTCCGGGCTGGTTTGTTATCCGGCACAGGCGGCAAGAGATAAGGTACAGACGAGTAACATCAGACGGGCTGAGAGGATCATTATTCTTCTTCCCTGAATAAAGTTTTTAAAAAACAGTGATATTCGCGAAATGTTTTACGCGGCGGTCATACTAACACTCTCTCAAATGCTTTCTTGCGATCCGGTTCACGTCAGCGGCCAGATGTCAGAGTGATAGGCAACAACAAGAAGCTCATCACAGATAAAGACTTGTTTTATCAGGACTCCTTTGCTGAACCAGCCACAGGTGACGGCAGCACCGGCCACCTCAAGCACTACCATGATACGGAATGATTTTCTTCGCCGTACCTGCGTGCCGATGGGCAAGCTCATTTGCCACTGCCTTCATTATCGTTCCGGCTCAATATTGTGCTGATAACAAAAGAATTTACCTGGGCCAGCATACCACTGTCCGGTTGGATTTTGCCGTAAACCCTCATTCCTTCCAGCAGCATAAACAGTGTTTCCGCCAGGATAGCAGCATCCTGGTCGCGGCGGAATACCCCCGCCTGCTGTCCTTTCACCAAAATAGCGGTCAGGTGTCTGACGATACCGCTGAACTTATACCCGACCAGCCTGCGGATTTCGTCATCTCCGGGCAGCAATTCATTGGCTGTGGCAATGGTGAGGCACCCTCTTTCACCTGCCTTGCCGGTTGAAAGCTCCACGCCAAAACTCAGCGTTTCCTTTAACGCTTCTTCCGGGGAAAGCTGCTGATAACGCTGCTCAAGACGAGCCAGACCGTTGTCCATATATTGTCTGAGCGCCGCCAGAAAGATAGTGCGCTTATCAGGATAAAGTTTGTAGATACTGGCACTGGCAAGCCCCGAGGCTTTCATCAAATCAGCCATTGAGGTGCCCCGGTAACCATGCTGCCAGAAGCACTCAAGTGCAGTGTTGAGCAAATCCTGCGGATCAAATTCTCTGGGTCGACCGACCGTGGGTTTCATTATGCACTCTGCAAAGGTGACGGGATTATAATTTATTGTAGATCAGTCATTCTACAATGCAAGCCATTATCGAAAAGGTAACAGCTCATCCGGCCACTGTTCCGGACGCTGGCGCTGTCAGCAGGAAACTGCCATTGTGAAATAAACACAGGAGAAAAGATCATGGCTACAGGTAAAAAAGCGCTTGTTGTAGGTGCCTCTCGCGGAATCGGTTTAGGCTTAGCAAATCAACTGGCCGCGCAGGGTTGGGAAGTCACCGCCACCACGCGCAGCACTGCGCCAGTGGCAACGTCAGGCATTCGTTGGTTAACAGTAGACATCAATCACGCCACGCAGCGGGAGGCCCTGAAGCACTCATTAGCGGAAGAGCAACTCGATCTGATCTTTATTAATGCGAGGGTTTTCGGACCGGATCATCAGGATATTCAGCAGTCCGACGATGCAGAACTGACAGCGTTGTTTATGACTAACGCCATCTCACCCCTATGCTACAGAACTGCCTCCTCTGCTTGCTGCTGACCGGGGTGTACTGGCGCTGATGACTTCGCAACTGGCCAGCCTGAATGAAAACCCTTCAGCGACCTATCCACTCTATTCTGCCAGTAAAGCAGCGCTGAATATGCTGTCCCGTGGGTTATCCACTCGGCTCAGCCCGTTCCAGACGCTGCTGTGCGTTCATCCCGGCTGGGTGCAAACCGATATGGGTGGCAGTAACGCTTCCCTGACAGTGGAGCAAAGCGTCGGCGGGATTATCGGGCAGATTGACGTATGGCAGAGCAAAGGCGGCCACCACTATGTAGAGTATTCCGGCCAGCAATTACGCTGGTAAGAAACAGCCGCCATCAGGAGAGAAAATCCCCCCTGACTTCCCTGAACTACCCGAAAATTAAGGGCGCGCTGCTGAACCATCTGGCAAACGGGCATTGGTCCAGTCTGGCAGGCCTTCCGTGACAGGGTAACGTCTGGCTTTCTCTTCATCAATATCCACCCCCAAGCCAGGACGGTCGCTAAGGTAAGCATAGCCCCGGTCAATTTCCGGGCAGCCAGGGAACACTTCCATCAGTGCATCATTTACCGGCGTGTATTCCTGAATGCCAAAGTTGGTAACGCTCATGTCCAGGTGAAGATTGGCCGCCACACCCACCGGAGAAATATCCCCAGGTCCGTGCCAGGCGGTGCGTACACCGTGGATTTCGGCATAGGTCGCCAGTTTTTTTGCCGGAGTGATGCCGCCAATGGTGCTGACGTGGCAGCGGATATAGTCAATCAGCTGCTGCTGGATTAAAGGTTTCCACTCATTGACGTGGGTGAACAACTCGCCCATTGAGATCGGCGTGCAGCTCTGGGCGCGGATCATCTTCAGCCAGTCCAGGTTTTCCGGTGCCACCGGATCTTCCAGGAAAAACAGTTGATAAGGCTCAAGACTTTTCGCCAGCTGAACTGAAGCCACCGGGGTAATGCGTTCGTGCACATCATGGATAAATTCCACGCCGAACCCCAGCTTGTTACGCAGATGGTCAAACAGACGCGGTACCGCCCGGGCATAAGCATCCGGGTCAAAGTAGATCCCCGGCGTCTGACTACGTGGAGAAACTTTCGGTTTGATATTTCGCGCCTTGGCCAGTTTTCCGGCTATCAACTTCAGATCCTCGGTGCCCGCCCCGCCATACATCCCCATCTGGCAGCGAACATACTGGTATCCCTCTTCCATCCTCGCCCGAATGTTGTCTTCCACCTCGACTTCATCCGCGCCATCGCAATGACGGTATAACGGGATACCATCCCGACACTGACCGCCTAACAGCTGATAAACCTGTAAGCCGGCCACCTTTCCTTTGATATCCCACAGCGCCATATCAATCCCGGACAGCGCATTGTTCATCACCGGACCGCTTCGCCAGTAACCGCTGACCGCCGCTGACTGCCAGATATCCTCAATGCGCAGCGGATCTTTACCAGTCAGAAATGGTTTCATGTAGTTTTCAATCGCGGCTTCCACTGCGAAGATGCGCTGGGTGAAGGTGGCGCAGCCAAGACCGTACAGGCCCGGCTGGTTGGTTTCCACTTTCACGACCACCAGGTCGATGCCGCCTGGTGCCGTCAGCAGGGTTTTAATATTGGTAATTTTTAACCTGTCCATAACTCTCTCCGCCTTGATGCTAAGATGTATGATGTCCTACATGTAAAAGTTCAGAAAAAGCCCATCTTTGGGTCTTTCACTGAGATAGATTCGTCACTGTGTTCTGCTCAACCAAGAAGCGTTGTTGATTGTGATGGCTCTTTATTCCGCCAGGGTGCTGATGGCAGGCAGCTATTTTTCGCTGAGTTTCACCTCAATCGCATCAACGTTATGTGCCATTGCCCTGTTGAGCGTTTCGCTCGCCGTGGCAGCATCGCGGTTTTTCAGTGCCATAAACACTTTTATATGTGCTTCCACGCTTTCCAGGGTGATCCCCAGTACCCGATTGAGCTCTTCCAGATAGTGGATATAGATGTTCTTCAAGGATTCCATCACGTGGATAAAGACCTTGTTATGCGACGCCTTCACGATAGCCAGATGAAAATCATAGTCAGCCTGGGTATATTTTTTATAGTCATCTTTGCTGACCAGCATGCGGTTAAGTGCCTGCTCCAGCAGCCGGATATCCTCATCCGTGGCATTCTGTACCGCCAGATCCATACAGCGAAACTCCACCGTCTGGCGAAACACCCGCATATCGTCGAACTCCTCCTGTGACAGATGCAAAATGGGCTGGTTGTCGCTGAATGCACCGTAGCGTGCGACATCCCGTGTGACGTAGGTCCCCTTTCCCTGATGGGTTACGACCACGCCCAAATCCCTCAGTTTCTGTACGGCACTGCGGACGCTGACCCGGCTGACGTTAAATTGGGAAGTCAGTTCCGCTTCTGAAGGCAGCTTACAGCCTGGCGGCCAGACGCCCTCCTGAATGGACTGCTTCATCTGTTCATAGATAACGTTCACCACGTTATGCTTTTGTACGCTTTCCAGTATCACGCCATTTCGATCCTGTCCTACAAGTCAGGCCTCTTTTTAGCACCGGCCTGCCAGCGTTGGCAAGCATTACTTTGGCACCGCAACAGATTGTGATCCGAATCACGAAATACACTTTATATTATTGTTAAATAACAACTAATATAAAAACAAAATATTAAAAATCATGATTAATGTGACCGGAACTACATTTCTTCCCCCTGCCGATTGCCGAAAATATTCCCATCACGTAGATCTTATGCATTCAACTTGTTAGTCATGTTACATGAACATCTTCAGGAGTTTTTATGTCTTCACTATTCTCTCTTCACGGCAAAACTGCGCTGATTACCGGTTCAACCCGTGGGCTGGGTTTTGCCTATGCTCAGGGTCTGGCGGCGGCGGGTGCCTCGGTGATCCTTAACGGCACTCAGGAAATACATCTTAAAAAAGCCCTGTCTGTACTGCAGGAACAGGGAGCCAACGCGCGGGGATTCCTGTTTAACGTCGCCGATGAAACCGCAGTAGAAGAAGTATTCCGGCAGCTTGATGATGAGGATGTGCATGTCGACATCGTGATCAATAACGCCGGGATCCAGTTTCGCAAACCCATGCTGGAACTGGAGCTGAGCGACTGGCAGCGCGTGCTGGACATCAACCTGACCAGCGCTTTTCTGATAGCCCGTGCGGCAGCCAGACGCATGGTTGCCAGAGAGAGCGGTGGCAAAATTATCAATATTGGTTCGCTGACCAGCCAGGCCGCCCGTGCCACGGTTGCACCCTACACCGCAGCGAAAGGCGGCATCAAATTGCTGACCAAATCAATGGCGGCGGAATGGGCGCAATACAATATTCAGAGCAATGCAATTGGTCCGGGATACATCCTTACCGATATGAATCAGGCGCTGGTAGAGAATGCCGAATTCGATCAGTGGGTGCGTGCCAGTAATCCCTCCGGCCGCTGGGGCCAGCCTGAAGAGCTGATCGGCACCGCTGTGTACCTGGCCTCATCCGCCTCCAACTATGTTAACGGCCAGATTATTTACGTCGACGGCGGCTGGCTTGCAACGCTGTAGGAAAGCCCAACATCTCTGTTTAAACGGTTCAGAGCCGAGACAGCCACTCTGCCGTCGCACCTGAAAACGGGGCAATTAAAGGTAAATAAGATGAATCACATTATTGCAGGAAAATTACCCGCCAGTCGCTGGGGGAAATTGATCCCCATTGCCTTCATTACTACAGTCTGGCCTATCTTGATCGGGCCAACTATGGTTTTGGCGCGGCGGCTGGCCTTGCTGAAGATATGAATATTACTCCGGGCATTTCGTCATTACTTGGCGCCCTGTTTTTTCTCGGCTACTTCTTTTTTCAGGTTCCCGGCGGCATCTATGCCGAAAAACACTCTGCAAAAAAACTGATTTTCTGGAGTCTGATACTTTGGGGAATACTGGCAGCAGCGACCGGCATGGTTCATAGCATTGCCCTGCTGGCAGTTATCCGCTTTCTCCTCGGCGTGGCAGAAAGCGTGGTCATGCCAGCGATGCTGATATTTCTGAGCCACTGGTTTACGCGGGCAGAACGTTCCAGAGCCAATACCTTCTTATTTCTTGGCAATCCAGTCACCGTGTTATGGATGTCGATCCTGTCCGGATACCTGGTGAACGCCTTTGGCTGGCGCGGGATGTTTATTATCGAAGGTCTGCCAGCCGTGATCTGGGCGGTAATCTGGTGGGTAATTTATGCCGATCGTCCCCGCGATGCAAAGTGGCTGAATGAGCAAGAAAAGCGGGCGATCGAAACGGCACTGGCCGCCGAGCAGGACAGCATTAAGCCGGTAAAAAACTACCGTGAAGCCTTCCGATCGCCCAAAGTGCTGGCGCTGGCATCGATTCACCTTTTCTGGAACATCGGCATGTACGGTTTTATCATGTGGCTTCCTTCCATGCTGAAAGCCGCCTCCGGCCTTGGTATCGTTGCAACCGGCTGGCTCTCCGCCGCCCCTTATCTGCTGGCCGTTCCGCTAATGCTTTGTGCATCCTGGTTCTCGGATAAATACCAACAGCGTAAATCTGTCGTCCTGTTATTCCTCGGCCTTGGTGCAATGTGTTTTATTGCCTCCTTCACGCTGGGTTCAACCCATTTCTGGCTCTCCTGGGGATTGCTGGTGATTGCCGGTGGCGCAATGTACACCCCCTATGGTCCCTTCTTTGCGGCCATTCCTGAGATGATCCCCCGCAACGTTGTGGCTGGTGCAATGTCATTTGTGGTTTGTTGCGGAGCACTGGGCTCGTTTGTTGGTGCATGGATTGTGGGTTATCTCAACGGACTGACCGGTAATCCTGATGCCTCATATGTCTTTATGGGCGGCGCATTGGTAGCGGCTGTATTACTGGCGGCGTTAACGCGGTTCAGCAGCCATCAGCCTTCACTGCCAACAACAAACTCGGCTTATTGACTTCAGGGACTTACCATGATGAATAAACCCACCCGATCCCGGCTGACCATTCTGATGATGCTGTTTGTGGTGACCGCCATCAACTATATGGATCGTGCCAACCTTTCCGTCGCCGGGTCGCATATTCAGGGCGAATTTAGTCTCTCCCCTACGCAACTTGGACTGTTGTTCTCGATGTTTACCTGGTTCTATGCCATGAGCCAGATCCCGGTGGGCTATATTCTGGACAGGATTGGCTCCCGCATGCTGTATGGAAGCGCGATAGTGTCATGGAGCGTGTTCACCTTTGCGATGGGCTTTTCTTCCCATCACCTGTTCGCAACAAGTGCGGCATCATTTGCCATGCTGCTGGTCTGCCGTGCACTGATTGGCATCGCCGAAGCGCCCTCATTTCCTTCGAACACCAAAATCATCGCCAACTGGTTTCCTGACCATGAACGCGCCCGCGCCACGGCCTTTTATGCCAGTGCACAATACATTGGCCTGGCGTTGCTGACGCCGGTGCTGTCATGGATTGTGGCAACATGGGGATGGGAAGCCTCTTTCTATCTGTCCGGCGGCATTGGGATTTTCTTTGGTATCTACTGGCTGATTGCCTATCCACAGCCAGAGCGCCAACCAGGCCGAGCTGGACTATATCCGTGAAGGCGGTGGCTATGGTTCAGACAGCCAGCAGAGTGGCAACGGCGAAGTGAACTGGAAAAATGTGAAATACGTTCTGCGTCAGCACATCATCTGGGGCCTGTTTATCGCCCAGTTCGCCGCCTCTTCCTCCCTCTATTTTTTCCTGACCTGGTTTATCGTCTATCTGGAAAAAGGACTGGGTCTGACCATTGCCAAAGCCGGTATCGGGGCCATGTTCCCGTATCTGATGGCGATGGCCGGGGTACTGTGCGGTGGGACGCTCAGCGATATGCTGCTGAAAAGGGGCGCTTCCCGCACCTTCGCCCGTAAGCTGCCGGTGATGTCTGGCCTGCTGGTTACGACTTCAATCGCACTGGTCAATTTTTTCCAACACAGTCCGACGATCGCTATCGCCATTCTTTCGATCGCCTTCTTTGCCAATGCCTTTTCCAACCTTGGCTGGGTGGTATGCAGTGATGTGGTGCCACGCCAGCTGATTGGCACTGTCGGCGGTTTTCTGAATATTTTTGGCAACCTTTCGGGCATCGTCAGCCCGATAGTGATCGGCGTGATCCTGCAGCGCACGCAGAATTTCCAGTATGCCATGTGGTATATCGCCGCCGTGGCGCTGGCAGGCTTCCTGGCCTATACCTTCCTTGTGGGTAAAATTGCCGTTATTCGTCTGCCTGACGAACCGGGGACGGGTATAAACAGCCAGCAACCTTTTGATAATCCATCCAAAGCCGGGGACTACTGATGAAACAGCAAGAAATTACAGCCAGCGTGGTGAGTGCCGCTTATGAAGTGCGCAACGAGGATCTGATGCTGGAATGTCGCGATGACCAGGTGTTGGTCAAAGTCGAGCGTGGCGGTATCTGCGGCTCTGATATTCATTATTACCAGCATGGGCGCGCGGGGATGTCGATCCTTAAGCAGCCAATGATCCTCGGGCACGAATTTGTCGGTAGCGTGGCGCAGGCACCAGCGGACAGCGGCCTGAAAGTGGGGCAGCGGGTGGCGGTCAATCCGTCTCAACCCTGTAATCACTGCTATTTTTGTCTCAACGGACAGCAGAACCTCTGCCGGACAATGAAATTTATGGGCAGCGCCCAGTTCTTCCCGCATGTCCATGGCGGCTTTGCCAGCTATGTCGCCGCCCAGCCGTCGCAGTGTGTCCCCTATTCCGATAAGGCTGATTCCAAAGTGATGGCCTTTGCTGAGCCGCTGGCCGTGGCGATTCATGCCATCCATCAGGCTGGTGATTTGGTGGGCAAAAAGGTGCTGGTTACCGGTTCCGGGCCAATTGGCTGTCTGGTGATGGCTGCGGCCTTCGCCGCAGGTGCGGGCGAAATTAACGCCACCGATATGAGTGAACGCTGCCGCGCGCTGGCGCTGGAAATGGGCGCTTCATTGTCCGTATCGCCGACTGATGAAACAACCACCCGTCAGTGGCTGGAAAATGGCGGCTACTTTGATGTGTGTTTCGAGGCCTCAGGCGCACCTGCCGCTATTGCCTCTACGGTCGGGTTTACCCGTCCAAAAGGCCGCATTGTGCAGTTGGGGATGGGAGCCGCTTCGGTGGATTTCCCGCTTATGCCGCTGCTGGTGAAAGAGATCCAGCTGACCGGCTCCTTCCGTTTTATCAATGAATTCGCCATCGCCGTAAGCTGGCTTGAAAGCGGCCGTATCAACCCGTTGCCGCTGCTTTCCGCCATCTTCCCGCAGGAAGAAGTGGTGAAAGCGCTGGAGATGGCCAGCGATAAAAGCCAGGCCGCCAAGGTTCAGGTGACTTTTAACTGAGGGCCTCAGTCCCATCCCGTCCGGCATCCTGTGCCCGGACGGGCTTATTGATGACGGCTGTTTCAGCGTCAAATCGTGCACACCGTTCTGCTACTGCTGTCATTTTCAGACCAGTTCTTCGTCACATCCGATAACGGCACTGCCCGGGTGGCAATTCTGAACCCTGCCTGAGGTGAGGCCTGCAACAACGCTGTGATACAGCGGATCAGACCTTCGCTGGAAATGCTGCCCAGGCCACTGCCCATCAGGACAATGGCCTTTGAACGCAGCAGGGAGCCCGGCAGAGTGATATCGCCGCCGCTCATTGAGCCAACCTGCACAAAGCGTACGGCCTTCGCTCCTGCTGCTGGTAGGCGTTGAACGTTTTGGGCCGGTTGGCGTGGTGGAACTGGCTGACCGTGCAGGCCGCGATTACACCACCGTCAGCCGTCAGATCGCCAAACTGGAAAGCGCCGGACTGGTGGAGCGCCGTGCTGGTCAGTTCGACCGCCGGGTTCGGGAAGCGGTAATCACTCCGTCAGGTAAAGCAATGACGGACAGCGTGGATGCAGCACGAGAACGGTTGTCCCGTGCTATTTTCGACAGCTGGGAGCCGCAGGATCTTAACGAACTGGTCAGGCTGATGAGCCGGTTTGCCGGGCAGCTAACGGACTCGCTGGCAACGGACCCAGCTGAATGAATCAGGGAGCCTCGCAGCCGATACAGATGCCGGTTAGTTACACCGGCTTTTCAGTCATCCAACTCAGACTCTCTGCTGTACTAATGAGCGGTCGGTATTCGCAGCCGATCCAGCCGTCATAGCCCAGCCACCGTAACTGACTGAAAACATAGTTCCAGTTTAGCTCGCCTCTGCCCGGTTCGCTGCGGGTGGGCGCATCGGCTATCTGCACATGGGCCGCCAGTGGAAGTAACGAAGCGATATTGCGGCTGATATCGCCGTGCATCACCTGGCAGTGATAGAGATCAAGCATCAGCCGCACCGACGGGCTGTTAATCTGCCTGACAATATCTGCCGCAAAATGGTAATCACTGAGAAAAAAGCCGGGAATATCATGACGGTTGATCGCTTCCAGCAACAGGATCACGCCCTGCTTCTCCGCCAATTCTTTCGCCCAGTGGATGTTCTCCAGAAATTGCATCAGCGCTGCGGCCGCCGTGGCGTTATCCGGCTGCAGACCAGCCTGCAGATGAATATACGGACAGCTCAGCGCCTCAGCATACTCCAGCGCCTGCAGCATACCGTGCTGAAACGCCGCCACCGAGTCAGGCTGGCAAGCCATCCCCGAGCGCTGTGGCAAGTCTGCAGCGCCAACCGGCGTGTTGATCAGAATTTGCTGCAGGCCGTTCGCACGCAGCTTTTCCTGCAGAAAACCAACCGGCCACTCGTAGGGCTGCGCATATTCCACCGCGCGGAATCCGGCCTGAGCCGCCGCCATAAACCGTTGCTCAAAAGGCAGTTCGGTGAACAACCATTTCAGATTCGCGCAAAAGCGCAGTCCGCCAGCCGCTCCTTCTCCGGCCATGAAGCTCACTCTTTCACGCCAGCAAGCACGCTGGCCCGCATGCGTTTCACCGCCGCATGTGGCGCGGTCAGCACCGGAATATCAACTTGCGCCCGGACGCTCGTCGCAGCGCGGGAAGTTGAAAAATGAGCCAGCATAATCACGTCACACTGCGCCAGCTCCTTCGCCCGTGCTGCCACCAGCCGGTTATGGCTTTCCGCATCCCCTTTTTTCAGCAGGCCAATCGCATCATCCACCAGGATGGTGTTCAATCTGGCAGAGGAACCGCTCTTCGCCACGTACTCGTTAAATTCGTCGGTCATGGTCTCCACCGCCGGTCCAAAAGTGGCCAGCATGCCGATGTTTTTACCCTGCGCCAGCGCATCAAAAAACATGGCCTCATTCGGCTTCAGTACCGGCACCGGCACCTCTTTTGCCAGCCGGTCAATAGCGGGGCCAAAAGCAGAGCAGGTAATCAGGATACCCTGCGCCTGCATGTCATAAGCGTAATGACCAAAACGCACGAAACGGTCAATCATTGCGGATGACAATTCCGGTTCTCTGTCGCGGTCGATCGACAATCCGTCGTCCAGCAGATTAATGGTTTCGGCCTCTGGCCAGACTTCATTAAACGCTGTGTGGATTGGGGTCATTGCTACCGGTGTGGCATGCAGTAATACGATTCTTGCAGTCATCCAGCTCTCCAGTGATAAACGCTCAGATCAGGAAGTTCAGCGTGGCTGAATTTCTCCGGCCACTATCTTTTTTGGGCACACTCTAAATGTAAGGGCTTACAAATGTTTCTGTAAAGTGAGACAGGTCACATAAAAACGCCAAGGTAGTGTTACGGTGTTATTGAAATGTTAGTCATGATTGCTCAGAATTGAAAGCGCTTACAAATAAAACGCATTATTCGTCATGACTGGTCATGCCGTTATGCCTCACCGCTAACCCCAATGGACTGTGAGAACGCATTATGACTTCACCTGCTAACTCTTCTTCACTGCAAAATGTGGTAACCGGAGCGGCCGCTGCCGCCAGTTCTCCTGCAGTAAAAAAACTGCCCCGCCGGTTTCGCGACCTGCTGGCGCTGGATGATTTTGAACGGCATGCGCGACGGCGTCTGCCCGATATGATTTATCAGTATGTGGCAGGAGGCGTGGAAACCGGGCGCGGTATCGCCGGAAACTTTGAAGCCTATCAGCAATATACTTTTATCCCCCGCATGTTCCGGGACGTCTCCGGTCGCGATCAGCGCACCACGTTGTTTGGTTATACTTATCAGCACCCCTTTGGCATTGCGCCGCTGGGTGGCGCTTCTTTTGTTGCCTATCAGGCGGATATTGCGCTGGCGAAAGCCGCCCGCGAGATGAATGTGCCGATGATCCTCAGCGCCTCCTCACTGGTAAAGCTGGAAGATGTGCATGCCGCCAATCCGGATGCGTGGTTCCAGGCCTATCTGGCGGGAGATCAACCCCGTATCGACCGGCTGGTGGATCGCGTGGCGGCGGCTGGCTATCAGACGCTGGTGGTCACCGGTGATACACCGATGCTGGGCAACCGGGAACACAATACGCGCAGCGGTTTCAGCATGCCGATCAAAATCACGCCAAAAGTCGCTTTCCAGAGCGCGGTGAATCCCCGCTGGCTGCTGGGTACAGTGGCACAGACTTTCCTGCGCCACGGTGCGCCCCACTTCGAGAACACTGACGCCGAGCGCGGGCCGCCAATGATGTCCAGCAAAGTGCGTAACACCCAGGCCCGTGACAAGCTGAACTGGAAAAACGTCGAGGCGATCCGCAAAAAATGGCCGGGCAACCTGGTGATCAAGGGGCTGATGTCGCCGGAAGATGCTTTTATCGCACGTGATTTGGGAGTCGATGCGGTGATCCTCTCCAATCATGGCGGCCGTCAGCTGGATCACACGGTTCCCCCTTTGCATACGCTTCCCGAAATTGCGGCGAACAAAGGCCAGATGAAGGTGATCATCGACAGCGGTATTCGTCGCGGCACGGACGTGATGAAAGCGATGGCGCTGGGTGCAGATTTTGTCTTTCTGGGCCGTCCGTTCCTGTATGGTGCCGTCGTGGGTGGCCAGGCGGGTGTTGAACATGCTATGCATATATTGCGCGATGAAATTGACCGGGATCTGGCGCTGATTGGCGTGAAAACGCCAGCCGGACTGGACAGCAGCTATCTGCGAAAACGTTCTGATTATTAGGAGAGAATGATGGCAAATGCAAAAGAAATCCGCCTGTTCAGCTCGCTGGCAATTCGCGCACCGTTTATCGGGCTGGAGAGCGACTGGCAGCATCAACATCCTGACCAGCCGTTATTGATTGACTGGAATCCAACCTCGATCATTGAAAAGAAAATGGCCGCCGGAGAGAGAGCCGATGCGGTGATCCTGACCGTCCCAGTTATGGATCGGGCGATAGCGGAAGGAGTGATTGTAGCGGAAAGCCGGGTTGAGCTGGTTGACTCTTCGATCGGCCTTGCCATGCTGCCCGATGCTCAGGCACCCGATATCAGTAGCGTGGAGGCGTTAAAATCCGCCCTGCTGAATGCAAAGTCAGTGGCTTATTCTCTGGGTGGCGCGAGTGGGATCTATTTCCAGACGCTGTTGAAGACGCTGGGGATTGAAGATGAGATTAATGCGCGGGCAACGACCATCCCGGAAGGTTTTACCGCTGAGCAGCTGGTAAAGGGGAATGCTGATATCGCAGTGCAGCAGATCAGCGAGTTGCTGACGGTAGAGGGAATCAAAGTTATCGGTCCGTTGCCTGAGGCAGTACAAAAAGTGACGTCATTCTCCGGCGGGATTTTCAGCAATGCAGCTAACCCGCAAGGGGCTGCTATGCTGCTCGATACCTTGCGTTCTGCAGAGGCGCGTAAGGCATATGAGGCTTTTGGGCTGGAGTGCCGGGATTAACCCCTCCGGCGCTCTTTAAGTAACAAGAACACGCTTTCAGCCTGCCCGGCTTGCATTCAATCGCACCGGGCAATAATTTATGCATATCAACATGTTCAGAAATGCCAGCTCACGGAAAGGTCACCTGACAGTGAATCATAACCGGAACCAAACAGTTCGCTACTCACTCCGGCACCCAGTTCGACATCTCTGTTAATCTGATAACGTATACCTGTTTTTATCCCGAGTGCATTGCGCCCCACAACCTGATTGCGGTGAGTGAAGCGGCTCCGGCCGTAACCAGCAAAATTAGCTGTTTGCGTCAGGCTTGTATCAAGTAGCTCGTGGTCCCAGGTAAGCTTTAAGTCTGTTGAAATTTTCGTCCCGGAGGAAAGAGAATAATTCGCACTGTATTTCATTCCAACACTGGAACGCAGGGAGTTAAACGTTGCCGATCCCAGTTTAAGACCGCTGCCATCACCGTTTTCCGTCACACCCGGCCGGTGCAACATTGTGTAATTCAGGCCGGCTACCGGCCCCACATTGTTGTTATCGCTTAATGAAAAATTATACCCGCCCCCAAGGGATGCTGACCCGGCCAGACCCGTCCAGCTTGCCCGGTGGTTAGCTGTATAATCCCCCACCCGCACGCGGCGCTCCAGCCAGCCATCTTCCACACCAACGCGCACGTTTCCAGACAGATACCCTCCTTCCTGCTGCGTGAAACCATAACGGGCCTGCAAGCCAAGGTTAAAAGCCGTGGTTTTGCCAGTTCCTGAATCCGGCGATTTCATCGTGACTGACTGCCCACTTACTGCGCCGTGAAAGCCAAATACCCGCTTATTACCATTTTGCCTTTCCGCGCCTACTATCATCCCATAACTGTTTGAGCGGTAGCCGGATCTGTATGCCTGATGCTGCCGCTCAAAGTTTCCACCGAATGGAATTGCAAAACTTATCCATTCATCTGCTTGTTTTATCTGGCCGTTTTTTGAGCTCAAGTCACTGATTATATCCGCGATCTGCTGCTCCCGATGCAGTGAGCTTGCAAACATTGAACCCCAGGCTGCGGGGGAAAGCTGCTGAAGCGCACTGACGATATCACTGCCGTCAGCTGCAGAAAAATCTAGCGCACGATAAAGCTTCTGTATCGCCGGTTGCGCCTGACCGACAATGCTATCCAGCGCAGTTCCTGTGCTCTTTTCGTTGCGATCCCGTCCATACTGACTGTAAGCATCCTGAGCACGTGACATTCGCAGCATCCAGTCATTATTTGTTGCCGGAACTGCCGTTAATTTCAACGTGGGCGAAAGGAACAGCCCGGTTATTTCACTGAACTGGCCACTGTACGAGGTGGTTTTTAAAAATTCATTTGAGTTCAGCCGCCAGCCTGGTGAATACCAGTCCCGTTGCGGGACGAAAGACAACCTGCCGTTGAATTCAGCATGACCTTTAACTTCCAGGGTGTCATGCCCTCCGCTACCATCAATGCCCAGTCGCAACTCTCCATCAGCACCCTGCTGATAATTGCCGACAATGCTGGCTTTCCCCATAGCCTCGCCGGGGATAAATGTTCCCCTGTTGATGAACATTCCTGCCTGATTCAGGGTGTAATGACTGTAACCTGTCAGGGTTGCGCCCGGAGCAACATACAGGCTGTAAATTTTATGGGTTCCGGTAAGTGAAGTGGTTCCGCCCAACATATTCAGGGCAAAGTTATCGATCCCCTCAATTTTCCCCTTATAACTGAACCGAAAGAGAGGATCCGGTTCCCCGGTAGCCCGCCCCTCAGTATCAGCTCGTTGACCAAAAGACAGATCGGTTAATCGCTGCAGGCCGTAAATGTCCTGTTGACTATAATCGGAGTAAATATCACCATGAATTTTTGCTCCATTCAGAATATTAATATGGTTAACGAGAGCATTCGGCGACTGATAGATAGCCGCACCTTTCCCTGCCACCCGACCACTGATATCTACGTTATCCACAAGCGCCCCTGTCAGCTCCGGTAATAATGGGACGGCGTAACCTTCAACATAATGAATCCATGAGCCGCGATACTCAGCATTATTCCCCAGTGAATTATCACCAAAGTCAAAACTGATGGCGATGCCGTTCATCCCCACAGACTGCACATCACCACGCTGAATTAAATTGTGGTCTTTACCATAAGCGAACAACACTCCCCGGCCATTGATTCCGTCAGCATGGACCTGCGTTTCCGGCTCAATTGTCAGAGTATTGTTTTGTCCATCAATACGAATACCTGCACCACCCACACCTGAAGTTAACAAATCAGCCTGTTGATATATTGTGTTATTGCTGCCGTAAACATGGAGCCCTAAGCCTAACGTTGCTGTGTTATACTCTCCCTGCTGATAGCCGCCATTAGTGCTATCACGTAAAAAATATCCGTGCTGATTAATCAACACCTTCCCATTACCATAAAGTGAGAAACCGAAAAAGTTACGCCTGTCAATCTGATACCCCATATCCTGCAGCAAGGCCAGTTCGGCTTCCATAAACGTCATATAATTACGGTAATTCTGATGACTCATCATGCTGTTTTTCAGTTCAATATGACTCATATAATCAGTATCAACATATCCATAATCATCCAGCATTTTCACCGGAATGCCAGACATCTCCCCGGCAAGAACTTCACTGACATGTTCCCCCGTAAAATACCCCTGGTCTTTTCGCACATCAAATCCCCATGGAACCAGTTGATTATTGCACCCCTGACAGACTATTACCTGCCCCGGATAAGCCGCATTCCCATTATCATCGCGCAATGAGGCCGTCCAGGTCCCTAACGGGAAAAAGTCAAAAGCAGGAGTAAAGGCTCCGTTGTAGTCGGAAGCCATACTTGTAATTCCAAGACCATGAGCGAGTTCATGAACGGCAACATTGACCAGATCGGTATGGCCGGTTCTGGGAAGCTGCGAGGGGACATATGGCACATCATCAAAATCCATTTTTCCCATAATGAACTGAGCGTGAGATCCAAACGATAAATCACCGGTATCAATGCCCGTCATGGCTCCCTGTAACTGAGTGATACTGGTCATCCCATCCGTGACTGAGTCGCTGCTACCAGCAGCATTCACATCATTAAACGTGCCCACATTTACAATGGCAGGCAGTTCACCCGGCAGTGGAGTAATAATTTCGGCCCAGTAACGCATAGCGTGCAGTATTTTTTCTTTTTGCTGTTGATTAAGATCCCATGTCGACGCTAAAGGTTTGGGCCAGTCAGACATAAAGGGACCATCCCCTGTATCAAAGAAACGAACCTCAAACACAGCAACTTCCTGTGGGCTGTAAACCAGATAACTTTGCACAGCAAAGAGTTTATTGCTGAACAGAGAAATCATTACGGAAGTTGCCAGTAATAGTTTTTTCATTTTTGCCATCCTGGCGCATGGAATAACAAAATCCTGGTTTTATACTGCTTTCACAATCCAGAGCCTGACGAGACAACCTGAATAACCAGGCAGGATTAGCATTCTGTCTTGTATTATTCGACTGAGCGCAACACAATAACACCCGGTTTAGTTTTCATATATTCCAGCAGCGGTGTATCAACAACCTTCATGTTTTTTCCAAGCGAGGAAGCGTTTCTGAACCACACTTCATTATCCACTTTAATGACGATGCCAACGTGTGTAACATCCAGCCCTTCCTGAGGGGTATAGACACCAATAAAATCGCCGTTCCTGAGGTTTTTCAAAATGGAATTATTGAGTGAGTCACCTGGTATGTATTTTATTTCACGCGGGATAATACCAAGTCCGGCAATGTACTCTCCTCCATCAGCCTTTCTGTTCAGGTTTTTTCTTACCATGACATAATTATTGCTGACAGTTGCCGTCACATCTTCAGCATTTTTTGGAAGCGTTGCATACCAGTCGGTGAAGAAATGTTTACGATGCAGATAATCGACCTTCCCGCCGACGTACCGTGTTTTTACCAATTCAGGCAGAAAATCTCCCGTATTTTTTGACAGGCTAAGCGCCTGCACGTAATCAATCAGCGTAAAACAATCGACCCCATTAAAGTCAGCAACCAGCACCTCTTTGGTAGTGGTAGAGCCTGTGAGCGTATCAGCTTTGTAGGGAGTGCCCAGGAAAGATTCAGAGATATGAGCGATCATATCGCCTGGCAGGATGCCTGTTTCCGGGATAACAACGGATTGTATTATAGTATTGGCTTTTGCTTCGGTGTCAGGATCTATCTGAGTTTGATAGTCTGTTTTACTTTTCATGGCACAGGATGCCAGACAGGCTATCAGTAATAATAAAGGGTACTTTCTCATTCGCTGTCTCCTTCAGCTTAATTCCTTTCAACTTAATAACTTCATTCCTTTACGGCAACACATCATGCATTGCCGTTAACAGTGTGTTTAATAATAGGGAGATTAATATTTTATACCGTGCATCATTTCACATATTTTTAATTGTCACGGTGGCTCAACGCCCCCGTGGTGCTGACCCGGTACTGCCACGCACAATCAGCTCCGGTTTCAACAGTGTCTGTCGCTGTGCTGGCTGGCCGTTTAATTCTGCCAGCAGATATTCCGCTGCGCAGACGCCAATCTGATCCAGCTCCACTCTCATGGTGGTCAGCGGATGTTCCAGATGCTCCGAATATTCATAGTCGTTGAATCCGGTAATAGAAATATCATTCGGAATGCGCAGGTAGCGCTCGCCTGCTGCCCGCATCGCTCCAAAGGCCAGCAGATCGTTGCCGCAGATTATTGCGGTCGGCGGATTTGGCCCGTCCAGCAGCCGGAACATCGACTGCCGCGCGTCATTCATCGTGAAGGCGCTGTTGATCAGATTGGCTTCATCAATGCCTAATCCCGCTGCCGCCAGCGCCTGTCTCGTTCCGGTGATACGGTCAGAAACGCGATCGTTTGAGGGCGGCGTCCCGACAATCACGCCAAAAATTTTATGACCCAGCCCCAGTAAATGCGCAGTTAACTCCCCCGCTGCCTGCTCGTTGTCGTAACCCACGCTCGGGTAACGCTGGTCGACAGAAAAAGTCTGAATACACGGGATGCCCTGCTGGGTGATCCGCTCCCACAAACGAGGATGATGTGAATTGCCGACCAGCATCAGCGCGTCAATGCCGTACTCCACCAGCTTGTTCACTTCCTTCAGCTCGGTCTCCGGATCGAAATCCGAGTTGGCCAGCAGCATCGTATAGCCTGACTGGTGGATCTTCTGCTGGAAGGTCGCCAGCGGTCGGGAAAATGTCTCCGTAGCCAGCGTGGGAACCACTGCCCCAATAGTCATGCTGCGCCGCGAGGCCAGCGTCCGCGCTGCGCGGTTAATCACGTAGCCCAGCTCCTCACACGCCTTTTCCACCGCTTCCCGCCGCGACTGCCGCACGGTCGTGCTGCCATTCAGTACCCGGGAAACCGTTGCCGTAGAGACGCCCGAACGCAGAGCCACGTCTTCCAGAGAAACTCTTACAGGGGGAGAAGGCTTATCGGTCATCTTCAGGCTCCAGGTGAAATTAGTGACGTCGTCCACAAATTCAGCAGACAACCAGGGGTTCATTTTGAAAGCGCTTACTTTTACCTTGACTGATTTTTGTAATCGCTTACTTTTAACATCATATTATCAATAGAGCTGTAATTTATCACCATTTGATAACAAACAAACGGGCATTCGCCGCATCAGCCCTTCTGAAAACACCGAGATAATAAAGGAATTCACCATGCGTAGATACCCACGGGTCCGCTGGCTGATGATCGCATTTTGCTTCTTCGCCATCGCCATCAATTACATAGATCGCATCAATCTGGCCATCGCTGCACCACATATTAAACAGGATCTCGGACTGGATGACACCAGTATGGGGCTGATCCTCGGTGCCTTTTTCTGGACTTATGCCCTGATGCAAATTCCGGCCGGTCGCCTGATTGACCGCCTGGGCGCACGTGCCGGACTGGCTATTGCCGTTGGCTGGTGGTCGTTGTTTACCGTGTTTACTGCTTTTGGCCGTGGCTTCACCTCGATCTTTGCCTCCCGTCTGATGCTCGGGCTGGGTGAGTCCGGTGGCTATCCCGGCTGCGCCAAGGTGGTTTACTCCTGGTTTGCCAAAAAAGAGCGCGCCACCGCCAGCGGCATCTTTGACGCCGGTCCGCGTGCTGGAAGCGCCATCGCCCTGCCGCTGGTGGCGTGGTTAATCAGTACCTGGGACTGGGAAACTTCTTTCGTGGTCACCGGCGGGCTGGGGCTGGCCTGGGTTGCCATCTGGCTGCTGTTCTATCGCGAACCGGAAGAGATGAAGGGCCTGAACGAACAGGAACGGCAGAACCTGCTGGCCGATCGCAGCGTCCACAGCGTGGATAAAAACGAGAAGGTCAATATCGGCGGTCTGTTCCGTTACCGTACGGTGTGGGGCATGATGATTGGCTTCTTCTGCATGAACTTCGCCACCTATTTCTTCGTCACCTGGTTTCCCACCTACCTGACCATGGCGCATGGTTTCTCGCTGAAAGAACTGGGGACGCTCGGGGCCATTCCGGCACTGATGGGCATTCCCGGCAGCCTGCTGGGCGGCATCACCTCAGACTGGATGTATCGCAAAGGTTTCTCGCTGACCACTGCCCGTAAAACCTGTCTGATCGGTGGTATGTTGCTCTCCTCGGTCATCGCCTTCGCCGCCTTCACCGACAGCGTGGCAGTGATCCTGACACTCTTCTCCCTGACCTATGCAGGTCTGGCGTTCACCGCCGCCAATATCTGGACCTTACCGGCAGACGTCGCACCAAACTCGGGTTATGTCGGCACGCTTGGCGGTATCCAGAACTTCGCCGGCAACCTGGCGGGCATCGTTACTGCTTCCTTTACCGGTCTGATGCTGACCCTGAGCCACGGTTCGTTTGTGGTCCCCCTGCTGGTGGCAGGCGGTATCTGCCTGTTCGGTGCGCTTAATTTCATGTTCATCATGGGAAAAATCGAGCCGCTGGAGATTAAAAAAACCGCAGAAGTCAGTGAAGTGATGACCGTGAATCACAAAGCTTAATCCTCCCCCCCTACAAACTGGATATAACAATGAAAAACAGTCTTTATGCAGGCGCCCTGGTCTCGATGATAGCGCTGGCAGGCAGCGTTCAGGCGCAAAGCCTGGTGTATGTTTCCAATGCCGACAGCGGAACGGTGACCGGTTACCAGCTGGATAAAACCAAAATGACGCTGGTCCCGGTGGGCGCATTCCCCGCAGGTGCCAAGGCCATGTCATCGGTGGTTTCACCGGACAAAAAGATGCTCTACGTTTCAGTGCGCAGTAAACCGTACAGCGTGGTGGCCTATCGTATCCAGCCGGATGGCAAGCTGGAAAAAATCGGCCAGTCGCCGCTGCCGGAGAGCATGGCTTATCTCTCCACGGACAAACAGGGGCATTTCCTGCTGAGCGCCTCCTACGGCGGCGATCTGTTCAGCATTAATCGCATCGACAGCAACGGCCTGGTGGAAGCAAAACCGGTGCAGGTGGTGCATACCGGCAAGCGGGCACACGCCATTCAGGTCGATCCCACCAATCATTATCTCTACGTCACGCTGCTGGGTGCTGATCAGCTGTTGCAGTTCCATTTTGATGCCGCTACCGGCAAGGTCACGCCGAACAATCCGGCGTTTATCAATATTCAGAGCGAAGCCGCCACCGGTCCACGCCACTTTGTCATTGCGCCGAACCTGGATAAACAGGGTAAGCGCAATATGTACATTCTGACCGAAATGGCCGGCAATATTACCCGACTGACGCTGAACAAAGACGGCACTGCCACGCCGGTTGAAGATGTGAATTCCGTGTCGCCGAAGGAAGATCTGCAGCGTGGCGAGGCCCGTCCGCTGACCGGTGATGATGACCTGCCACCGTCGCACAAACCGCGCATCTGGCAGGCCGATATCCAGCTGACGCCGGACGGGCGTTATCTGTACTCCACGGAGCGCACCAGCAGCACCCTGTCATCGTTTTCCGTTGATCCCACCGACGGACATCTGACTTACCTCAGCAGCATCAAAACTGAACAGCAGCCTCGCGGTTTCGCTATTGATAACAGCGGGCGCTTTCTGATCGAATCCGGACAGAAGTCCACCCAGCTTTCCCTTTACACCATTGGCATAACCGGTGCGCTGACGCTGGTTGGCCGCTATCCCACCGGGAAAGGGGCTAACTGGATTTCACTGGTCGAAGAGTAGTATCAGCAGAGGTCCGGGAGGGTTTCCCGTGCTAACAATGTGCCACAACAGGAGTTTTTATGAACCACAATACGCATCCCCTGTTTTCCGCCCTGTGCGCCACCGGCCTGCTTGTGCTGGCCACCTCCCCTGCAGTGCTGGCAGCCGAACCGGTCGTCGCCACCAATCTCGAACCGCTACATCACGTTATTCTGGAAAACCAGTACGTAACCGTGATGCGGGTGATGATCCGTCCCGGCCAGTCGACGCTGTTTCATGAGCAACACCTCGACTACGTCAACACCCATATTGACGGCAGCCTGACGCACACCTCATACCCGGATAAACCCGCCAGAGACGGCGAGATGAAAAGTGGCAACGTCAAGTTCGGCGCGCATCAGGGCAGATCTGAGACGGATAAGGTGACCAATACCGGCACCACACTGAACCAGCAGGTTGCTTTTGAAATTAAGCAACCCGGCCCGCAGCACTTTGGCGGGGCCACCCGGCCAGACAAACCTGTTTTTAATCAGGTACTGGATCAGAAAACCGTCAGGGGCTGGAAAGTCACCCTGCAACCCGGCGAGAGCACCACTCTGTATACGCAGCATGGGCCAGGCGTGCGGGTCTTCTTTACTGAAGGCCGCCTGCTGGAATCCATCCCCGGTCAGCCAAACCGCAATAAAGAAGTCAGGATCCACCGGGGCGACGCAATGCTGACCCAGCCGGAAAAGGTTGAGCTGACCAACGGCGGAGAAACCCCGCTGATCTTCAACGATTACGAGCTGCTTTAAGTTCCGCGTTTCGTTACAGGAGCATGTCAGGTGAGAAGACTGAGTCTGCCTCTGGCGATGGGGCTGATCTTTTTAACCGCAGGGCACATTACGCTGGCCTGCGCAAAGGAAGACACGATCGCTAAAGGAAAGTATCTCGCAACGGCTGCGGACTGCGGTGCCTGCCATACGTCACCTCATCATGGTGCGCCAATGGCGGGCGGATACGCAATCCGCTCCCCGATGGGAAGCGTTTACGCCAGTAATATCACCCCATCGCGCAGCGAAGGCATTGGAGATTACAGCGAAGAGGAGTTCGCCCGCGCGGTGCGTCAGGGAATCAATAAGCAGGGACAGCACCTCTATCCGGCGATGCCCTACACCTCCTATGCAAAAATAAGCGATCAAGATATCCACGCGCTCTATCAATATTTTATGCACGGTGTTCAACCGGTTGATACTCCTGTACCACCAACCCATCTTCCCTTCCCTTTTAATATTCGTGTCTCAATGAGCGTGTGGAATCTGCTGTTTGCTGAGCGCTTTACCCCGACGGCGAATAAATCGCCGGAGATCAACCGTGGCGACTATCTGGTTAACGCACTGGCGCATTGCGACACCTGCCACACTCCGCGAAATGCGCTGATGGGCCAGCAGAACACCAAAGCATTTTCCGGCGGCAGCCTGGGCAGCTGGTATGCGCCAAACATTACCCCCGATCCGCATTCCGGCATTGGTAACTGGAGCAGCGCTGAGCTTGCACAGTATCTGAAAACGGGTCATCTCAGCGGGAAAGCCCAGGCGGCGGGACCGATGGCCGAAGCGATCGAACACAGCCTGCAGCACCTTTCTGACCGCGATATACAGGCAATGGTGGCTTATCTGCGCCAGGTGCCAGCCATCAACAATGGCGCGGCGATGCCACGCGACAGTTATGGCAAAGCTGCGGATAGCGAGCAACGGTTGCGCGGCCAGACGCCGGTTGATCCTGGCTGGAAAGTCTTCAGCGGCAGCTGCGCTAACTGCCATCAGTCCAATGGCCAGGGCAATGCTGAGTATCCTTCGCTATATCACAACAGCGCCACAGGCGCAGAGCACCCGGACAATCTTGTGTCAGCCATTTTGTATGGCGTGCAGCGTGAGGTGAATGGCAAGGCGATTTCAATGCCAGCCTTTGGAGAGGATGCGGATTTCACCACCCGACTCAGCGACCGGCAGATTGCCGATGTCAGCAATTACGTGCTGAAAAACTTCGGCAATCCACAGATTTCCGTGACCGCTGCGCAGGTCAAAACGCTGCGCGAAGGAGGCGAAACACCGCTGCTGGTCAGGCTGACACGCCCTGCCGTACTGGCGGGAGTAGGAATCATCATCCTGCTGGCTGGCGTGGCCGGAACAGTGATAGTCAGAAGAAGGAGATCACATGCCTCAGCAAAATAATGTTCCAGTGGGGTTAAGCCGCCGTCGGTTACTGAAAGGCATGGCGGTACTCTCACTCAGCAGCGTTTGTGCCTCACTGTTCCCCGCACAGCTGGCAGTTGCTCAGCAAGTCCGTGACACTAATTTTGCAGATGTCTCCTCATTTCTGGTCAGCCGCCGGACCAGCCAGCTCCTCGGCCAGCGCTACCTTGCTGCGCTGAACAAACATTATGCCGATTTCGCGGTCCGATTAAACTCGCTGGCAGCGTTTCTGGACAGCCATCATTTCGCCCATGTCGATGATTTTCTTCAGGCGGTTAATGATGAAGATCCCCTGCGCCATACCGCCGCACTGATTATCGGCAGCTGGTACACGGGCGTGGTGGGAGAAGGCGCAGACAGTGAACTGATCGCCTATGCCGAAGCGATGATGTATCTGCCCACCAGAGGCATTCTGGTGGTGCCAACCTATGGCGGCGGCCCGGATTCATGGGGCAGCAAGCCGCAGACAGAGAAAGGAAAGGCAGCATGACCATACCAGACGCAGACGTCATTATTATCGGTTCAGGTGTGATGGGCGGTCTGATCGCCACACAACTGGCGAAAGCGCGGAAATCCGTGATCATCGTGGAAGCCGGACCTCGCATCAGGCGTCAGGATATCGTGGAGCGTTTCCGCGATTCACCTTTTAAAATGTCGCTGACTAACATGAAGCTGCAGGGTGTGGGATCGCCCTATCCGGATCTGCCCCATGTCCCTTCCACCTACGGTGACTATCTGCAGCAAACCGGTCCGGTGAAATATCCAACCAAATATCTGCGCGTGGTCGGCGGCACCACCTGGCACTTTGGCTCCGCGCTTTGGCGCATGATCCCCAATGATTTCAGGCTGCAAAGCCTGTATGGCCGTGGGCGCGACTGGCCGTTTGACTATCAGGAGCTGGAACCGTGGTACGGCAAGGCCGAACAGGAACTTGGCGTCTCCGGCATGGAGGGGCAGGACGAGAGCGGTCATGGCGGAGGTGCCTGGCCACCACGATCCACACCATTCCCGATGAAGGGACTGGCACCGAGCTACCTCTTTACTCGCCTGTCGGAGCTGCTGGGGAAAGGAGGCTACAACCCGGTTCTCGAACCCAACGGTCGCGCCACCCGCCCTTATGGCAAACGCCCGGTTTGCGCGGGCAATAATAATTGCAATCCCGTTTGCCCGATTGGTGCCAAATATGACGGTTCCATGCATATCGACGAGGCAGAACGCCACGGTGCCAGGCTGCTGGATAATTCCGTGGTGTATAAAATCGAAGCAGACGACGAGGGGAAAATTACCGCTATCTGGTACCGCAAACCGGATGGCTCCAACCACACTCTGACCGCAAATCACTTTGTGCTGGCTGCTTATGGCATTGAATCACCCAAGCTGTTGCTGATGTCCACTTCAGAGCGATATCCCACCGGTATCGCTAACCGTTCCGATCAGGTTGGACGCAACCTGATGGGCCATACCGGCATCAGCATGAATGTGATGATGAATGAAGATGTCTGGCCCGGCCAGGGACCAACAGAATTGCTGGTTTATCTCAACAACAGGGATGGCGCATTCCGCAAGGATTTCCCCAGCTACAAAATAAAAGTGCGTAACACCGTGCCCACCGCAGACTATGCGGCAGGGCTGATCGCGAAAGGCGTACTCGGTTCAAAGCTGGATGAAGAGCTGAAGCGAGTGTCCGCCCGTTCACTGAACTTTGCCATCGATTTTGAGACTCTGCCGCTGCCTGAAAACCGCATTGTGCCCAGCAAAAGCAAAAAGGACGCGATAGGCATCCCGGTGCCGGAAATCTACTACAGCGTCACTGATTACTGGCACGCGGGCAAAGAACAGGGGCTGAAAGATTTTGATCGCTTTACCCGGCTGCTCAATGCAGAAGTGTCGAAAATCGACACGGGCTATCAGGATCGCCAGCACATTATGGGCACGACAATTATGGGCGATGATCCAAAGACTTCAGTGGTTAACCGACACTGTCAGTGCCACGACCACCCTAACCTGTTTATTGCCGGAACCAGCGTGATGCCTTCAGCTTCCTGTATGAACCCGACGCTGACCGGCGCAGCGTTGAGCCTGAGGCTGGCGGAGCATTTGCTGAAAACGGTGAAAGTGTAGTGGAAATGCTGAGGAGGTATTTGTCGCGGGAGCAGATAAAGAGTGACGCCGGGCGGAAACTACCCACCCGGCGTTGTGACTTATTTCAGACGGTATGCCACCACGGCATCACCCTCTTTGGTGCCCAGTGAACCGTGTCCACCCGCAGCGATGATAACGTACTGTTTGTTATCCGCGCCCATATAGGTAGATGGCGTCGCCTGGCCACCGGCTGGCAGCTCGGTCTGCCACAGCAGTTTACCGGTGTTGATGTCATACGCGCGGAAGAAGTTATCCGCCGTGGCACCATGGAACACCAGATCGCCCGCCGTGGTCAGAGGACCACCGTGCGCCACCATTCCCATCGGGAAACCAATCGGGAAGCGGCCAGGCAGGAAGGTCGTTTTCAGGTTTTTGGTAGTACCAACGCGACGCAGCCACTCCGTTTTACCGGTGGTCAGGTCAACACCCACCATACGGCCCCACGGTGGCGCGATACATGGAATACCCAGGCTTGAGGCAAACTGCTGGATATGGATAGCATAATCACCGTTGAAGTTTTCGTTCCAGTACGGCGTGCCGTCTTTGGTAATCAGACGTTTATCTTCAGTCTGCGGCGTACGCTTCACCAGATTGTATTTGTATGCCAGACGAACCGGGGAAGCGATCAGGATCTGACGCTGCGGATCGACAGCCACAGAGCCCCAGTTGAAGACACCAATGTTACCCGGGAAGATAATGCTGCCCGCTTCGGTGGATGGCGTCCACGGGTTGCCATCGTAACGCATGGATTTAAAGTCGATACGGCAGGCCATCTGATCGAACGGCGTCAGGCCCCACATCGATTTCTCTTTCAGCGGATCCGGGATAAAGTTCAGTGCAGAAACCGGCTGCATCGGTGAATATTTCTCACCTTCAATGCCTTTGGTTGAAACATCAACCTGGTTAACCGGATACACCGGCTGGCCGGTCAGACGGTTCAGCACAAACAGGTTACCGGTCTTGGTTGGCAGGATCACCACCGGCTGGCGTTTGCCCTGATAGTCGATATCCAGCAGCGAAGGCTGAGACGGGTTATCCCGATCCCACAAGTCATGTTTTGAAGACTGGAAACGCCACTTGAACGCACCGGTTTTCAGATCCAGCGCCACCAGCGTGTCGCGGAACTTCTCGGTGTTGCTGTCCGGATCGCGTTTAAGGCCCAGCTCATCCGGTGAGGCGTTACCGAAAGGCACATAGACCAGGCCATTTTTCATGTCGGCACTCAGCGTGCCCCAGGCCACAGGCGTGTCCTGCGGATAGGTCTGACCGGCTGGCAGCGGCTGGGTGTTATCCGGATTAGCCGGGTCGAAGTTCCACACCAGGCGACCGGTAATCACGTCATAAGCGCGGATCACGCCAGACGGGTTGCCACTGTTGAAGCCGTTATCCATCACCGAACCGCCCACAATCACCAGATTACCGGCAACCAGCGGAGCAGCGGTCTGCATCAGCGCGTGTGGGCGAATTTTGCCCATATTTTCGGTTAAATCTACGATGCCGTTATTGCCGAAATCGCTGCACAGTTTGCCGGTGTCAGCATCCAGTGCCAGCAATTTGGCATCGTTAGCCGCGTTGAAAATACGCTTGCGGCAAACCGCAGGAGAATTAGCCACGGTGGCAGGCTGAACGCTGTTCTGTGCTGGCGCTTCCGGCGCTTCATAATAACTCACACCACGGCAGGTCTGGTGCTGCTGCAAATAAGAGCGATCTTTGGTTGGCTCATATTTCCATTTCAGCGCACCGGTTTCCGGATTCAGCGCGTGAACCTCGTTATGTGGCGTACAGAAATAGACAGTGTTATTTGCCTTCAGCGGGGTGGCTTCGAAAGTATATTCGCTGGCATCCTGAGCATCGCGCAGGTCGCCAGTATGATAAGTCCAGGCCACTTCCAGATTGCTGACGTTATCTTTAGTGATCTGTTTCAGATTGGAGAAACGCTGGCCATTGTCACTGCCGCCGTAAGCGGTCCAGTCATTACCCGCCGTCGCATCAGAGAGCGGGTTACGCTGAGTGGTGATATTGCCTTCCTGCGGGTACGGATCGTAGAACATCAGGCCAATGACGATGGCAATCATGACAATGACGGTAGTACCGAGGAAAGGATGGAAGTTTGCCGTGCGGGCCGGGTTCTGCGCTTTTGACAGCGGGCGAACCACCCAGGGCATAGCCAACCAGACGCCGATCAGGCCGATCAGATCGCCACGCGGGATCCACTGCCATTTATCGAACCCGACTTCATAAATCATCCATGCCAGGACAATCCACATTATTATGGCGTAAATGGACAACGCGAATTTTTTGTTTTTAAACAGCGCAACTGCGGTAATCAGCAGGCCAATCGCCATCAGGGCATAAAACGGTGAACCCCCGACCATTAGCAGCTTTCCACCCATGTAAAGCATAGCGAGACCCAATATCGCTATAACAATACTTGTTAATTTGTTAATCATTTTCTTCTCTCAATGTAAACAAATGGATAATTATTATCCTTACGAACCCTTACGATTCTACAACACAAATTTAACTAAAATCACTTCAGAAAAAAATAGTAATTAATTTATGTATTTTAGGTGATTATTTCGTATGGGTTGGACTATTTAATTGCTGAGAAAATAACCGGACTGGTAATGTGTGGATCGGGGGATTTTTTGTGGATCTTTTCAGGTCAGGCATGTTATCACCTGCCCGCTGACGGAACTTCTTCAGCAGCGGGCAGAGAAACGATCACTATTGATTATAAAGCGTACGGAGCTTCGCCTGATAGGCTTCCACATCATGCTCGATACGGATTCGTTCAATGGCAGCATTTGCTTTGAGGGTGATTTGTTCCGGCTGCGAGACAATGTCCAGAATCAACTCCTTCAACTGCTTCACGGTCTGCTGACGAAGCTTGTCACGATCCATGCCTGACAGGACTGAATACTCCCAGTCATCGTTCAGCTCGTGGCTGATTTGCCAGCCTGCTTCCAGCGGATTAATCTCCGGCAGTGCACGGACGTTGGTGGTGATCACCGGACAGCCGCAGGACTGCATCTCCAGCACCGAGAAACCATAAGTCTCGGCCCAGGTGGGCAGCAGACCAACATCGGCTTTCTGCAGTAGCGACAATACCTGCTCGTTAGGTATAAATTTGACATGGTCAAAGATGCTGTGTCCGGCTATAGCCGCTTCTGTGACCGTGGAGAATTGCGGGTCGTCCTGATGTTTCCCCAGCGCATAGTTATGGCGTTTTTCCAGGTCACCGATCAGCGTGACTTTCACCTGATCGGGCTGAATTTTTCCTTCCGTCAGCAGCTGTTCAAAAGCACGCACCACTTCTCCGCCCCCTTTGCGGTAAAACTCATTACCGACGAAAACGAAGTGGACTGGCTGCGCGTTCGCCCGTGGCTCACGCTTCTGAACATAAAGTTTTTGCGGCGGGTGAATGACCACCATTTTATTCAGAATGGCGTCTGATACTTCCGGACTACTGCGAAATAATTTTTTTTCCATTCTGTAAGCCGCGCCAGAAAGCGCAATCAGCGCCACGCAATTCCCCGCGGCAAGTGCCGGAAACAGCTTCTTCAGCTCGGAAATGTTTTCACTTTTATTGCCGCTCGGCGGAGGCAGGATGCGGGGAAGTTCTGTTTCGAAAGTCGCCACCCACTTGCGATCGGTCAGCGCTACTTCATTGAAAAGATGGAAAATATCGACATCAGGCTGTTGCAGCTGTATGACCGGTTTAAACAGAAAGTTTTTGCGTTTTTTTAACACTTTCTGATTAAAGAGGTTGAGATAGTAATACAGGTTTTTGTTTTTATAATTTACGTATTCAACGCCGGAATCGACAATTATCGTCCTTTTTTCAGGGTAGTTATCATTAGATACACCAACTCTCATTACAGCCACCTCATTAAGGAAAGAAATATAAACCGCATGAAGCAGGTCTTTATAGTAATAAATAGAAAGAAATCTTCCCTGGTTACCCAATCCGGGTATACCAATAGAACACCACAGTTTTTTTTTGCTGTAAACCCAGGGTAATTCTTAATATATTTCTGAGGGAATTTACTCCATAACCATTACACATTCCGGCTAAACTATTTTGTAAGACAAAGTTAAGATCTGCACAATAATTCATCTTTACTCTCTTGCCATTACTGGCTTATGACATTCATTTCTTCTTTTTCGGATAGTAAAGTTGCAACATGCACAACAGCTCAATTCCTTGATATTATTGCTATATTTAAACCCTTTCGTTAATTTTCAGATTGGTATCTGAGGTTTTTCTTAATTAACCCCCCGTTAATGAGATGTAATAGATGCCAGATTATCTTACGGAAATTGATAAACCATTTGCAATTATTCTTTCATTTTACATGGGTTTTGTTGACGAATGCTAATATTAGAAATTTGACATATATTTTTGTTGAATCGTGAATCAATTCATAATAAACATGAAATCAAAAAACGATTAAAGTTAAGTATAAGTGAACATACATTGAGCCACGGGGTGATGCAGGAGAGGAAAATTCAGTGATGGGGCTACAAATATCCAACAACTAAAGAGGATTACCTCCCCACCCCCATACATTAATAAAATTGACCAATAAGAGTTAATACCTTTTTACGAGCGTCATCTGATTCTGGGGATTATGCTTTCTTCCCCGGTTGGATTATTCCGGGCTTCTCTCAATTTTCTTCGCCGCTTCGTCCAGCGCATCAATAATCTGGTGGAGCGTTTGCTGAGATAAATTGGGCTGCGACAGGCGGGTATGCAGAGCCATCTTCATATTGTGAATAGCGCGTTCAACTTCAGGGATACTGCGGTTGTTGACCAGCACCGCCAGTGAAGAGAGCCTGCTGATAATAAGATGGACAGCTTCCTGGTTTTGCCGCAGTTGAAGCTCTCCCCCGGAGGTCAGGCTGAACGCTTTGCGCGCGGCCTGCGGGTCAGCCCCCCGGATAAGATCCCTCTCCTCCAGCAGGGAAAGATTAGGATAAATGATGCCCGGGCTGGGGGTGTACTCCCCTTTTGATAAATCTTCGACAGATTTGATCAGCTCATAGCCATGCGCAGTCCCCTGCGCAATAAAATGCAGCATCAGCAGGCGAATATCGCCTGCATCCAGCATCTTCTCACGGCGCTTTCTGTTCATTATTTATGGTACCAGTAAGACACGGCCCGCACGTAATCGGCGGCCAGCCCGCGCTGCGCGGTAAAATAGTCGCTGAGTTGCTTAACCGCCGTCCCTTCACCGGTCAGCCAGATAAAGTAATCCTTTTCCGGGATCTTCAGCTTGTCGAGTTCAGCCACCAGGCTGTTCACCGCTTCAGCGTTCATTTTGCCGCTGCCCAGCCAGCAGACTTCCACACCAGTCAGATCCTGAAGGTAGGCGCTTCCTGTTGCTTCATCAGCCCAGGCGTAAAGTTTAATTTTTCCGGTCATATTCTGACGACGGCGTTTAAAGGCAGGCAACCCGGTTTCGTCACAGACGTACAGCTGGAAAAGATAATCTTCCGGCACAATCAGTGAACCGCGTGGTCCGCCGATTGCCAGCTTATCGCCCGGTTTGGCCTGAGCTGCCCAGTCACTGGCCAGCCCGGATTCATGCACGTAGAAGTCCAGCGTCAGGCTGCTTTTGCCATCAAAGAACAGCGGTGTGTAATCACGCGCGGCCGGGCGTATACCGTCTTTCCACACCACGCCATCTTCAGTGATTTCCGGCAGGTGGAACTCCCCTGTCTGGATATCGGGGAAGAACACTTTGATATGGTCATCAAAACCAGGTGAAGTAAAGCCAGACAGCGCTTCACCACCCAGTTCAATGCGGTAAAAGCTGTCGGCAATCAGCTCTTTTGACAACACTTCTACCGGACGAAAACGCAGTTCGTTTCTGACGCGATAAGGTGCGCGGCTTGGGGTCTCTGACAAGATGGTTCTCCTCGGTGCGGGAAAGGCTAAAGAGTAATATGACTCATTCTCATTAGCCTTAAAATATATCTATGATATATCTTGAACGCAAGAAAAATCTCACTGCGCCGTGACCCGCCACACCACATTGCCCGCATCATCGGCAATCATCAGGGCGCCCTGCTTATCCATTGTCATGCCGACAGGCAGTCCTCGCACCTCTTTTTGATCTTCCGTCAGGAACCCCGTCACCACCGGTTTTGGCAGACCGACCGGCTTACCGTCCTTAAACGCCACCCAGACCACCTGATAACCATTCAGCGGTTTGCGGTTCCAACTGCCATGCTCGCTGATAAACGCTCCGCCACGATACTCCTCCGGCAGGTTGCTGCCGGTATAGAACCACAGCCCTAACGGAGCAACGTGCGAACTGAGGGCGTAGTCCGGCCTGATGGCTTTAGCAACCAGATCCGGACGCTGAGGCTGAGCACGCTCGTCCACATGCTGGCCGTAATAGCTGTAAGGCCAGCCGTAAAAGCCCCCCTCCTGAACCGAGGTCATATAGTCCGGCACCAGATCGGCGCCGATCTCATCGCGTTCATTGACTATTGCCCACAGCTTGTCGGTCTGCGGCTCCCACTGCAGCCCGGTAGGATTTCGCAATCCGCTGGCGTAGATCCGGCTGGCTCCGGAGGCGACATCTACCTCAAGAATATCCGCCCGGCGATATTCCGCACCGATGCCATTCTCAGTGATGTTACTGTTGGAGCCGACGCCAACATAAAGCTTGCGGCCATCCGGACTGGCCAGCAGAGATTTGGTCCAGTGGTGATTAATGGGGCCACCCGGCAGATCGGCCAGTACAGTGCCCGGCCCGGTGATGCTGGTCGCGCCACTCTCATAGTGATATTTCATCAGCGCATCGGCATTTGCCACATAAAGCGAGTCACCAATCAACTGGACGCCGAAAGGCGAGTACAGATTTTGCAGGAAAGGATGTTTTTCCCAGGTTTTGCCATCTCCGTTGCTGTTACGCAGCAGCGTGATGCGATTGCCGCCCGGGCCGCCTTTGCCGGAAGCATTTTTGATCAACCCGGTAATCAACTCCTTAGGCTGGCTGGTTGGCGCGGGCGGTCCGCTGGCCTCCACCACAAGAATGTCGCCGTTCGGCAGCGTATAAAGCTGACGTGGATGCTGAAAACCTTCCGCCACTTTTTCTATTTTCAGCCCTTTGGCAACGCTGGGTTTCTCCCCCTGCTTCCAGGGTGTACCGGTGGGAACCTGCATCGGCGGGATCAGAAAGTTTTGCGACGGCGGTAGCTCAGGATTTGCGCCAGTCTGTCTGGCCGGATCGATT
The DNA here is from genome assembly GCF_058137865.1 of Erwinia sp. 009765445. Classification (NCBI taxonomy): domain Bacteria; kingdom Pseudomonadati; phylum Pseudomonadota; class Gammaproteobacteria; order Enterobacterales; family Erwiniaceae; genus Erwinia; species Erwinia sp. 009765445. The sequence continues at coordinate 226,344 of NZ_JBYUWC010000002.1, forward strand.
TTTGCTGCCTGATCGCAGCCCGCCAGAGTTAAGGAAACGGAGACGGTCAGCAGGGAAAGTAAGGTTATTTTCTTCATTGTCACTCCTCCTTAAGCGCTGCGTTCGCGCAGGGCGAGTTGCAGGTTAGCGAACAGGATCAGTATCACCGCCACTGTAGACAGGATTACGCCAGCGGGAACCACAGCATAAGCATCGCGGCTATGGATAAAGGCGTTAAAAATCTCCAGCAGGATTGCCACAAGGTAAGCCCAGAAATGGATCTTTTGCGCCGAGTGCACAGGATATGAGACCCCCACCCACACCTGAGCCAGATTGATTAATCGCGGCAGAATGGAAATCACCAGGCCCAATGCAATAAGCCAGCTTGCCGCCCGGATCCAGAGCGGTTCCATGCTGTAAATATAAATGATATCGAACAGCCAGGCACCGACGAAAAAACCGGGCGTGACGGGATGTAACAGAGAATAAACGGCCACGGCAAGGGTGGACTGTGATGCTGTTGCCTGTGAGGTCATTAAACCGGCTCCTTTTATCAAACGAACGTGAGCGACACCCTGCCGGTCACGCTGACCTGTAAAAGGTTAGTAAATTTAATGATTTTATGTGCGGAAATGTGAGTACTAAATACAACCGGGTCTGCCACTTAAGCAGCAGACCCGGGGAGATTGTCAGCCTCGCAGTGCGGCGAGACTCCGGCGCTGCCTGCCATGCGCATCGAAATTGCCCGCATCCAGCCAGCGCTCAAAGCCGGTACGCACCGCTGGCCATTCGGCATCGATTATGGAAAACCAGCTGGTATCTCGCGTGCGCCCTTTATACACCAGTGCCTGGCGAAACAGCCCTTCATAACTGAAACCAAGACGTTCCGCAGCTTTACATGAAGGGGCGTTCAGGCTGTCGCATTTCCATTCATAACGACGATAACCCAGTTGCTCAAAGGCATAGGTCATCAGCAAAAAATGGGCTTCAGTGGACACTGGCGTCTGCTTAAGGTCAGGGGAAAAGGCCACATGCCCGACTTCCATCACCCCATGCGCCGGTTCGATCCTCATCAGCGCTAACGTGCCGACAGCCCTGCCGCTTGCCAGATCAATTACCGCATAATGCAGAGGATCCTCGCTCGCTGCTGCGCTCTCAATATGGCGGCGAAAAGCCGCTTCATCGCTGAACGGACCGCTGAACATATACGTCCAGTCTCTGCCGTCGCCTGCCTTTCCATAAGCCTGATACAAATCCGCCAGGTGACGGGCGCTGTGCAGCGGTTCCAGCATGCAGAAGCGCCCTTTCAGCGTCACGCGATCCGGCCGCTGACGCGGGGTCCAGGCTTCAAGCGACTCGCCCACTGGTTGCTGATATTCATTGACTCTGACTGACACGTTTCCTCTCCTTTTCGCAGATGAAAACAACAACATACGCCAGAGAATACGGGCTGTCTAAGGAAACGTCAGCCCTGCAGAACCCGCCTGGGCTGCGATGAGGTGCAGGGTTTCTTCTGCAGCCGGCCCCTCCCGTCGGAAGGGGTGGAAAAGTGGCTGAACCCACGGGGCCTGAATCAGGACTCGACCCAGACAGTCTGCGCGTTAGTGAACTCGCGGATGCCGAAGTGCGACAGTTCGCGGCCAAAGCCGCTGTGCTTCACGCCACCAATCGGCACCCGCGGATCGGAGAAGCTCGGGGAATTAATAAACATGCCACCGGTAACAATCTGCGCGGCCAGTTTACGGGCTTTATCCAGATCCTTACTCCACAGGCTACCGCCCAGACCAAACTCTGAGTCGTTAGCCATCCTGACCGCATGCGCGGCATCCTGCGCCACAATCAACGAGGCGACCGGCCCGAATAACTCCTGACGGAAACTGGTCATGCCCGGCTTAACGTTACTCAGCACGGTGGGCGCATAGAAGTTACCCTCTCCCGCCATCACATGACCGCCGAGCAGGCATTCAGCCCCTTCTGCCAGCGTTGCCTGGACCTGCGTATCCAGCTCGTCACGCAGGTCAGAACGTGCCATCGGGCCGATAAAAGTTGCTTCATCAGCGGGATCGCCCACCACCATCTCTCTGACCGCCGCCACAAACTTGTCGCGGAACTCAGCAAAAACCGACTCTTCAACAATGATGCGTTTGGCAGCAATACAAATCTGTCCGCTGTTCATAAAGCGGCCTGAAATTGCCCCTTTCACGGCAGCATCGATATCCGCATCCGCCAGCACGATAAAGGCATCTGCCCCTCCCAGCTCCAGCACACTCTTTTTGATCGCGGCTCCGGCAAGGCTGGCAATCGCTGCACCTGCCCGCACGCTACCGGTTAAGGTCACGGCGGCAATACGACGGTCGTTGATCATTGTGGCGACCGCATCGTTATCGGCATTGACCACGCCAAACAAGCCCTTCGGTACACCTGCTCCGGACAGGATCTCCTGCAACAACAGCGCACTGCCGATGACGTTAGGTGCTGGTTTCAGCAGATAGCTGTTGCCCGCCATAAAGATTGGCACTGCGCCACGCAATACCTGCCAGACCGGGAAATTCCACGGCATTACCGCAAGAATCGGCCCCAATGGCAGATAGTTAACTGTGGCTTTGTTATTTTCGACCAGCGTTGGCTCAGGGGCCAGCATGCCTGGCCCCTGCTGCGCGTACCATTCACACAAGCGGGCGCACTTCTCCACTTCTGCCACGCTCTGGGTAAGGGGCTTGCCCATTTCGGCGGTCATCATTTCGGCCAGTTCACGCTCCCGCTGACGCAGGCCAGCGGCAATGCTAAGCAGTAATTCGCTACGATCTTCCACCGCGCTGCTGCGCCAGGCCTGAAAAGCCCCGTCGGTCTGGTTGAGTACAGTTTCCACTTCTGCTGTTGAAGCAAAAGGGGTCTGGCGGATAATTTCACCATTAAACGGATTACGCGATACGGCAAATGAAGCAGTCATAAACTCTCCTGTTACGGTGGGCAGCTGCTGCCCGGCGCAAGTGATTAGTGTTGATGACCTTCATCATAGGCTTGCCTGCCTTTCCTGAAAAATGAATAATAATGAAAATATCTGTCTCTTAAAGAGAATCATTATGGATCTGACCCAACTCGAAATCTTTCGCGCTATAGCGGAGGAAGGCAGCGTGACGGCGGCGGCAGAACGGCTGCACCGGGTGCCGTCGAATATCTCCACCCGGTTACGCCAGCTGGAAAATGAGCTGGGCGTGGCGCTGTTCAGCCGTGAAAAACTGCGGCTGCATATCACCGATGCAGGCAGAACGCTGCTGGATTATGCCTCGCGCATTCTGGCGTTAACTGAGGAGGCCCGTGAACGTGTCTCCAGCCAGAAGCCTGCCGGGATATTTACCCTAGGCTCAATTGAAAGCACCGCTGCGGTTCGCCTGCCTCCGCTGATTGCCCGCTATCATCAGGCCTGGCCGGAGGTGGAACTGGATCTCTCGACCGGCCCTTCCGGCGATATGACGGACGGTTTGCTGGCCGGACAGTTCAGTGCGGTATTTACAGACGGACCGCCCAGGCATCCGCAGCTTGAGGGAATACCGGTTTTTGCGGAGGAGATGGTGCTGATTTCGTCGCTGAATCATCCGCCGGTCAGCTCAGCTGAGGATATTGCCGGCTCAACCATCTATGCATTCCGCGCCAACTGCTCCTACCGGCGTTTGTTTGAGAACTGGTTTGCACGGGACAACGCCGCACCGGGGAAAATTTTTGAAATGGAATCCTATCACGGCATTGTAGCCTGCGTCAGTGCAGGAGCCGGGCTGGCGATGATCCCGCAAAGTATGTTGCAGAGCATGCCGGGACGTGACAGCGTGCTGGCCTGGCCGTTGGCCGGAAAGCGCGGACATCTGCATATCTGGCTGGTCTGGCGAAAAGACAGCCATTCCGCCAATCTGCAGGCCATGGTGAAAATGCTGAAATCCGATCGGAAAATTCCCACAGGCCAGACGGAAAGCGACTACATACCCGTCTGAGCCCGTAGAGAACAACTCTCAGGTTTGGTGCTGGTTTGTACGTCATTTGATACGCTGATTTTCACGGCAGCGGCCAGGCTTTAATTTGCTGAATTAAAAGCAAAAAAAAGCCTGTCCGCAGACAGGCTTTTTGCTTTTCACCTGATTACATCTGCACCAGGTTTTTGATTTTCACATCCGGGTTCACGTCAGCTTCGTAATCGACGCCCTGCAGACCAAAACCAAACAGGTGCATAAATTCGGTTTTATAACCGACGAAATCGGTCAGCTCGTTCAGGTTTTCGTTGGTCACCGTCGGCCACAGCTTAACCACTTCATCCTGCACTTCCGGCTTCAGCTCTTTGTAGTCCGCACGCAGACGGCCAACATCATCCAGAATCGGCGCCTGGCCATACAGGCTGTCTTTGAACAAGCCATAGACCTGCTCGATACAGCCTTCGTGAGTACCTTTGGCTTTCATCACTTTGAACAGCAGCGAAAGGTACAGTGGCATCACCGGGATCGCAGAACTGGCCTGAGTCACCACGGCTTTCAGTACGGAAACGCGCGCATCGCCGCCCTTTTCAGCCAGCGTTTCGCGGATAGACAGCACACGTTTGTCCAGATCCTTCTTCGCTTCGCCGATTGAGCCGTTCCAGTAAATGTCATGGGTGATCTGCTCGCCCAGGTAGGTGAAGGCGGTGGTTTTCGCGCCGTCGGCCAGCACGCCAGCAGCTTTCAGATCGTCGATCCACATCTGCCAGTCTTCACCCCCCATGACCGCCACGGTACCGTCGATCTCTTCCTGGGAAGCCGGTTCCAGCGTGATATCGGTAATGGTTTCTTTATCGGTGTTCAGGCCGCGGGTGGTCAGCGTTTTACCTACTGGCTTCAGCGTGGAGTTAAACACTTCACCGGTTTTCGGATGGGTACGACGTGGCGCAGCCAGGCTGTACACCACCAGGTCAACCTGACCCAGATCCTGTTTAATCAGTTCAATGGTCTTCTGCTTCACTTCATCCGAGTAAGCGTCGCCGTTGATGCTTTTGGCATACAGGCCTTTCGCTTCAGCGAACTCTTCAAAAGCGGCGGAGTTGTACCAGCCAGCGGTAGCCGGCTTACTCTCTTCGCCCGGACGCTCGAAGAACACGCCCAGCGTGTCAGCGCCACAGCCGAAGGCAGCAGAGATACGGGCAGCAAGGCCGTAACCAGTGGAGGCACCAATCACCAGGACCTTTTTCGGGCCGTTAGCAATCTGGCCGTGGCTGGTGACGTACTCGATCTGTTTTTCAACGTTTGCTTTGCAACCCGCCGGATGGGCAGTAACACAGATGAAGCCACGGATGCGTGGTTTAATAATCATGTCGACCTCAATTGGAACTGTCTTAAGTAAATATGGGCAACAGAATACCTGCTTGTGACGATTCAGGCAAAGATGACAGACACTTATCACCCGCACGGGCGGGACAAATCACCTTTTTGCTCACTCTTCGTCCGTTATCCCCGGTATAACTTTATGCCGGTCAACTCAGTGGTTAACGTGGCACCAGTTACGCAGTTCGTTAATCCCACCATCCGGCGAGGTATAGCCGATACAGCCGAGGATGCTGTTGAACAGTTTCTCGTGGAATACCGGCGTTTTATCCTTCGCCAGCGTTTTCAACTGCCGGAAAGCGGCAGCGTTATAAGGCTGCTGGAGAAATTTATCCGAAGCCCAGACCATAATCGGTACGGTACGCTGTGCCATTGGCGCCTGGTCTCTCGGGGTGCCGTGGAAATGCATGTTTTTGGAGATCGACTCGCCATGATCGGAGGCATAAAACACGATCGCGTTTTTGTTCCGAAGCTGGTTGAACACCTGCTCCAGTACGTAATCGGTATACAGCAGGCTGTTGTCGTAAGAGTTCACCATCTCCTTTGTTGAACAACTGTCATCTATCCCTTTGCATTCCGGCAGGTAGCGGGCAAACGATCGCGGATAGCGTTCGGTATACAGATAGTGTGAGCCTTTGGTGTGCAGCACAATCAGGTGTTTGCCCTGCGGATGGCGTTCGACAGAGTCCTTCAACTCGCTGACCAGCGCCATATCGTCAATCGGTTTGCCGACGTTACGCTTCTCGGACTGAATGGTTTCTCGCAGCGCGTAGTCATCTGCCATCACTTTGTTATAGAACCAGGCTTCGCTCTGCATCGCAAACAGCTCGGAAGAGAACCCCTGCTTTTTCAGTACGGAGAACACATTCATCTCTTTCAACGTACGCTCCGGTGCTTCGGAAGCTCCGCCTTCACGCACGAACATGCAGCGCAACGACAGTTTGGTCGAGGTATCGCACGAATATCCCTGCAGCGCGGCCAGATTGGGTTCTTTATCCAGATATGGCGTGTTGTCGCGGCCATAACCATAGACGCCCATATGGTCACGGCGGGCACTTTCACCAATCACAAACACCACGTAAAGATCGTTCACATCTTTCGGCGGTGTATAGGTGAAGTGGGCCGCAGGATCGAACAGGTTACGACTGTCTTCTGCCTGGCTCCAGCTGCTGTAGGCCAGCAGCCCCATCCCGGACAGCCAGTTTGACGGCGAATAGCTGCCAGCGACCACGCCACCGTAGCTGGCCATCATGCGATTCTGCTGCTTGTCCATCTCCTCCTGGTGGCTCCCCATCACCTTCAGCGGCAGCCAGCAGCACAACCCGGCGGCGATCATCGTGCCGCCACGGCGCAAAAACGCGCCCGTATTCCTGCGGTGAAGCGCAGCTTCCGGTAGCGGCGTCAACCACAGCATCAGCAGCGGCAACAGGCTGACCAGCACCGTCCAGACTTCAAAGTGCCAGCCCACTGACTCTTTCGAGAGATCAAGACTGTCAGTCGCCATCACGGCAGCAATGATGCCGTAGCCAATATCCACGTTGAAAAAGATCATGTAGTAGCTGGCGGCAACAGAACAAATGACCAGCAACGAGAGCAGAATGCGGAACAGCAGACGCCCTGCCATTGAGGCCAGCAGCGTGGTGAAGAGGACCAGCGCGAAGGCGGCAACCACCTCAATGGCGGTTGACAGGGCCGCATCATAGTGGAGTTGATGGAAGCGGCGGAAAAATATTGGCAGGTTTAACAGTATCCCAATGTAAAAAGCGATAAAGCAACAGACCCGGTTCTGGGTCAAAAAATGCAGTTTTTTCATCTGTGTCGTCGTTGTTATTGCAAGTGAATGTCATGCCAGAAACAGACCTGATTTGCTCTGCATACTGTCATATCGGTGATTTTGCTGAAGGTCAGACAGGGTAAAAGCGGGCGAGTTTAGTTATTGAGGTGGAATTAAGAGTCTTCTGTTGTAACAAGAAGTGTGAAGGAAACGTAAAACCACCTGTAGAAAGGTTACAGGTGGCGTGGTTAAGGCTGGACCTGCTCAGCGGCATGCCCGCAATAATCCTCCGATGGCTCCCTAAGCCCCAAGATACTTCGCCATCTCCTCCGCCGGCACCATACCGCCGCCGGTGGCCCACACCAGATGCGTGGCCTGACTGAGCTGCTGCGGGCTTATCCCCTGTGCTGCCAGCGCGTCCTGTGCCTGCTGCATCCGCCATGGCCCCGGCATCCCCGCCAGCGCCGAAGGCTCCAGCTTCAGGTGCTCATCTCTGGCCAGCAGGCCGAGCAGGTCAAACATCTGCCGATCGCTTACGGTAAAGAAACCGGTCAGCAGTCGTTCCATTGCCCGGCCGACAAAACCGGAAGCGCGTCCGACCGCCAGACCATCAGCAGCCGTCAGGTTATCAATGCCGAGCTGCTGAACGGAAACAGCATCATGCAGACCAGTATGGACGCCCAGCAGCATGCAGGGGGAATGTGTTGGCTCGGCGAACACACAATGCACACTATCGCCAAACGCCAGCTTCAGCCCGAAGGCCACGCCGCCAGGGCCACCACCCACACCGCACGGCAGATAAACGAACAGCGGATGTTCAGCATCAACCTTTACCTGCATTTCTTTCAGCTGTTTGCGTACGCGCCCGCCCGCAACCGCATAGCCTAGAAACAGCGTGCGGGAGTTTTCGTCATCGATGAAAAAGCAGCGCGAATCGCTGGCCGCTTCACGCCTTCCCTGCTCAACGGCCATACCATAGTCCTGTTTATACTCGACCACGTTGACGCCGTTTACGCGCAGCTTATTCTTCTTCCATTCCCGCGCATCGGCAGACATATGTACGCTGACGCCAAAGCCCAGACGTGCGCTGACGATGCCAATTGATAATCCGAGATTACCGGTTGAACCCACGGCGATGCGGTACTGAGAGAAGAACTCACGAAATGCCTGCGAATTTAAGATGCTGTAGTCATCACTTTCCTTCAGCAGTCCGGCCTCAATGGCCAGTTTTTCCGCATGAGTCAGCACTTCATAGATGCCGCCACGAGCCTTTATCGAACCGGAAATTGGCAGATGGCTGTCTTTTTTCAGCAGTAAACGGCCGCCAGATTTGATACCCAGGCGGACATCAAGCGTCTTTTGCAGTGTGGGTAACGGGACGATAGCGGATTCAATAATCCCCTGAGCCGCTGCCGTCTCCGGAAATGCGCTCATCAGAAAAGGTGCAAAACGCTGCAGGCGCTGAGCGGCTTCTTCCACCTGATCCGCGGTGAGTCCGACATAAGGCAAACCCTCTTCGGTGCTGGTGGCCTTTGAGTTAATCCAGGTGACCGGCTCCAGATCGCACAGAGTCTTCACCAGCGGAAAGGCATTTTTTAACTGTTGCTGCATATCGGCGTCCATCGACACTCCTCCGTTATCTCACGGTTCGCCGCGGCCGGGTTCACTAACCCTGACGGCAGAATTTGATCGCATTCAAAGTTTTGAAAAATAACACCAAAGCGGATGATATGCACTTTATCTGCATAAATATGGGTATAACACTGAACACCATCAGACTGCCTGCCATTTACCTAATTATTTATTCGCCATCCATTCGTTCAAACGCAGTATCGCAACAGATTTAACATTAATTTAAAGGATTACATACATAAGAACGGTGATAGATTGAGCCACGCATAAGTCATATGCACTAAACACTCCACGTTTTTGCAGCACATATAACTAATTCAATAAAGGTTTGTTATGGACAAGCTATCCTACGTTTCCGACAGCAGCACAACGGCCTGGTCAACCTACTTACAACAAATCGACCGCGTCGCCCCTTACCTGGGCGATCTCACCCGCTGGATCGATACCCTTCGCCATCCCAAACGCGCTCTGATTGTTGATATCCCCCTGCAGATGGACGACGGCTCAATCCGCCATTTCGAGGGCTTCCGCGTTCAGCACAACCTTTCACGCGGGCCGGGTAAAGGCGGCATCCGCTACCATCCGGATGTGGACCTTAACGAAGTGATGGCGCTGTCAGCCTGGATGACGATCAAATGTGCCGCAGTTAACCTGCCTTACGGCGGCGCGAAAGGCGGCATCCGCGTCGATCCCTTCAAGCTCTCTGAAGGAGAACTCGAGCGTCTGACCCGCCGGTATACCAGCGAGATTGGGCTGATTATTGGACCACAGAAGGATATTCCGGCTCCGGATGTCGGCACCAACGCCAAAGTGATGGCGTGGATGATGGACACCTATTCAATGAACCACGGTACCACGATCACTGGTGTGGTCACCGGCAAGCCAATTCATCTGGGCGGATCGCTGGGACGTGAAAAAGCCACAGGTCGCGGCGTGTTTATCACCGGCCGTGAAGTGGCCCGCCGCTCGGGCATTGAGATTGCCGATGCGAGAATTGCGGTGCAGGGCTTTGGTAACGTGGGCAGCGAAGCCGCACGTCTGTTCGTGGCTGCCGGTGCGCGTGTGGTGGTGATGCAGGATCACTCAGCCACCCTGTTCAACCCGGACGGTATTGACCTGGCAGCGCTGACCGAATGGCAGGCCGCCAATAAAAAAATCGCCGGATTCAGCGGCGCGGAAGAGATTGTCAGCGAGGCATTCTGGACAGTTCAGATGGATATTCTGATCCCGGCGGCGCTGGAAGGCCAGATCACCCGTGAGCGCGCGGAAAAGCTGAGTTGTAAGCTGGTGCTGGAAGGGGCAAACGGCCCGACCTACCCGGAAGCTGACGACGTGCTCAGTTCACGCGGTATCACCGTGGTGCCGGACGTGGTCTGTAACGCGGGCGGGGTGACGGTCAGCTACTTCGAATGGGTGCAGGACATGGCCAGCTTCTTCTGGAGCGAGAGCGAAATCAACGACCGCATGGACAAGATCATGACTGAAGCGATGATCCACGTCTGGGACAAAGCCAGAGAGAAAGAGTGCAGCCTGCGTACAGCCGCTTATATCGTGGCCTGTGAACGCATTCTGATGGCCCGTAAGGATCGCGGTATCTACCCTGGTTGAGAATACACGAAAGATGACCGGCCACCAGATTTAGCTACCGGGAGCCGGTCACTTTTTTCTGATCTGTTACACGGCAGATCGCCTCATTCGTAATTGACCCAGCTGGAACCGCTGTCAGCCAAACGGACACAGTTCTCAACCCAGCGAACTCCTTCAACCACTTTTTGCATCCGAGAACTTGTCGGCGCTGTCGCAGGAAGCCTGAAAGATGTCACCGCCAGCCGGAGCTATCTGCGCAGCGTCGGATTTTAACGTTCGATGATGGTAAACAAGTGGCCATTATTGAACCTTCTGGCCGTTTTGTAGCGCTATTCGCCCCGAACTGCCTGATACTGGGTTTTAAACGCCTCGTTCTCTTCAGTCAGACGGATAGCGGCCTCAATCATTTCATTCTGCACCAGCGAGGTCGCCCCTCCGCTGGTCCGCCAGTGGATATACAGCACGCAAAGCGCGGCAACCTGCAACATATCGTTTTCCGCACTGCCACCGTCAAAGCCGTACTCTTCATCGGACCAGCGGTAGATCTCCGCCACAAACGGCATTTCACCGTTTTCATCCAGCGGGGGCATCGTGGCAAAAAGCGCCAGCATTTCCGGCGTGGCGACATAGCTCTGGCGACCTACAGCATCCAGCTGTTTGCCCCTTGCACGCGCGTTATTTGCTTGTCTGGCCTTAACTTTTGCGCGCTTATTACGCTTGTCCTGTTTAGTACTCACCGGCTTTCTCCCGCATCAAAAAAAAGAGCGTGATCATAGCAGAGTTCACCGGCGCAGGACGGCTACATTTTACCGATAAACAGGGAGACCAGACCGGCCGCAATCAACGGTCCGACCGGTACGCCACGAAACAGCGATACGCCAATAATCGTGCCGATCAGCAGGCCGCCCACTACCGTGGGTTGCGTACTCATCAGGGTGACACCGCGTCCGCCAACCCAGGAGACAAAGATGCCAACCGCAATTGCCAGCAGGGATTTCCAGTTCATAAAGGAGTGCATCAGTGTGCTGGCGGGAATGCCACCGCTGGCAATGGGAGCCATCACTCCGATGGTCAGGATGATGATCCCCACCGTCACACCCTGCTTCTCAATCCAGGGGAAAGTGGCGTTGAGCGGGGTCATTCGCACCACAATCAGCACCAGCAGGGCAATGGCTACGGTCAGGTTGTGGCTGAAATAGCTGAGGCCAGCCAGGAAAAGCAAAATAAACAGCGTCAGATCGAACATGGTTTTCCCGCAAAGGTATTGGTAACTTATTATCCCTACACCTTAAAACGGTTTTTCACTCCGCTCTACTTTTTTTAACACTCTAAATACATTTGCTCAGTAAATCGTCTCAATGGCGGCCTGCAGGCTGACCGACGGTCCGGTCAGTACTGCCAGCGTGCTGGTGATATATTTTTCAGCACCCGCCATCGAGGCCTGTGCCAGCACGATGCAGCCCAGCGAACATTCCGGGCGCTGCTGAATATAGCTGGCAATTTGCTGGTGATAACCTTCAATATCACCAGCGTTAAAAAAGGCCCAGGCGCGGGGGATCAGCTCGACGGAGAGACGGTCGCCAGGGATAAAGGCGGTAAAAAGATGTGTGGTCATTTCCATCTTGGACTCTGCCGTGCAGAGCACCAGTATCGAGCCATGATAGCGGGAAGCCACCTTCGCCAGCGAGGCATCCACTCTCAACACCGGCTTACTGAAATGTTTTGCATCCCATGCCACCGCGCCGAGCGTGGTACAGGTCACAATCACCGCATCAGCATGCTGGCACATCTCTTCTATGATCTGCCGGGTGGTATCGGCGATGGCAGGTGTGACCTCATTGGCCTCAATGGCACTGGCAAGCAGTTCACTCTCCACGCGGTGCAACAGCTGGATATCTTCGTAATCCAGCGTGTGTAGTGCCTCTTCAAACACGTCAATGTTGCTTCTTGCAGCGTGCAAACAGGCTATAATCGCCATGCTGGTCTCTCCGGCAGAGTAATCCTGACACTGTGGCAAATTTGCTGGCCTTTGCCAACCTGTCCTGTGAAATAAGGCAAATGTTTCACCGGAGAATCACCAAATCAGTGCAATGCCCCGCCCCGATGCAAAACTTCATGAAACTATAGTTTCATTTATTGTGAAAACCCGGTACTGAAGGCATTTCCGATTCATAAGAAACTGGTATGGAAATTGCTTCACTGTTGATGAATCCTGAAGGAGAGACAGATGAAAGCAATAGTGATTGGAGCGGGGATCGGCGGCATGTGCACCGCGATTGCCCTGAAACGTTTTGGTATCGACACTGCGGTCTGTGAAGCCGTCAAAGAGATCAAGCCCGTGGGTGCGGCGATCTCCATCTGGCCTAATGGCGTCAAGTGCCTGAACTTCCTTGGGATGAAAGAGCAGTTGCGCGCGCTCGGCGGCCCGATGCGCTCGATGGCCTATAACGATTTTCTGCATGGCAACACCCTCACCCGCTTCAGCCTTGACCCGCTGGTAGCGGACTCCGGCGAACGGCCCTATCCTGTTGCGCGGGCCGAGTTGCAGGCGATGCTGCTGGACACTTATGGCCGCGACAAGGTGCAGTTCGGTAAGCGGGTCGCCCGCGTGGAGCAGGATGAAAATGGCGTCACCGCCTGGTTTGAGGACGGTAGCGAGACCCATGGCGATCTGCTGATTGCCTGCGACGGCACTCATTCCGTGGTGCGAAAATACGTACTGGGCAGAACGGTTGAACGCCGTTATGCAGGCTATGTGAACTGGAATGGTCTGGTGGCAATCGACGAAAGCATCGCTCCTGCGCAGCAATGGACTACCTTTGTTGGCGAAGGTAAACGTGTTTCACTGATGCCGGTGGCGAACAATCGCTTCTATTTCTTCTTTGATGTGCCGCTACCCGCAGGTCTGGCAGAAGACCGCAGCAGCCTGCGCAACGACCTGAAACGCTACTTCAGCGGCTGGGCAGAGCCGGTGCAGAAGCTGATTGACCTGATCAACCCGGAAACCACCAACCGTGTGGAAATCCATGATATCGATCCTTTCGCGCAGCTGGTTAAAGGCCGGGTTGCCCTGCTGGGTGATGCCGCTCACAGCACCACGCCGGATATCGGTCAGGGCGGCTGTGCCGCAATGGAAGATGCCGTGGTGTTGGCTAACGTACTGCAGACCAATTCGCTGGGGATTGAAGATGCCCTGCGGCGTTATCAGCATAAGCGCGCCGACCGGGTGAAAGATCTGGTGCTGAAGGCGAGAAAACGCTGTGATGTGACGCACGGTAAAGAGATGGCGGTGACCGAGCAGTGGTATGAAGATCTGAAAAGCGAAACCGGCGAACGCATTATCAATGGTATGTGCGACACCATCCAGGGCGGCCCGCTGGCCTGAAAAACGGGGACGTCAGTCCCCTGTTATTCTCAGGAACCAAACGCACCATCAATGGTATGCATCGCTCCCGTCACGAAACCGGCTTCCGGACCAGCCAGCCAGGCAACCATCCCGGCCACTTCTTCAGGGCGCCCATGACGTTTCAGTGCCATAAAGCTGTGCATCAACTCTTTCCTTGGCCCTTCAGCCGGATTCGCATCTGTATCGATCGGCCCGGGTTGTACCACATTGATAGTGATGCCTCGAGGACCGAAATCACGCGCCAGTCCTCTCGCCATTCCCTGCAGGGCTGATTTACTCATGGCGTAAGAGGCCATGCCGGGAACTGGCATCCGGTCACCATTAACGGAACCGATGATGATGATCCGTCCGCCCTCGGGCATCTGCCGGGCCGCCTCTACGGACGCATAATAGGGCGCGTGGATATTGATGCGAAAAAGACGGTCGACTTCGTCAAAATCCTGTTCCAACGCATCGCCGAACAAGACGATCCCGGCATTAACCACTAAAACGTCGAGTGGAGCGCTATCCCTGACCCGCGCTATAACTGAATCCCGGTCTGAACTGTCGGTCTGGACCGCCACGCTGCCCGTGTCATCTGCCACTTTTCCGGCAGCCTCTGGCGAGCCGGAATAAGTGAACGTCACTGCCGCACCTTCTGACGAAAAGCGCTGAACGATGGCTGCACCAATCCCCCGGCTGCCGCCAAGCACCAACACAGACTTTCCTTTAAACGCAGACATAGAAACACTCCTGAGTAATTTTGTAGTAACCTATATAAAATGTCTCAGAAGACGCTGTCAATTGGTTTTGTAATGATGACTACAAAAATATTACGTTCCCCTGGTCGTCCCCGTCGTTTCGATCCGGAACAGGCTGTCGCAACAGCTCAACATTTATTTCATGCTCACGGCTACGATGCTGTTAACGTCGTGCATGTCACTGAGGCGCTTAGCATCAATCCTCCGAGTTTCTATGCTGCCTTCGGCAGTAAAGGCGGACTCTATTCAAGGGTTCTTGATCGTTATGCCTGTACCGATGCGATTCCCCTCGAAGATCTGCTTCTGAGTGACCGGCCAGTGGCTGAATGCCTTGTCTCCGTTCTGGAGGACGCCGCCCGACGCTATGCATCCGGTCCCGGTGTTGCTGGCTGTCTGGTGCTGGAGGGGATCCGGAGTATTGACCCGGAAGCAAGAAAGGCGGCCAGCGTCTTCCACGCAGCCGCTGAAGAGAAACTCCGCGACTATATTGCCGCACGTCACCCCGAATGTGCGGAGCGCCTGACCGACTTCATCAGCACCACGCTGTCTGGCCTCTCGGCTAAAGCGCGTTACGGTTACAGTCAGGATCGCCTGATGGCAACCGCGCGGCTGGCAGGCTTGGTTGTGGTGCATGAGATTTCTGTTAAGTGAGCCATTCCATGCAGGGATCGCAGCAGCAATGGAATGGCCTGCACCTGAAAAATTATGCCTCTTTCAGGCCCCGGTTTATCAGCATAGGTTCGATCTCCGGATCGTGACCACGCCAGTCTGAATAGAGTTTTTTCAGGTCCTCGCTGTTGCCGCGTGACAGGATTTTCTCACGATAGATCTGGCCGTTTTCCCGCGTCAGGCCGCCCCGCTCCCGGAACCATTCGAAGCCGTCATCGGCCAGCATCTGCGTCCACAGGTAGGCGTAATAACCCGCAGCGTAGCCACCTCCCCAGATATGATTGAAATAGCTGGAACGATAACGCGGCGGTACGGCTGCCAGATCAACCCGATCGGCCTGCAGGGCGCTCTTCTCGAAGCTGTCGACATCCTGCTCTGGCTCGCCCGCTGACAGGCTGTGCCAGTGCATATCCAGTAGTGCTGCGGCCAGTAGCTCAGTCATGTCATAGCCCTTGTTGAACTTACTGGCTTTGATGATTTTCTCATGCAGAGCGGCAGGCATTGCCTCACCAGTCTGATAATGGCGGGCGAAGTTTTTAAACACCTGCTCATCGCTCGCCCAATGCTCATTGCACTGTGAAGGAAACTCGACAAAGTCTCTCGGCGTGGCCGTGCCCGACAGGCCCGGATAGCGCTGCTCCGCAAACAGGCCATGCAGCGTGTGGCCAAATTCGTGGAACATAGTGATGACATCTTCCCAGGAGATCAGCGCGGGCTGGCCGGCAACCGGTTTGCTGTAGTTGCAGACGTTGTAGATCACCGGCATCGATTCCAGCAGGGTCGATTGCTCAACGAAGTTACCCATCCACGCGCCGCCGCTTTTGTTGTCCCGCTTAAAGAAGTCGGTATAGAACAGCGCCATCGGCTCGCCGTTGCTGTCAACAATCTCATAAACCTTCACATCCGGATGATACACAGGGATATCGGATCGGGGCTTAAAGGTGATGCCAAAGAGCTGGGTGGCGGCGTAGAACACCCCGTTTTCCAGCACGCTGGTGATTTCGAAATAAGGTTTAATCTCGCTGTCATTGAGATCGTATTTCGCCTTGCGTACCTGTTCGGCATAGAACTGCCAGTCCCAGGGCGCGAGACTGAAACCGCCCTTTTGCTGGTCGATGACCTGTTGGATATCAGCGGCTTCCCGCCTGGCACGGGAAGTGGCTGCAGGAACGATTTCCCGCATAAAATCCAGCGCGGCCTGCGGCGTTTTCGCCATCTGGTTCTGCAGATTCCACTGCGCATAATTTTCGAAACCCAGCAGCTGCGCCTGGCGGGCACGCACGCTTGCCAGCCGGGCGATCAGGCTGCGGGTGTCGTTGTCATCGTTTTTCTCTGCCCGGTTCCAGCCAAGACTGAACAGGGCCTCACGTGTTTGTCGATCGCTAAGATCCTGCAGCGCGGGTTGTTGGGTCGTGTTTTGTAACGCCAGCAGCCATTTACCCTGTAGCCCCTTTTCACTGGCGGCCTGTGCGGCAGCGCTCAGTTCAGCTTCACTCAATCCGGCAAGCTGTGCAGGATCTTCCACGCTTAACCCACCGGATTTCGTCGCGGCCAGCAGCCGGTTGGTGAACTGGGTACTCAGGCTGGCAGCCTGTTGGTTGAGGACTTTCAGCCGGGCTTTCTGATCTTCATCCAGGCTCGCTCCGGCCAGCTGGAAAGTCTGCCAGGTCACCTCGACCAGCCGCAGAGATTCCGCATCCAGCTTCAAGTTCCCGCGCTGTTGCCAGACAGCGTTAAGTCGCGCAAACAGCTTTGCATCCAGTTTGATGTCATCTTCCAGCGCGGTCAGCTTTGGCGACATCTCTTCATCCAGTGCCTGCAGAGTATCGTTGGTGTTGGCGGCGGTCATGGCACCAATTACCGCCCCGACGCGTTTCAGCATCTGGCCGCACAACTCCAGAGCCTGATAAGTATTTTCAAAAGTCGGCGCATCAGGGTTATCGGCGATGCGTTGCACTTCTTCACGCTTTTGCTGCATACCTTCTTCCAGCGCAGGACGGTAATCGCTCTCGCTGATTTTATCGAACGGCGGTGCCTGGAAAGGCAGTGTGCTTTGCTGACTGAACGGATTGATTGGCATGATTTATCTCCTTGTCTGATAAACACTTCAGCACAGGAAAAGAGACTGCGCAAGCTGGCCTCAGGCCGCCTTCACCTCAGCATTCTGCTGCCAGACGCACTGGCCGTTAACCCAGGTGCAGGCGATATTGCGGTCGTCACCCAGCGTCATCAGCACAAACAGTTTTTCCCAGATGTCGCGGCTGTTACCGTGACGCATCTGCTGCAAAGCGGAAACGGCCGGGTCCAGCACCACAAAATCAGCCTCTTTGCCCGGCATAAAATTGCCGATGCGATCCTGCAGATCCAGCGCCTGAGCACCGCCCAGCGTGGCATGATAAAACGCTTCGCAGGCTGTCAGTTTATAATGCTGAAGTTGCCCCACCTTGTAGGCCTCACCCAGCGTTTTCAGCATGCTGAAGGTGGTTCCCGCACCGACATCGGTGCCGATCCCCAGCTTCACTCCCTTCTCCCAGCAGGTTTTCAGATTGAACAGACCGCTGCCCAGAAACAGGTTAGAGGTCGGACAGAAGGCCGCCGCCGAGTCGGTGTGATGCAGGCAATCCCACTCTTTCTCTTCCAGATGCAGGCAGTGCGCAAAGACGCTGCGACGGCCGGTAAGCTGGTACTGATGATAAACGTCAAGATAACCATCATGTTCTGGAAACAACGCTTTAACCCATTCAATTTCCTGTGGGTTCTCACTCAAATGGGTATGTAGCCAGGTATCGGGATATTCCGCCTTCAACTGGCGTACTTTTTCCAGCAGAGCCGGAGAGGATGTCGGTGCGAAACGCGGGGTCAGCGCATAGCTCAGGCGGCCATGGTTGTGCCAGCGATCGATCAGTTTACGGGTTTGCTGGTAGCTCTCTTCCGGCGTCTCGGTCAGATAATCCGGCGCGTTACGATCCATCATCACTTTACCGGCGATAAGACGCATGTTGAGTGCCTCCGCCGCGCTGAACAGCGCATCCACCGACTGGGGATGAACGGTACCAAAAACCAGCGCGGTGGTGGTGCCATTACTCAGCAGCTGCTGCAGAAAGAAGGCGGACATTTTTGCCGAATGTTCCGGACAGTGATACTGGCTTTCAACCGGAAAAGTGTACTGCTGGAGCCATTCCAGCAGTTGCTCGCCAAAGGCACCGATCATTTCCGTTTGCGGATAGTGGATATGCGTGTCAACAAACCCCGGCACAATCAGTCTGCCACGATAGTCAGTCACCACGCTTTCATCAGTCAGCTGATGGCGGCCCTCTTCCCAGCTCTGTAGCGAGACAATTTCACCGCCGTTAAGCAGGAGCAAACCGTCTTCAATATAGCGGGCATGCTCAGGTAACTGCCGGGGATCGGTTACCGTCGCGGTTAGGTCAAAAAAGCTGCCACGAACAGCCTGTGTTACTGACACTGACATAGTGATTCCTTGTGAGAGCTTGTACCGCTCTCTGAGTGTTGTTGCAGGTGATGAGGTATTTATAAAAGTAAAAAGCAAAGACTATGCCAGTTGATGTAACTCATAGATTATCATTATATATCAATACATTATATAAATAAAGACTACTACAGCAGACCACCCTGTACGTAATCGTATGCGCAATCGCTTGCTTTGATATGCAAACGGTTGCTTTTCGAAATATCATCTTTCACAGCGGTTGACGGATGCTTTATTAATACTTTTACGCACCAGCAGACAGCGGGTTGTTGCCGCTGCGCACCATCAGCGTGCAACATTTCTTATTAATCATCACATTTCCTTTCTTATCACTCCCCGGGGGAAGTGGTATGGTGATGTAACCCCAAAATGTGTTGAGGAACAGTGAGATGATTGTATTTGTTACTGGTGCCACCGCGGGCTTTGGAGAGAGCATCACCCGCCGCTTTATCGCTCAGGGCCATAAAGTGATTGCGACCGGTCGTCGTCAGGAACGCCTGCAGGCGCTGAAAGATGAACTCGGTGACAGCCTCTTTATCCTGCAGCTGGATGTCCGCAACCGTGCCGGGATTGAAGAGGCGCTGGCCAGCCTGCCTGCCGACTGGCGCAATATTGACGTACTGGTGAACAATGCCGGGCTCGCGCTGGGAATTGAACCCGCACACAAAGCCAGCCTGGATGACTGGGAAGCAATGATTGATACCAACAACAAAGGCCTGGTCTATATGACCCGCGCCGTGCTGCCAGCAATGGTGGAACGCAACATCGGGCATATCATTAATCTGGGCTCTATTGCCGGAAGCTGGCCCTATGCCGGTGGCAACGTTTATGGAGCAACCAAAGCCTTTGTACGCCAGTTCAGTCTTAACCTGCGAACCGACCTGCACGGCACCGCCCTGCGCGTCACGGATATCGAGCCAGGTCTGGTTGGCGGAACGGAATTTTCAAACGTGCGCTTTAAAGGTGACGATGCCAAAGCCGACAGCGTGTATGAAGGTGCCGAACCCCTGACCGCAGAAGACGTCACGGAAGCGGTTTACTGGGTGGCGACGTTGCCGAAGCACGTCAACATCAATACGCTGGAGATGATGCCGGTAGGCCAGACGCTGGCCGGTCTGAAAGTGCATAAAGCTTAATAGCGTGTTGTGTGGCGGGCTGGTCGTCCGCCACTGTGTTGAACAGTTCCTGTTGCCAGCAACCAACCCGATTCAGGCTCGTCCCCATCCCGCCACAATAATCAACATGCCACTAAATGCCACCGCTGCGCCCAGCCAGTCGTAATGACTGAGTTTGACCCCATCGATAAAACGCAACCATAACAACGCGGTCACCACATACACCCCGCCGTAAGCCGCGTAAACCCGCCCACTCGCCGCCGGATGCAACGTCAGCAACCAGACAAACAGCGCCAGACTTGCCGCCGCAGGTAACAGCAGCAGCACCGAAGCCCCTTTTCTCAGCCAAAGCCAGGGGAGAAAGCAGCCAATAATTTCCGCCAGCGCGGTAAGAAAAAACAGCAGTGTTGTTTTTAGTAACATACTAATCTCTCTGAATCATAAACGATGTCACAGGCTTCAGTACGGACCCGGCGAGGCAGATGATATACTAAACATAGCGATCGTCGCAGCTGCACAATACTGCTGTGAGGGATAAACACAAGGAACCGATGATGAAGATGACGATGAAAAAATGGCAAAAACAGCTGAGCACCGCCGCTCTGCCACTGGTGCTCTTTGGCACCCTGTTCAGCATTCAGCCCGGCGCTCAGGCGAAAACGGACACCCTGATCATCCAGGACGGCAGCAGCCCCCTGTCCAACGAACAGGCCCGCCAGCAGAAACAGCAGTGGGATGCCACTCAGCGCCTGCGTAATAAAGAGAATCTCAGAGATGAGAAAAACTTCGACAAAAGCGATCGGGCTATTGATACCCGTGATGCCTGTGAACAAAGTCTGAACGTTAACGCCTACTGGGAACCGAACACGCTGCGTTGTCTGGATCGTCGCACCGGCCGTCCGGTTGCCCCCTGATAATATAATGCTGCTATAGTTATCGCTGGTTTCATGCAAAAGGAAAGGATGATGAAAAGGTTTAAGTGGATATTAACTGCTCTGATTATTGCCACCCCGCTGGCGGTACAGGCATCATGTGAAACGGTCAAAGCGGACATTAACCAGAAAATTATCAATAATGGCGTACCGGCTTCCGGTTTTTCACTGGAAATAGTACCTAATGACCAGGCCGATCAGGCTGGCGGCCAGGTAGTGGGACACTGCGAAAACGACACGCAGAAGATCGTCTATAAACGAAGTGGTAGCGACAGTGATGCGCCTGCTCCGGCCACTACCGGAACGTCACAGGACGCACCTTCCTCTTAAGACGACTCATGTCGTGAAGCCAGTCGGTTGTATAACTGACTGGCTGTTTACAGGCATTGCAGAACCCTTTCCCCGAATCAGGGGTTTCACTCCGAATGGCATACACCGCTACCTGACCACCGGGTTTCCTCGCACAGCTGAAATTTATCGTCCAGACTTAAATCAAAGACGTAGTCTGCGCAGGCATTGTGCTTTACACTGCGCGCTGCAAAAAACTGAGTAGATTAACG
The DNA here is from genome assembly GCF_058137865.1 of Erwinia sp. 009765445. NCBI lineage: Bacteria > Pseudomonadati > Pseudomonadota > Gammaproteobacteria > Enterobacterales > Erwiniaceae > Erwinia > Erwinia sp. 009765445. Next base: position 247,567 of record NZ_JBYUWC010000002.1, read on the forward strand.
ATTAAGCGGGCGGAAACGGCGATGAACGGAACGATCACAACCTGGTTTAAAGACAAAGGTTTTGGCTTTATTAAAGATGAAAACGGCGACAACCGTTATTTTCATGTGATTAAGGTCGCCAATCCTGAGCTGATTAAGAAAGATGCTGCGGTGACTTTCGAACCCACCACTAATAACAAAGGCTTGTCCGCATATGCGGTGAAAGTCCTGCCAGAAAGCAAATACATCTATATTGCAGGCGAGCGCCTTAAGCTCACCTCAATCAAGTCTTACCTGGTTTTCAGCGAAGAAGTGCCTGCCGAAACACGAATTGATAAAGAAAATGCGGTACTTTCAGTGGGCGTTCTGATGAACAGTATCAAACCGAAATCAGCTGCTGCACAGCCTGGTGAAATGCGATCGCTGAAAAAACTGGCGATCACCACCTTCCAGGGAACGACGTTAATCTTCTCGGAAGATGAGATAGATGTGGAGAGTACGGTTAAACTGCTCAAGGTCTGAATCCATCCGGCCGGATTCTTGCACCTTCCCAGGATTTCGGCATCGCTTACTGACCTTTAAAAAACACTATTCTGGCCTGCGTGCCGGGATCAACCATGCAATAACCAGGCTGCCCAGCGCAATCACCACCGATACGGCAAAAACCCAGTGCAGTGAGGTAGCAATTTCACCGATCATCTGCCGCAGGTTGCCCGGTGCCAGCGCGTCACGCTGGGCCTGTGACATAATTTGCTGCACCGGATCGCTGTGTTCGGGTAAACGCAACAACAGGTTATAATTCAGCACCGCCCCCATCACTGCTGTGCCCAGCGCAGAACCCAGCATGCGGCTGAACATGATTGAGGCGGTACAAATCCCGCGAATTTCAAACTCAGCGTCATTCTGAACTGCAATCAGAAACGTGGTGCTGGTCATCCCCATCCCTGTGCCAATCACAAATGCCGATAAACCGGCGTGCAGGACTGAACTGTCGCTGTGCAGCGTCAGCAGCATTGCCGTGCCAATAATTAACAGCAATGAGCCGGTTTGCGCGGTAAAACGGTATGAAGTGCGCTGCATCAGTCGCCCACTCAGCGTACTCGCCAGCGGCCAGCCTATTGACATCATTGCCAGCGCACTGCCCGCCTGCAGCGGCGTGCCGCCATTTACTCCCTGGATCCAGGTTGGCAGGAATGCGCTGATCCCCATCATCGCCGCCCCGATAACCAGATTTCCGGCATTGCCTGCGACAATGGTGCGGTTCTGCCACATAGCCAGCGGAAACAGTGGCTCGCCGGAATGCTTTTCATGACATAACAAAGCATACCCGGCCAATCCCGCCAACAGCAGCAGCGCCACAACCCAATAGCCCAGCGTTTCAGCCTGCAGCAGCGCCGTCAGCAAGGCGGCTACTGCCAGCATCAGCCAGCCGCTGCCTGCCAGATTGAGTTTTTGCCGCTCCTCGTTACGTGATTCCGGGAACCAGCGGGCCAGCATCAGCATCGAAACAATCCCGATTGGCACATTAACCCAGAAAATAAGCGCCCAGTTGAAATGCTGCACAATCCACGCGCCGGTCAGCGGACCAATAATCGCCGACACGCCCCATACGCTGGAGAGCCATCCCTGGATGTTAGCCCGCTCTTTAGGCTGATAAACATCCGCGATGATGGTTGCGGTCAGCGGCATAATCGCCCCGGCACCCAGTCCCTGAAAAGCCCGAAACAAGATCAGCCAGCCCATGTGTGAGGCAAAGCCACACAAAACAGACCCGAGTAAAAACAGTGAGGTGCCAATAAAGAAGACCCGCTTTCTGCCCCATAAATCAGCCAGACGGCCATAAATGGGCACGGTCACTGCCTGAGTCAGCAGGTAGATGGAGAAAACCCAGCCAAACTGAGAAAACCCGCCAAGTTCCGCAATAATTGTGGGCATCGCCGTGGCGACAATGGTGACCTCAATCGCGGCCATAAACATCGCCAGCATTGAGGCGATCAGGATCCAGTGACGGTGTGCCACCGGTGCATGTGTTGTTTCTGACATAGGTATCCTTTCTTAATGTCCTCTCATTCTGGCCTGGTTTTCAGTTCAGAATTTCCGAATTGTGCGGTGGGGGCAATGTGACGTTGTCACTAATATGACGATGAATTTTTTTTATGGACCTCAGCCCAGCGTTTACAAGGGTTCGGGCCAAAAACGTCGAAATTCTATCCTGCTGATTTTTGGCCCGAAACTGGCACTGAGTGACAGAGACTGCTATAGCTTTTAAAGCACTTTTTACCGCTTGATAACAAAAAAGCGCCAGAAGAGTTATTTATTGATTTTCAGGGAGAGTGGATTCCATGCAAAACGCAACGCTCATGCGGCGCGCCTTACTTGCCGTGCTGTTTATTATCGTGGTGGTCGCCCTGCTGGTTTATGGACTGGGCCTGGACACTATTAAAGCCCGACAGGTCGACCTGGTTTATCTGGGACAACAGCATATGAAACTGGTGTTCTGGTCAATGCTGTTCGCGCTACTGGTTGGTATTCCCAGCGGCATCCTCCTCAGCCGACCTTTTGCCCGCGGCTGGGCAGAGTATGTCATGCAAATCTTTAACGTCGGAAACACTCTTCCGCCACTGGCCGTTCTGGCTCTGGCGATGGTAATTATCGGGATTGGCGATCGCCCGGCCGTTATTGCCCTGTTCCTGGCCTCACTACTGCCCATTGTACGTAACACTTATTCCGGACTCTGCTCAGTTCCGGCTTCTCTGATTGAGGCCGCCAACGGCATCGGTATGACCAAAGGCCAGCGCCTGCGTCAGGTCGAGCTGCCAAACGCCTGGCCAGTAATGCTTTCCGGGATCCGTGTCGCGACCGCCATCAACGTCGGCACTGCCCCGCTGGCGTTCCTGATTGGCGCCAGCAGCTACGGCGAGCTGATCTTCCCGGGTATTTACCTGAACGACTTCCCGACGCTTATCCTCGGCGCAGCGGCAACAGCCCTGTTTGCGCTGATCCTCGATATGCTGCTGGCTGGCCTGGGCCGCGTGCTCAGCCCACATACCGCCGTATAAAAGAACAATCAGGAGCTGATTATGGCGAAGGCCACCCCTTTGACCCGCTGGGTCCGCAATACCGCACTGGCACTGAGTGTCATGCTGGCAGCCACTGCCACCGTCTCGGCCGCCGCACCTATTGTGATGGCGACCAAAAGTTTCACCGAGCAACATATTCTTTCAGCGCTCACCACGCTCTATCTGCGCAAGAAAGGATTCCAGATTGAACCTAAAACCAATATCGCCACCACCATTGGTCGTAATGCGATGATCAACAAGCAGATTGATATGACATGGGAATATACCGGCACTTCGCTGATTATTTTCAACCATATCAACAAGCCGATGTCCCCGCAGGAAGCCTATAACACGGTGAAAACGCTGGATGCAAAACTGGGCCTGGTCTGGCTCAACCCTGCCCCGATGAACAATACCTATGCTTTCGCGATGCAGCGCAAGCGGGCTGAATCTGAGCATATCGACACCATGTCTCAATTGGTGGCAAAAATTGAGGATATCCGCAAAAACGATCCGGACCATAACTGGATGCTGGGTCTGGATCTGGAGTTTGCCGGCCGCTCTGATGGCCTTAAGCCACTGCAGAAAGCTTACAACATGCAGCTGGATCGGCCGCAGATCCGCCAGATGGACCCCGGTCTGGTCTATAACGCAGTGCGTGATGGCTTTGTGGATGCCGGTCTTATTTACACCACCGATGGCCGCGTGAAAGGTTTCGACCTGAAAGTGCTGAAGGATGATAAAGGTTTCTTCCCGAGCTATGCCGTAACCCCAGTTGTCACCAAAGAAACGCTCGACTCCCACCCGGGTCTGGCCGATGCGCTGAACAGCCTGTCGCCGCTGATCACCGATGAAGCAATCACCGAGATGAATAAGCGCGTGGACATTGATCATCAGTCTCCACAGCAGGTGGCGAGCGATTTCCTGAAATCTAAAGGCCTGATCTGAGGAGGATGAATGGACACTATCCATTATATTATTAATAACTGGAGTTATTTAGGCAGCCTCACCCTTCAGCATCTGTGGCTGGTTGGGCTGGCCGTCGGCCTCGCCATCATCATCGGCGTACCGGTCGGCATCATGACTGTGCGGTATAAATGGCTGGCAACCCCGGTACTGGGGCTGGCAACCATCGTCCTGACGATCCCGTCAATCGCCCTTTTCGGCCTGATGATCCCGCTATTTTCGATGATCGGACAGGGTATAGGCGTGTTACCCGCCGTGACCGCTGTGTTTCTCTATTCACTGCTGCCGATTGTGCGCAATACCCATACCGCGCTGGAGAACCTGCCCGGCGGGCTGCGCGAAGCAGGCCGGGGGATTGGCATGACCTTCTGGCAGCGTCTGCGCTGGGTGGAAATCCCGATGGCACTGCCGGTCATTTTCGGCGGTATCCGTACCGCTGTGGTAATGAATGTTGGCGTGATGGCGATTGCCGCCGTTATTGGTGCGGGTGGTCTGGGCCTGCTGCTGCTTGACGGCATCAGCGGCAGTGACATCCGTATGTTGATTGCAGGCGCGCTGATGATTTGTCTGCTGGCAATTATTCTCGACTGGCTGCTGCATCGTTTGCAGCTGGCGCTGACTCCTAAGGGGATTCGATAATGATAAAACTGGAAAACCTCACCAAAACCTTTACGCAAAAGAACGGCAATCCGATTAACGCCGTTGATAATGTCAGCCTTAATGTGCCGGAAGGCGAAATGTGCGTGCTGCTTGGCCCTTCCGGCTGCGGCAAATCGACCACGCTGAAAATGATTAACCGCCTGATCCCCTCTTCCAGCGGCAAAATTTTTATTAATGGCGAAGATACCAGTGGACTGGATACGGTCACGCTGCGCCGTAACATTGGCTATGTGATCCAGCAGATTGGCCTGTTCCCGAACATGACCATTGAAGAGAACATCACCGTGGTGCCGAGGATGCTGGGCTGGGACAAAAAACGCTGCCGCGACCGCGCCAGTGAGCTGATGAGCATGGTGGCGCTGGATCCGAAAACGTTCCTGCAGCGCTACCCACGCGAATTGTCCGGCGGCCAGCAGCAGCGTATCGGGGTGATCCGTGCTCTGGCCGCAGATCCACCGGTACTGCTGATGGATGAACCGTTCGGCGCAGTCGACCCGATTAACCGGGAGGTGATCCAGAATGAGTTTCTGGACATGCAGCGTCAGCTGAAGAAAACAGTGATGCTGGTCAGCCACGATATTGATGAAGCACTGAAACTTGGTGACCGGATTGCGGTGTTTGGCCAGGGGAAAATAGTGCAGTGCGCCAGTCCGGATGAGCTGCTGGCAACGCCGCGCAATGACTTCGTTGGATCGTTTGTCGGCCAGGACCGCACGCTGAAACGTCTGCTGCTGGTTTCTGCTGGCGACGTTACCGATCAGCAGCCAACCATTACCGTCAAACGTACAACCACGCTGACTGAAGCCTTTGGCACCATGGATGACAACGATATGCGTTCAATTACCGTGGTTGACGATGAGGGCAAACCTCTGGGCTTTGTGAAGCGTCGCGAAGCACGTAACGCCAGCGGAACCTGCGTTGACATGCTGCATACGTTTAAAGTGACAGGCCGTGCGGAAGAGAACCTGCGCGTGGTGCTGTCTAAGCTGTATGAGCACAACACCACATGGATGCCGATTGTCGATGAGGATGGCCGCTACAGCGGTGAGATTTCCCAGGATTACATTGCTGACTATCTCAGCTCAGGCCGTACGCGCCGCGCGCTGAATATGGCCTGATGCTGAGAGTGCGGCAGGGAAGCCGCAAATTCTTCTTACCCCACTCCCCGAATTACCCTCTGCCCACACCACTCAGATCCAGATACTTCGCCAGATCGCGCGTTTCCGCCCTTGGCAGATAAGGCAGCTCTCCCATAATTGGTGCCGGAATATTGTTGCTCAGCACATCGATGATCTCGGCGTAATGTGCCAGCCCCGGATTAATGCGGTTTGCCACCCAGCCCAGCAGAGGCAGCCCGTCATTAATAATGGCCTGCGCGGTCAGCAGCGCGTGGCTGATACAGCCCAGTTTGATGCCCACCACCATCACCACCGGCAGTTTCTCTTCCACTGCCCAGTCCGATAACGGACGCATATCATTCATCAGGCTGCGCCAGCCTCCGGTGCCTTCCACCACCACGTGATCCGCCTGGTCACACAGGTAATGCAGCCCCTGGCTCAGAGTACGGTAGTCAATAAGAGTATCGCGGCTGGTGCTGATCTCATCGGCCAGCAAAGTGACCGGATTGATGGCCGCATAAGGTAAGACAAGAGATGAGGAAGATTGCAGGATCAGCGCGTCTTTATTACGCGGGCCGGCTTCAGTTTGCTGGCTACCTTTGGCCACAGGTTTGTAACCTGCCACCCGTTTGTTTCCTGCGGACAGCTTCTGCAGGAGCGCACGGCTGACCACTGTTTTACCTACTTCGGTATCGGTCCCCGTAACAAATAAACGCTTTAACATACCGCTCTCCACAATCTGCTCCGATGAGAAATGATAAATAATAATTAACAATTTCAAAGCAGATATCTTAGGCCATGGGCCGGAAAAGCAGCTTGCGTTAGCGCAATCTTTTTAGCAATAAAGAGATATCGTCAGCCCTGCAGCAATTTCACCAGCAGCGTGCCGTTATAAAGCGCATCTTTGACCAGCGCAGCGCCCGGCATGGTGCCAATGTTATGAAACTGGGTCGGCTCAACGACGATTTCATGGCTGTAAGCGGGAAGAGACTGGCGACGAATGCAGTCGGTAATGGCCGGATGTAAAATCTCCTTCGCCCGGTTCAGTGGTGAACCGATCAGGATTTTTTGAGGATTAAATAAGTTAACCATAATAGCCAGAATACGGCCGACGCTGTGCCCCACGCCGGTAATAATATCCTTCGCCAGCTGATCGCCAGCCAGCGCCGCGTCACAAAGCGATTCAGTAGTCAGCGGCTGATTATGCAACAGCGTACTGAGCGAGGCCTGCATGCGTTGAGCAGCCAGCTCCAGCACGCTCTGACTGCTGGCCACCGTTTCCAGACAGCCATGATTACCGCAATAGCACTGTTTGCCGTAAGGATCGACCTGGGTGTGACCTATCTCGACCAGCGTACTGCTGCCGCTGTGCAGCAGACGTCCGCCAGTAATTACCCCGGCCCCGACATTATGGTCAATCACTACCTGGATCACGTTGCTGGTATCTCGCGAGGCGCCAAACAGCGACTCAGCCAGGGTCCAGGCGCAGATATCATGCTGAATATAGACTGGCAGACCCGTCCGTTTTTCCAGCTCCGGCCCGAGTGCCATTTCACTGACGTGATAGAAAGGCATGCGGTGAACAATTCCCTGTGCGGCATCCATTATGCCTGGCAGCGTAATGGCAATGGCGGTCAGCCGCTCCAGTCTTTTCTGGTGGTGGATGAAAAAGCTATCGATCTCACTGATAATCCGGTTCAGCAGCGGCTTTGGATCGTCTACGGGGAGCGGAAGAGTCTCTTCCACCACCATCTGGCTCCTTAAATCTCTCAGTGCCAGAGTAATATCCCCTTTCCCGATACGGACGGAAAGATAGTGCCAGGCAACGGTATCAAGGATCAGCCCGACGGCCGGACGTCCCCGGCTGCCAGCTTCATGAAACTCCGTCTCCTGCACCAGATGAGCTTCCAGCATTTCGCGCACTATCTTGGTAATGCTGGCAGGAGCCAGCTGGGCTTTGCGGGCCAGTTCAATACGCGAAATGGGACCAAACCGATCAATCAGCCTGTACACTGCGCCTGCATTAGTCTGTTTAATCTGGTCGATATGGCCAGGTTGACTGTCCGTTATCACGCCCTGCTCTCACTTATTTTCGCGCTTCTAAATAAACCTTCTGGCCATGGTGAAACACTTACCGGACTGCGTCAAATATTTGATTAGGAATGTGATTTGCAGCACATAAAAGCGGGTTAAACGTCTGATTAACACTCACTCAGACACTTTCAGCAGCAGGTTTTTCATATGTTTCATCACCGCGCTGACTTCACGCCGGTCAGACCACACCAGCCAGACTTCGGACCAGGCATCCTCTTCCTGCAGCGGGATCCAGCTTACCTCTTTCAGCCGGGCACGGCGAAATGAGGCCGGCAGAATGGAAACGCCCAGGCCGGTCGCCACCAGGCCCAGAATGGTCATCGCCTCTCCCACTTCCTGAGCTATCGCCGGGGAGATATTGTAGCGTTGCAGCAGCGTCAGCGTTTCCGAATACAGCGCTGTGCCCACCTGCGGATCGAAGAAAACAAAAGGTTCGCCGTCCAGATCCGTGACGGAGATAGTTTCCCGCTGTGCCAGCCGGTGAGCATGGTGAACAACCGCGCACAAAGGTTCGCGCAACATTAACTGGTGGTCCAGCGTCTCTGGCAGCGGTGTGTTGCGCATGACGCCCAGATCCAGCCGCCCCTCGTTCAGCGGCTCAATCTGCTGGCGGGTGTTAATTTCCTGCATACGGATATGAACGCCGGGGTAACGCTGCCTGAAAGTGAACAAGGCATCCGAAACCGCAGTAATAAATGGTGCGGATGAGGTAAAACCAATCCGCAGCTCCCCTTCCTCTCCCCTGTGCAGCCTGGCGGCTTTATCCGCCGCGGTGACAACGTTCTGCATAATTTGCCGGGCATCGGCAAGAAACTGCGCACCGGCAGCAGTCAGCTGCACGCTGCGGTTAGTACGGGCGAACAGCCGGGCACCGATTTGCTGCTCCAGCATCTGAATCTGCTGGCTCAGCGGCGGCTGGGAGATGTTCAGACGTTGCGCGGCGCGGCCAAAATGTAGCTCTTCCGCGACGGCGATAAAGTAACGCAGATGGCGCAGCTCGATATTCATATTTTAAAAGTATCATTCAAGATTATTAATAGATTAGACATCATATTAATCCCTCTTTACAGTTAACAGAATGATTTTTCACCTTTTCAAAGGATTTGCAGTGAACCGCTCCTCGCAAACCGCCACGCTGGATGACAGCGTTAAGCGCCCTTCCGGACAACCTTCCATTGAGTACATCAGACGTGGTACGCCGCAGTATATGCGCGTTACCCTGGCACTCTTTTCTGCCGGGCTGGCCACTTTTGCCCTGCTTTATTGCGTGCAGCCCATTCTGCCGGTGCTTTCTCAGGAGTTTGGCGTTTCCCCGGCCACCAGTAGCCTTTCACTGTCCATTTCGACCGGCCTGCTGGCGCTTGGCCTGCTGGTCACCGGCCCGTTGTCAGATGCCATCGGCAGGAAATCGGTGATGGTCACCGCGCTGCTGCTGGCGGCTGTCTGTACGCTGCTGTCCGCCACCATGACCAGCTGGCATGGCATTCTGATTATGCGTGCGCTGACCGGTTTGTCGCTGAGCGGCGTTGCCGCAGTGGGCATGACCTACCTCAGCGAGGAAGTCCATCCCAGCGTGATTGCCTTTTCGATGGGACTCTATATCAGCGGTAACTCTATCGGGGGAATGAGCGGACGTTTGCTCAGCGGAGTGATAACCGACTTCAGTTCGTGGCGCGTGGCCATTGCCGCCATTGGCTGCTTCGCCCTGGCTTCGGCGCTGATGTTCTGGAAAATTTTACCGCCTTCCCGACATTTTCGCCCTGCCTCACTGAAGCCTCGCAGTTTACTGATTAACTTTCGCCTGCACTGGCGCGACAGCGGCCTGCCACTACTGTTCGCCGAAGGTTTTCTGCTGATGGGTGCTTTCGTGACCCTCTTTAACTATATTGGCTATCGCCTGCTGGCCCCGCCTTATTCGCTGAACCAGGCGATTGTTGGCCTGCTGTCTGTGGTGTATCTCACCGGTTCGTGGAGTTCGCCAAAGGCCGGGGCGATGACCGCGAAATTCGGTCGTGCGCCGGTGTTGCTGTTCTCAACGGCGATAATGATTGTGGGCGTACTGATTACTCTGCTCAGCTCAGTGTGGCTGATTCTGGTGGGCATGATGCTGTTTACCGCAGGTTTCTTCGCGGCACACTCGGTGGCAAGTGGCTGGATTGGCCCACGCGCCCGTCGCGCCAAGGGGCAGGCTTCTTCGCTCTATCTGTTCAGCTACTATCTGGGCTCAAGCCTGGCAGGCACGCTGGGCGGCGTATTCTGGCATCACTTTGGCTGGCACGGCATTACCGTGTTTATCACCGCATTGCTGGCGATTGCGCTGCTGGTGGCGGTGCGTCTGAAGAGCAGAAAGCTGTAGAAATAAAAAAGTCCCGCACTACAGAGAGCGCGGGACTGATCACAATGGAGGGCCTTTCTGATACTGATTACGCCCCCGAAGGCAAAGTCTTATTTAGTGCGGTTAGCATAACGCTTCTGCAGCTTCTGCAATTTTGGTGGGATCACCGCCAGGCAATACCGGTTTTCCTGACCTTCACCTTCCCAGTAATTCTGATGGTAGTCTTCAGCAGGATACCATTCACCGGTTTCAATAGTGGTAACAACCGGATCGCTCTGTTCACTCTGGGCACGGGCAATTGCCGCTTTGGCTTCAATAGCCTGGGCTTCATCGGCCGGAAAAATCGCTGAGCGATACTGGGTGCCAATATCGTTACCCTGACGGTTCAACTGGGTCGGATCGTGGGTGGCGAAGCTGATATCCAGCAGATCGCCGTAGCTGATTTTTTCCGGATCAAACCCCAGACGAATCGCTTCTGCATGACCGGTATCTCCGGCACAAACCTGACGATAAGTTGGATTTGGTAGATGGCCGCCAATATACCCACTTTCCACCGACTCAACGCCGTTGATCTGTTTAAACACCGCTTCGGTACACCAGAAGCAGCCCCCGGCGATGGTTGCATACTCAATTGTCATGATTAACTCCTCTTTTACAACGCCGCCCGGTAATCAGGTACCAAGCTTGCTTAACGCGGGCCATTGCAGCATAAGTGTATCAATAATGCTATCCAGTTCCGCACGGCTGGCCCCTTCCCGGGCGCGTACTGACATCCCCTGCAACAAACAGCCAAGATAAGCGCATAAAGCAGTGATATTGGTTTGCGCAGGCAGTTCACCCAGTTGCTGTCTGGCCAGCAGGAAGGTCTGCAGATCGTTTTCCTGGCTGGTATGGCGTGCCCGCAGCATATCTGCCACTTCTGTCGACTCTGCCGAAAGCGCGGTGGACGTGCAGATAAAGAAGCAGCCTGCCGGTTTGCCTCCCTCAGTGAAGCAGGCAGCCGTGGAGCGGAAATAACTTTCAACGCCCTTGGCCACGCAGCTTTCGGGACAGGCAAGCGCCGCTTTACGCTGACCCGCATACTTTTCTATATAGCGGTCAATCGCGGCACGGAACATCCCCTCTTTATTGGTGAATTCCGCATACAGCGTGGGAGCCTTGGCCCCCGTTGCTTCAACAAGATCGGAAAGCGAAGTGGCTTCATAACCATGACGCCAGAACAGGAGCAATGCTTTATCTAACGCTGCTTCCCGATCAAAGGTTTTTGGCCTTCCCCGACCCTTACGTGTGCAGATATCCTGATCGCTCATGGTTCCTCACTTGCTGCCGTCGGCGAATAAATTACCGATCATTATAAAAAAATTTGACCGCTGCTGTCGAGTCCCTTCTCAGTCTGTGAAAAATGCCTCTCATAACAGGATGAGCTCCCTGCCTTAAGCTTTTTTTTGAAAGTTTAAATCATTTTTTATCATAGGTTTAGAGATTAAATTAACGATCGATAATAAAATAACATTGACGAAGTGATTACCGGGGAATAACATTTAATTATCGATCGTTAATTAATAACGACGCAGACATGAATTTAACCGAATACAAAGAGAGAAAAAATCATGAAAACCATCAAAATGACCCTGGCCGCCATCGCACTGACTTCCGTTTCATTCGCTGGCTTTGCAGCCGATTTGGTCGGTACAGAACCTGCCCATCAGGAACAGGTCGGCGTAGTGTCTGCCAGCGGCAGCAACCTGTCCTCACTGGAATCCCAACTTGCAGCAAAAGCTGATGCAGCGGGCGCTAAATCATTCCGCATCAACAGCACCACCGGGAATAACCGCATGCATGGTACTGCAGTGATTTATCAGTAATTGCACCGTTTGAGCTTTGCTTCCAAATCAGAATTTTAAAATTAAGGGTATCGTCATGAAAAACATTAAATTCGCTTTAGCTGCTGTAGTTTTAGGTTCCATTTCCTTTGCCAGCCTGGCCGCCGATCAGGTTGAAAGCGCCCCAGCCAATCAGCAAAAAGTTGGCGTAATCAGCGCAACGGGCAGCACCAACCTGACCTCTCTGGAAAACCAACTCTCGGAGAAGGCCGAACTGGCGGGCGCGAAATCTTTTCGCATCACTTCGACCTCTGGTCAGAACAACCTGCATGGCACAGCCGTCATCTATAATTAATCGTCTGCCAGCCAGTATTATCGCGAATGCCGCCAGTGCTAAGCCACTGGCGGCTTTATTTTACTCTCAATAAAAAATCTCCGGAAAACATCCCTCTCCTCACCGGTGGAATATCCTTAAACCAATAACCCTTCTCTTGGCATGGTTTATTTCTGACGACCAGAAATTTCCGCAACAAAATTAAACCACACTCTGAATGAGTGTTATTACCCTGGCTCTGTGACAAAATTTATTTTTAATTGAATGCTCAATCAATAAAACTTATCATAATCCCCACTTTGTTAACAACAATCTGTATGAGAGGTGCAAAAAATGTAAGAAAACTTCCCACTAATCAATAAAATAATTCATAAATCCTGTCAACTTCCTCAGTGTAGTTAGCGGATATGCGGCGGATGTTTCCCAGTATGCGCTAAGGCACGCTTTGCGAAGAGAGACGGTTTCCCGTTCATTTTTTTCGGAGATGGTATGCCGGTAACTGAAATACCCAGAAAAGAGCAGCAAGACCGCATTAATCCCGTGGTTTTTTATACTTCTGCAGTACTGATCCTGCTATTTTCCCTGACCACAATTTTCTTCACTGATTTATCCGACAGATGGATCAACAATACCCTTGAGTGGGTCTCCAATACTTTCGGCTGGTATTATTTACTGGCGGCCACCGTGTATATCGTTTTCGTGGTGTTGATTGCAGCCTCGCGCTTTGGTTCCATCAAGCTCGGGCCGGAGCAGTCAAAACCCGAATTCAGTTTGATGAGCTGGGCAGCAATGTTGTTTGCCGCTGGCATCGGTATTGACCTGATGTTCTTCTCCGTGGCGGAGCCGGTGACGCAATATATGATGCCGCCGGAAGGTCAGGGTCAGACAATGGAAGCAGCGCGCCAGGCGATGGTCTGGACACTGTTCCACTACGGCCTGACCGGCTGGGCAATGTATGCGCTGATGGGCATTGCGCTGGGCTACTTCAGCTACCGCTACGGCCTGCCATTAACCATTCGTTCGGCGCTCTACCCGATATTTGGCAAACGCATTAACGGCCCTATTGGTCACTCTGTTGATATTGCCGCGGTGATCGGCACCATCTTTGGTATTGCCACCACATTGGGCATCGGTGTGGTCCAGCTGAACTACGGTCTGAAGGTTCTGTTCCACGTGCCTGAAGGTTTGACCGCCCAGGCGGCGCTGATTGCCCTGTCGGTGATTATGGCGACAATTTCCGTAACCTCCGGTGTCAATAAAGGTATCCGTATTCTGTCGGAGCTGAACGTGCTGCTGGCACTGGGGCTGATCCTGTTCGTGCTGTTTATGGGCGATACCAGCTTCCTGCTGAACGCACTGGTGCTCAACGTGGGCGACTACATTAATCGCTTTATGAGCATGACGCTGAACAGCTTTGCCTTCGACCGACCGACGGAGTGGATGAACAACTGGACGCTGTTTTTCTGGGCCTGGTGGGTTGCCTGGTCGCCGTTTGTCGGGCTGTTCCTTGCGCGTATCTCCCGTGGCCGCACCATCCGCCAGTTTGTGGTAGGAACGCTGACCATTCCGTTTATCTTCACACTGCTGTGGCTGTCGATTTTCGGCAACAGCGCGCTGAATGAGATCATTCACGGCAACCTGGGCTTTGCGCAGGAGACACTGGCACACCCGGAACGCGGCTTTTACAGCCTGCTGGCCCAGTATCCGGCATTTACCTTCAGTGCTTCGGTAGCAACCATCACCGGCCTGTTGTTCTATGTGACCTCGGCAGATTCCGGTTCGCTGGTGCTGGGTAATTTCACCTCGCGCCTGAGCGATATCAACAGTGACGCGCCGAACTGGCTGCGGATTTTCTGGTCACTGGCGATCGGTTTGCTGACGCTGGGCATGCTGATGGTGAACGGCGTCACTGCGTTACAGAAGACCACGGTGATCATGGGCCTGCCCTTCAGCTTTGTAATTTTCTTTGTAATGGCCGGGTTGTACAAATCCCTGCGGGTTGAAGACCATCGCAGGGCAAGCAATGCCGTCAGTACTCCGCCGGTACCGGTTTCACGGGAAGACCGCCTGAACTGGAAGCAACGTATCTCGCGCGTGATGAACTATCCGGGCAGCACTCATACCCGCAAGATGCTGGATACCGTTTGCCGTCCGGCGATGGAAGAAGTGGCGCTGGAGCTGAAACGTCGTGGTGCGCAGGTGCAGGTCAGTGAACTGCCACCGCAGGAAGATGAACGTCTGAACCATCTGGAGATGCTGGTCACGCTGGGCGACGAACAAAGTTTCCTGTATCAAATCTGGCCACAGCGTTATTCCGTTCCGGCTTTTACCTACCGGGCACGCAGCGGCAAGTCTGATTACTTCCGGCTGGAAACCTTCCTGCTGGAGGGCACTCAGGGCAATGACCTGATGGATTACACCAAAGAACAAATCATCAATGACATCCTCGACCAGTACGAGCGTCACCTGACCTTCCTGCATATCCACCGGGAAGCGCCGGGGAACACCATGCCATTCCCGGAAGTGTCATAAACTTAAAGGCCAGACTTCCGCAGTCTGGCCTTTATGCTATCAGCCATTTTCCCCCTGCTTCGCCTGACGGGCCGCCATGGTATTTGCCATCCATCTTGCCAGCGCCGGTCCGGTGATCAGCACCAGCAGAAAACGCCCGGTCTGCATCGACATCACAAACGAAATATCCACGTTGCTGGAAGAAGCGATGATCGCCACCGAATCAGCCCCACCGGGGCTGGTCGCCAGATAGGCGGTCAGTGGATCAATGCCCGCAAAATGCACCAGAAGAAACGCAAATCCACCACAAATCGCGACCAGGCTGAAGATGGAAAGCAGCAGGCGCGGTAATGCTTTAGCAACATATAACAGGATCGCGCGATTAAACCGCAGGCCAATACTCCAGCCAATCAAAGCATAAGAGACCATCAGTAACGCCGGAGGTAACTCAATATTTAGCAGATGAGTGTCCTGAGCAATAATCCCGCCCGCCAGAGAGAGTAATAAGGGCCCGGCTGGAATGCGCAGATAACGACTGGCAATCACACAACAAGCAATTAATACCAGCGTCACGCCAAACGGCCCCCAGGCAACCGGCTGGATAATATCAAAGCTTGACGGTGCGGAAGCGGACGGCGGCGGTGCCCAGACCCTTGCTACCAGCGTTGCTGCAATTGCAACAATCACCACCCGCAGATATTGCATAAAAGCCACCAGGCGTACATCGGCACCGTAACTTTCAGCCATTAATGTCATTGCAGTGGCCGCGCCCGGAGAAGATCCCCATATCGCTGTGGAACCGGGTAATACCTGATAACGGGTCAGCAACCAACCCAGGAAGGTACTGGCAACAATCACTGAAAGAATACTGGCAGCAAACAACGGCCAGTTTTTTGCCATTTCTATAAATACCGAGGCAGGAATGGCTCTGGCAATCATGCTGCCGACCACGCCCTGCGCCAGATAAAATAAATGGCGATGGATGACCAGCGGTTTATCTCTGGCAGCAAACACAATGGCGGCAGCCATCGGTCCCAATAATAGTGCAGCAGGTAAATGCAGGCTTTCCAACGCAACAACGACCACGGCCGAAACCAGAATCAGCCAGAACCAGCGCAAGGGAGGGGTTTTCATTATGTTCTCCGGTTGGAAATTAAGCGTCAGCGAGGCGGGCTAACAATTCAACCGCCTCACTGAGCCGTTGCTGTTCTTCGGGTGAAAATTTGTTCTGGATAGTTTTCACCAGCCAGTCATCCCGCTGCGCCCTGTTCTCTTCTATTAATCTCCGGCAGGCTTCATTGGGGGAATACACTTTTTTACGGCCGTCGGCAGGATCGGACAGCGCGACCAGCAAGCCGGCGTTTTCCAGTACGGTGATAATGGCCCCCATAGATTGTGGGCGCATCCCTTCCAGCAGGGCCAGTTCGGTGACGGTCGCCGGGCCCATGCGATACAGGTGGCCAAGGGCGGAAATTTGCGACCAGGTCAGGTCGCCTGGAGGAGCCTGTTCACGCAGGCGGCGACGCAAACGCCCTATGACGTCGCGGAGGTCGGCAGCGGTTGCCGGGAGATTTTTCATGATTTTCAGTCCGGAGAGGCGAATTGTTTATCCTGACATAAGCCAAGGAAAACTACAAAGGTTAGCTTCATATTTTTCTTTCTCCTGCACAGTAATGTGTGCACTGCTCCAGAAGCTACACTTTACTAATTATGAACATCGGTACTGACGCGACAAATTAAATGTCACTTTTAGTATGTTGTAACTAAAAAAGTGATTCTTTGCTGTGCTACTTTCCGTGTCTGTGCAGCCCCACCTTCTATCCTGAGCAAACGATAATCTCTTAATCGTGACAGCTCAGGGTGATGGTCTTAAATAGAAAGTGTTACGGTGCTGTCGCAAATTGAATAAATTTCTGTCCCCGAAGAGGACGATAACGCAAATCGGGACCATTTAATTCAATTTAAAATGTGACATAAATCCGCTGCAATTATCGACTAAACCCCACCGTCAGGCAGTTCATTCGCTCAACCTCAGCATGGTTTAAGGTGTAGGACTATTCCCAATAAGTGTAAATATATTTCCATTTTCTTCGGGGTCATTCGCAAAAAATATGAAAAACCGCTTAAATAAAGAGATATTTTGTTGATTAGGTGTTTTTAACTGACGAATTTGTCTGTACACTGGTCTTCGATTCATACACTGATTAATTTTAAACCACCCAACGCTACGGATTCCTTTATGAGCGAAACTCTGAAAGTATTAAATAACATTCGAACCCTTCGTGCACAGGCTCGTGAAGTTTCTTTAACTGAACTTGAAGAGATGCTGGAAAAACTCGAAGCGGTTGTCAACGAACGCCGTGATGCAGAAGCGGCTATCGCTTCTGAAATCAAGGAAAAAGAAGAGAAACTGGCAAAATACCGTCAGATGCTGCTGGACGACGGCATTGATTTAAGCGAACTGACTTCTGCTGAAAATACTTCCGGCAAATCTCGTGCTAAGCGTGCTCCACGTCCGGCTAAATACCAGTACACTGACGAAAATGGCGAAACCAAATCCTGGACCGGCCAGGGTCGTACCCCGGCTGTGATTAAGCAGGCGCTGGATGCTGGTAAGAAACTTGAAGATTTCCTGATCTAATCTTCCACCACGCTGGTTAACCCCGGCGTGGCTTCTTCTTTCCTCTCTCTCTTCTCTTCTTTATACCGTTCTTCTACCTGTCATATAATTTCTTCTACCCAGTTGTTGACGCTGAAAATTATTTCCGCTTCTGCTACCCTTATGAGCATGTTGTAACTAAGAGAGTCGCTATGAGCCGATATGATGCTGTTGATGAACTGCACCGCTGCGTGGCCAGACTGGAAGCTGCCCTCGCCTCTTTTACCTACCAGCTTCCACAGCAGCGCCTGCTGGCAGCCCGGGTGTTTGAGCTTCCCCCAATAAAAAAAGGCCAGGAGCACGAGCCACTAAATGAAATAAAAGTCGTGCAGCATCTGGCACAACCGGCGTTACAAATGGCACTAACTCATTACAGCCGTCTTTTTATGCAACACCAGTCTGAAACCCTGAGCACTAAATCCGCGGTTCGCCTTCCCGGCGCGATTTGTGTAGAAGCCAGTGCGGATGAAGCCAACCTGCTGAAACAGCAAATCGACACGATTAATACGCTGAAAGCAAGGCTGGAACAGATAATAACCGTTGATTCCGGTGTCTCCAGTGAAGAAAGATTTGAATTTGTGCACCAGCACCTTCGCGGGCTTATAACGCTGAATGCCTACAGGACAATAACACTGGTGGAAGGGGTTGACTCGGTACGATTCGGCTGGGCGAATAAGCATATTATTAAGAATGTCACCCGGGATTCGATCCTCGATAAACTAAAAAAAAGTGTGCAGTCCGGCCGCGCTATGGCTCCCTGGTCGCGTGAACAGTGGGCTGAAAAATTAGACAGTGAGATAGCCGTCCTTAATTCTTTGCCGGCGAAGGCGCGACTGAAGATTAAGCGTCCGGTTAAGGTTCAGCCAGTGGCCAGAGTATGGAATAAACAACAGCAGAAGCAAACTCAGCTCGCCTGTCCTTCCCCCCTGCTGGTGCTGTGTGCCGATGCCGGTCAGCTCCCCAAATTGGGTGAGTTATTAAATTATGATGCTGCTAATGTTACTCATCGTTTCAAACCGCAGGCGGAAACCCTTTATCCGGTGATCCCGCGGCTACACCTTTATAGCAACAGACTCCCCGGATGCAGATAAAAGCCAGGCGGCAGGCAAAAAAAAGAGCGGAATATTTTCCGCTCTGCCGGAACCCGGAGGATTATGATTTCATACTGCCGACCATATCTTCCGGACGAACCCAGGCATCAAACTCTTCTTCCGTCAGATAACCCAGCTTCAGCGCCGACCCTTTAAGCGTCAGGCCCTCTTTGTGTGCTTTTTTAGCTATTTCGGCCGCTTTATCGTAGCCGATATGGGTATTTAACGCCGTAACCAGCATCAGCGATTCATTAAGCAACTGCGAAATCCGGTCGTGATTCGGTTCGATTCCGACCGCGCAGTGGTGATTAAAGCTGTCCATGCCATCGGCCAGCATGCGTACCGATTGCAGGAAATTGTGGATGATCATCGGACGGTAAACGTTCAGCTCAAAGTTACCGGAAGCCCCTCCCATATTCACCGCCACATCATTGCCCATCACCTGGCAGCACAGCATGGTCATCGCTTCACACTGAGTCGGATTTACTTTGCCCGGCATAATCGAACTGCCCGGCTCGTTTTCCGGTATTGATATTTCGCCTATTCCACAACGTGGACCGGAAGATAACCAGCGCACGTCGTTAGCAATTTTCATTAATGAAGCAGCCAGTCCTTTCAGCGAGCCATGAGCATGCACCAGCGCATCACAGGTGGCAAGCGCTTCAAACTTGTTGGGTGAAGTCACAAAAGGCTGGCTGGTCAGTTCTGCCAGCTCTTTTGCCACGCGCACGGCATATTCCGGATGGGTATTCAGCCCGGTCCCCACCGCCGTGCCACCCAGCGCCAGCTCAGCCACGTGCGGAATACTTTGCTCAATATGCTTCAGGTTATGGTTCAACATCGCCACCCAGCCGGAAATCTCCTGCCCCAGCGTCAGCGGTGTGGCATCCTGCAAATGCGTGCGGCCAATTTTAACGATGTCTTTAAAAGCCTCAGCCTTGTCGTTAAGGGTTTTCTGCAGCACCTTAAGCTGAGGCAGCAGATGTTCCCTCACAGCAATCACCGCGGCAACGTGCATCGCCGTCGGGAAGACGTCATTGGAGCTCTGGCTTTTGTTCACATCGTCATTTGGGTGAACCAGGCGGGACATACCGCGCTCGCCGCCAAGCAGTTCGCTGGCACGGTTGGCGAGCACTTCATTCATATTCATGTTGGTCTGAGTGCCGGAACCGGTCTGCCAGATAGCCAGCGGAAACTCGCTGCCGTGCCGATTATCCAGCACCTCATCGGCGGCTTTAATAATCGCCTGAGCCCGCTCGTCCGGCAGCAATTTTAAATCATTGTTAACTTTTGCCGCAGCGCGTTTGGTCAGCGCCAGCGCGTGAACCAGTTCGACGGGCATTTTTTCTGTGGAGATACGGAAGTGTTCCAGTGAGCGCTGAGTCTGTGCGCCCCAGAGTTTATCTGCAGGTACATCGATGGGGCCCATTGAGTCTTTTTCAATGCGATTCGCGGCCATGAGTGTCTCCTCTGGTAATTATATGAATAAAGCCCCTCTATTCGCCCCTGCGGGCGTAAAGCACGGGCCGTAGTTTGGCATACAATAATTTAACATTATGCGACTCATTCGTCCTTCCTGCACTGAAGATTGTCTTTTTGGCGCGGTTTTCTGCTTTAATACGCAGAGTGATAACCGGATTATCTGTGAGTGAACATGCAAAAATTAATCAATTCGCTGCAAAATTATGCATGGGGCAGCCGCCAGGCCCTGACCGAGCTTTATGGTATTGCCAACCCTGCCCAGCAGCCAATGGCCGAGCTGTGGATGGGCGCGCACCCTAAAAGTCCTTCCTTTATAGAAGTTGATGGACAGAAGCACTCATTGCGGGACGTAATTGAACAGGATAAAGACCGTTTGCTCGGTAAAGCAGTGGCGACTAAGTTTGGCGAGTTGCCGTTCCTGTTCAAAGTCCTGTGCGCCGATCAGCCGCTCTCCATCCAGGTGCACCCCAGCAAATCAGCCGCTGAAATTGGCTTTGCTAAAGAGAACGCAGCAGGCATTCCACTTTCCGCTGCTGAGCGTAACTATAAGGATGCCAACCACAAACCTGAGCTGGTGTTTGCCCTGACGCCGTTCCGCGCGATCAACGGTTTCCGCGAGCTGCATGAAATCGTTTCGCTGCTGCAGCCGGTAGCCGGTGCGCATCCGGCCATTGCCCATTTTCTGAAATCTCCTGAGATGAGTAGCCTTTCTCAACTGTTCTCCTCCCTGCTTTCCATGCAGGGCGAAGAGAAAAGCCTGGCGCTGGATATCCTGAAAGCTGCCCTGCACAGCCAGCATGGCGAACCGTGGGATACCGTGCAGCTGATTGCTGAGTTCTACCCGGAAGACAGCGGCCTATTCTCGCCGCTGCTGCTGAATGTGATTGAGCTGCAGCCGGGTGAAGCGATGTTCCTGTTCGCCGAAACGCCTCATGCCTACCTGAAAGGGGTGGCACTGGAAGTGATGGCGAACTCTGATAACGTGCTGCGCGCAGGCCTGACGCCGAAATACATCGATATTCCGGAGCTGATGGCTAACCTGAAGTTTGAAGCAAAACCTTACGCCAGCCTGCTCACTCAGCCGATGCATCAGGGTGAAACGCTCAGCTTCCCGGTGCCGGTAGAGGATTTTGCTTTCTCACTGCATCAGCTCGGTGCCATACCGCAGGCCGTCAGCCAGCAAAGTGCCGCTATCCTGTTCTGCGTTGAAGGCCAGGTGGTGATTGGTCAGGGCGACAGCCATCTGACGCTGAAGCCAGGCGAATCCTGTTTTATCCCGGCAGATCAGTCACCTGTAACCCTGGCCGGCACGGGTCGCGTGGCACGGGTTTACAACGATCTGAGCGATTGCGGCTGACGTGATAAGCCACAGTTGCTATTATGATTTAAGTTATTAAACAAAAACGCCTTTATGGCGTTTTTTACTTCGCCGGGCTTTTGCCAGCAGGAAGGAATTGCCGGCGCCAGTGACTGATAAGGACGACTTTACAGATGAAGAAAACCAAGATAGCTGTCGGCGTGGTTGTTGCCCTTGGCGTGATTTGGACCGGAGCCGCATGGTTCACCGGCAAACAACTGGAAAAGAATATGGATCAGCTGGTGCAGAACGCTAATGCCCAGATGAACAACATGGCGCCAGAAAGCCGCCTGCAGCTGAGCTACCAGGATTTCCAGCGCGGCGTGTTCAGCAGTACCGCCCGCATTGTGTTGCAGTCCAGCTCGCAAACTGAAGATAACTCGGTGATCAAACCGGGACAGAGCATTGTGTTTGATGAGAAGATCGATCATGGTCCCTTCCCGTTTGCCCAGTTGAAAAAATTCAACCTGATCCCAAGTATGGCTTCCGTACATACCCAGCTGGAAAATACCGATGCGGTGAAGAAGCTGTTTGAAATGGCTCAGGGAAAATCTGTGATCCAGGCTGATACCCGCATTGGCTACGGCGGTGCAACTGCTTCAGACATCACCCTGTTGCCGGTGGATTACAACAATGCCCAAACCGGCGAGCGTTTCGCTTCCAACGGGGGCAAACTGAACGTCAGCGCTGATGACAAAGGCGACAAGGTCGATTTCAGCGGTGACCTGGACAGCCTGGCGCTGACCACCAAAAATCAGTTGGATATGCCGGTTCTGTTCACCGCCAACGGCCTGAAGCTGAATGCCAACACCCACCTCAGTCCGGAAGGAATGCGCATCGGCGATCAGAGCATTAACCTGCAGAAGCTGACCGCGGCCGTTAATGGCCAGGAGGCGTTTACCGCGCAGGGCCTGAACGGGAAATCCTCTTTCAGTTCTGAAAAGAGCCTGATTTCCGGCACCATCGATTACGCACTGGATTCGCTGAAGATCCAGAATCAGGACTTCGGTCAGGGCAAGCTGGCGATCAAACTGTCGCAGTTCGATGCCAACGGCATGAAAGCCTTCTCTGAAAACTATAACCGTCAGGTGCAGTCGCTGTTGAATGAGCCGGGAGTAAGCGATAATCCGGAGCTGTATCAGCAGCGCATGAGTCAGGTACTCAGCGCGAACCTGCCGCTGCTGCTGAAAGGCGACCCGGTAGTGAACATCGCGCCGCTGAGCTGGAAAAATGACAAGGGCGAGAGCAGCTTCAACCTCTCAGTGCACTTCAAAGATCCGGCAACCGGCGCGCCTCAGCCACAGAACATCACCCAGGCGGTGGATAACGTGCTGAAAACGCTGGACGGCAAGCTGACCATTTCAATGGATATGGCGACCGAGCTGATGACCCACGTGGCAATGGCCGAAGGCTATAAGCAGGAAGATGCGGCCAGACTGGCGGATCAGCAGGTCAAAGGCGTGGCGGCGATGGGCCAGATGTTCAAGCTGACTACGCAGCAGGATAACAACATCATCACCAGCCTGCAGTATGCTACCGGCCAGGTGACGATGAACGGTGAGAAAATGCCTCTCGACCAGTTCCTTGCGCGCTATATGCTGGGCGGTGGAGTGGCACCTGCCGGGATGCCGCAATAACACTCATCGCTCTATGCCCCCGGTTCACGGGGGCATATTCCAGCTTTAATCTTTTTTCACTACACTTTGAGCTTTAACAAACCTTCCGTACCAAACGCCTGATAAATCCCGGCAGTGACCTGCTCAAGCTTCTCGTTCATCATGCTCACCGGCTCCGCCATCCCCAGAAAATCGACCACGGTTCTGTTTGGGCGTTCGCCAGCTGGCGTATGAATCAGATTAACAATGGCATCAACGACCCTGGCTGGATCCTGCTCCGGTCGGGTTTCAAGAAAGGCCTGATAGCTCTCCAGCGCCTGCGCAGCAGCACTGGCGAGATCACCATACTGTTTCAGGCGGTCACTGTCTTCAGGATGAATCAGATTGCCGATCCAGGAGGTTTTAAAGCCGCCCGGTTCCACCAGCACAACATCAATCCCGGACTGCGACAACTCCACGCGATAAGTATCACTCAGCGTCTCCAGTGCATATTTAGTCGCGCTGTAAGGGCCATAAAATGGCATCGACAGGCGTCCCAACAGGCTGGACACGTTAATCACCAGACCGGTGCCTTTTTCGCGCAGGGTTGGCAGAGCAGCACGCATCATACGGTGGACGCCGACGACGTTAATATCGAACAGACCCAGCATCTGATCGGCTGTAAAGCCTTCACTCAGGCCGTGAGTGCCGGTTCCTGCCACGTTGGCCAGCACATCGAGTCCTCCCAAAGTATTGATCGCCGCTTTGGTCCCCAATTCCACGCTTTGATCATCTGTCAGATCAATTTCGATTACCGTAGCCCCTGCGGCGCGTAAAGCGTTTGCCTCACCCGCATTGCGACCTTCTGCATCGCGCATCGTAGCCACCAGCTGATGACCTTTGGCTAACAATGCCCGTGCGGTCAACGCACCAAAAGCCCCGCTGGCACCTGTTATCAGTATTTTCATTATTCACTCTGCGGTTGTTTTCAGGAGCACCAGACTAACTCCGTTGCGAATAACCGAACAATCACCTAACATCGAACGCATGGTTACTCATTTTAAAACAATCGACTTCTACGAACTGCAGGCTTTTGCCTGTGTGGTGCGTTATGGCGGTATCACTGCTGCCGCACAGGCGCTCGGTATTTCCAAATCGACGGTTTCGCTGCAAATCACCCGTCTTGAGCAACGGTTGGGTGCACGCCTGCTGGAACGAAGCTCCCGCCGGGTTGCTCTGACCCGGGAAGGCGAACAGGTTTTGCCGCGCATTCAGTCATTACTGGCTGAGGCAGACCGGCTTCTGGAGGAGACAACTCTGACGATTTCCGCACCGCGCGGAACAGTGAGAATGGCGGTTTCACCGCCGTTGGGAGCTGCGGTGCTCGAGTATCTGGTTCCGGCACTCGGAGAGCGCTATCCGGAGATTTCCCTGATAGTCGTACCCGGCTATGATCTCGACGATCTTCAGGATCCGGCTCTCGATTTTGCTATCCGGGTAGGCAATATCCGCGATGATGCGCTGGTCGCGAGCAACATAGGATCCTTTTCCCGCATTCTGGTCTGTGCGCCCACTCATCCGGCCGCACAAATAACATCGGTCGGAGAGCTGAACAATGTCCCCCTGCTGGCCTTTTCTGGCCGGTCAACACATGCAGGATGGCGGTTGCAGAAAAAGCGGGACAGAGAGCAGGAAGTTGTGCTGGATCGTGAAGTCCGGTTCGCCATTCCGGACTTTGATATGCTGCTGCGCCTCACCCGTCTCGGCCACGGCGTAACTGAGGCACCTGACTTTCTGGTGCGCAGGGATATTGCTGAAGGAGGGCTGGTGCAGGTTCTTCCTGACTGGTTGTCGCCGCCGGTTGAAGTCCTGCTCGCCAGGCGAGCGGGGATATCCCGGGTCAGCAGAGTGGCTGCTGTGCTTGAAGAAGCCCGGCGGGCTGTTTCCTGCGTACTTACTGAGGTAATGAATCAGTAACTTTCCAGATAACGACCAGATAATTGTCTTCCCTGCTGAAAAAGCACTCCCGGCACCAGATGATGTCGGTCACTAAATCCATCAGTTCGACTGCCATCCAGGCAACGCCCCAGTCCGGCACTGAGGGTATGCACCACTTTCTGCAATCAATTAAAAAAGGCAAAGCCCCACATGGACAGATATTTCCTATGCCACGCCCAATACTGACGTGCTGTGGTGGATAGCTAAACGGGTATCAAACCAATCTGTTTATGGTGTTGAGGGCCAATGGAACGAAAACGCATGTTTGAATGCTAATTCATTGTTGGTTTTGAATTTTTAAACTTATTATGCTCAGTGGCACGAAAACTCACGTTAAAGGATTTTGGTTCGGACAGATGGTGTCTGTTATAAAAAAAGTCGCTGATCAGTACTCTGGATTTCACGACATCGTAATGCCGTGATACCCAGCCGCAAATTATGCGCCCTTCTTTATGCCGACCCGCGTTCAATAAGCACCGGAGGCAGGATCACGTTTTGCACCGCGCCTTCTGGCAGGGCCATTCTTTGTATTAAACGCACCGCCGCGCTGCGGCCGATTTCCCGCGCCGAGCTGGTGATAAAAGTCAGTGGGGGATCGGTCAGCTCCGCTTCCGGCGTGTCGCCAAATCCTACCAGCGCCATCTGCTGACCATAATAGCTGTCCACCGCGCCTTTGCCGATGGTTCTGCCGGTATGCTGCAGGCCGAAGTAACAGCCCAGCGCGACCGGGGCGTTATGGCAGAGAATGGCGGTAATGGTGGGATGATGATGGATCAGCTGCTCCGTGATGTCCGCAACATCTCGCTGATGGCGTCCACACTCCACGATCCATTCGCTGCGAAATGGCAGTCCGTACTGCAGCAGCGTGGCGCAATAGCCCCCGATGCGTTCAGCGCGGGTCAGCGAGGACCCCGAACCGCCCAGCCAGGCGATACAGTGATGCCCGCGCTTGATCAGATATTCGGTTGCCATCTTCGCCGCATGCAGATTATCCGGACGGATGGAGTCAGTTTCATCCAGGCTACTGGCGCGTGACGCGCAGATCAGCGCAATCCCCTGCTCCCGGGCTTTCTCCACCAGATGCGAAGCATTTTCTGCGCCACCGCCCAGCACAATGCCTTCCACGCCCTGCGCCACCAGCGAATCGAAGCAGCGATCGATGTTCTGCCCCCGGCTGCCGCTCTGCGTCAGGAACAGCACCTTGTCATTTTTTTCCAGCCCTTCGCTCAGCCCTGCCGTCATCTCGGCATAGAAGGGATGGCAGATATCCCGCACAATCAGGCCGACCACGCCACTGCCTCCTCCCCGCAACATTGCTGCAGAACGGTTACGCACAAACCCCAGTGTTTCGATAGCCTGATTAACACGGTCCGCCGTGGCTGGCGAAATACGGCCTTTTCCGGAAAGGACCAACGAAACCGTGGTGACAGAGACACCGGCTTCGGCGGCAACATCATTGATAGTGATTTTTTTCAGCGACATAGTTAACCGATTCAGGCCGGGCAAAAAAAGCGCACAGCGCAGCGAAAATACAGAGGTAAAACGTTACACCTCCAGTAAGGCAAATAAAACCTGAGTAACGCGAAATACTGTGATTTGACGCTCATTAATGTTCGGTAAAACGTTTTATCATTTTTTTATCTCAGCAGAGGCTGAGCTTTTTTTAAGCCAGGAGCATCTATGTCGGCCACCCCTGTTAAACAAAAAATCACGCTCTGGGAATTTTTCCAGAGCCTTGGAAAGACCTTTATGTTGCCCGTCGCCCTGCTCTCTTTTTGCGGCATTATGTTGGGCATTGGCAGTTCGCTGAGCAGCCACGACGTCATTACCCTGATCCCGTTCCTCGGCAATCCGGTTCTGCAGCTGATCTTCACCTGGATGAGCAAAGTCGGCTCTTTTGCCTTCACTTATCTGCCGGTGATGTTCGCCATTGCCATTCCGTTGGGGATGGCGCGTGAGAACAAAGGCGTGGCTGCCTTCTCCGGTTTCGTCGGATTTGCGGTGATGAACCTGGCAGTAAACTTCTGGCTGAATGCCAAAGGCATTCTGCCAACCACCGACGCGACTGTTCTGAAAGCCAATAACATCCAGAACATCATCGGCATTCAGTCAATTGATACCGGTATTCTGGGGGCGGTGATCGTCGGTATTATCGTTTTTTATCTGCATGAACGTTTTCACACCATCCGCCTGCCAGATGCGCTGGCATTCTTCGGTGGCACACGTTTTGTCCCGATTATCACCACTCTGGTCATGGGTCTGGTCGGCCTGGTTATTCCGTTGATCTGGCCTGCATTTGCGGCAGCCATCACCGGCCTGGGCTGGGTGATTAACGGCGCGGGTGAGTTTGGACCGATGATTTTTGGTACCGGCGAACGTCTGCTGCTGCCGTTTGGCCTGCAGCATATTCTGGTGGCGATTATCCGCTTTACCGATGCGGGCGGCACCCTGGACGTCTGCGGACACAGCGTCAGCGGTGCGCTGACCATCTTCCAGGCGCAGCTCTCCTGTCCGACCACCAGCGGCTTCTCTGAAAGCGCCACCCGCTTCCTTTCGCAGGGTAAAATGCCTGCCTTCCTCGGCGGCCTGCCGGGTGCGGCGCTGGCGATGTATCACTGTGCACGTCCAGAAAACCGCCACAAAATTAAAGGTCTGCTGATCTCCGGCGTGGTGGCCTGCGTGGTTGGCGGCACCACCGAACCGATTGAATTCCTGTTCCTGTTCGTCGCGCCAGTGCTGTATGTGATCCACGCGCTGCTGACCGGTTTGGGCTTCACCGTAATGGCGGTGCTGGGCGTGACCATTGGTAATACCGACGGCAACGTTATCGACTTCGTGGTGTTTGGTATTCTGCATGGCCTGTCGACCAAATGGTATTATGTGCCGGTGGTGGCAGCGATCTGGTTTGCCGGTTACTACCTGATTTTCCGCTTCGCTATCACCCGCTTCAATATCAAAACGCCAGGGCGTGATATTGATAACACCACAAGCATGGAGAAAAACTTCTCCAGCGCCGTGGCCGGAAAATCAGGCTACAACACCCCTGCGATCCTTGCGGCTCTGGGTGGCATGGAGAATATCACCTCACTGGATAACTGCCTGACACGTCTGCGTCTGCAGGTGAAAGATATGAGCCTGGTGGACGACGCCGCATTAAAGGCCAACCGCGTGATCGGCGTGGTGCATCTTAACCAGCACAGTCTGCAGGTGGTGATTGGCCCGCAGGTGCAGTCGGTGAAAGATGAAATGGCCAGCCTGATGCAGCCTGCCCCGGTCTGACCAGGCAAGAGCAAAGGAATAAACCAGCCTGAGCGTAAGCAAAAGGCCTGACGCACTGGTCTGACTGAAACCGGCGCCTTCACGGCGCCGTTTTATTTGAGGATGTTATGTCTGATTTTGACCGCGTAATCGACCGCCACGGCAGCTGGTGTACCCAGTGGGACTTTGTGGCCGACCGTTTTGGCCGCGACGATCTGCTGCCTTTCACCATCTCCGATATGGATTTCGCCACCGCGCCCTGCATTACCGCCGAGTTGCACAAACGAGTGGCGCATGGCGTGCTGGGTTACAGCCGCTGGCAGCACGATGATTTTCTCTCCTCCATTACTCACTGGTATCAGATGCGTTTTGAGGTTACTGCCAGACCAGAGCAGATCGTTTATGGTCCGTCAGTGATCTACATGGTGGCGCAAATGATCCGCCACTGGTCACAGCCGGGTGATGGCGTGGTGATCCACACTCCCGCCTACGATGCGTTTTACAAAGCGATTGAAGGAAATCAGCGCAACGTGCTGGCTCTGCCGCTGCGTCGTGTGAATGCTGAGTGGCAATGTGATATGGCAGAGCTGGAAACGCTGCTGGCGCGTGATGATTGCAAAGTGCTGCTGCTGTGCAGCCCGCATAATCCGACCGGCAAAGTCTGGCAGCGCCAGGAGCTGGAGCAGATGTCTGCGCTGTGCCAGCGGCACAACGTTCGGGTGATCAGCGACGAAATCCATATGGATATGGTGACGGGAGAGGCGCAGCATCTTCCCTGGTCAGAAGTGGCGAGCGGACGCTGGGCGCTGTTCACCTCAGCTTCAAAGAGCTTCAACATTCCGGCTCTGACCGGCGCTTATGGCTTTATCAGCGATGAACAGGACCGCGCGGCCTGGTTTCAGGCGCTGAAGAATGCCGATGGTCTCTCATCTCCTGCCGTGCTGGCCGTGGCCGCGCATATTGCGGCTTATCGCCACGGCAGCCACTGGCTGGATGCGCTGCGTGATTACCTCCGCGACAACCTGCAGCATGTGGCCCGACGGTTGAATGAGGCTTTCCCTGAACTCAAATGGCAGCCTCCGCAGGCCACCTACCTGGCGTGGATCGATCTGAATCCGTTGGCGATCGATGAGCATCAGCTGCAAAAAGAGCTGATAGAACAGCAAAAGGTGGCGATCATGCCCGGTTATACCTACGGCCCTGAAGGTCAGGGATATCTCCGGCTGAACGTCGGCTGCCCGCGCAGTAAAGTGGATGACGGGCTGGACCGCTTGATTGCCGGAATTGCGCGCTGCCACTCAGCCAGGCTCAAATAATCGGCAGTTAAAAAAGGGATTGCGCAATTCGCTGGCGGAGTTGCGCAAAATGTTTTTATACTGTTCTGCACTTTACGGTTAACAACAGAGTGCACTCACATGATCGACAGCCAGCTTCCCCTCACCGACATTCATCGCCACCTTGATGGCAATATTCGTGCACAAACCATTCTTGATTTAGGCCGCGAGTTTAACCTGACCCTACCCGCCTCCACGCTGGAGACGTTACGCCCGCACGTGCAGGTAACCAGCAACGAGCCGGACCTGGTCAGCTTCCTGCAGAAGCTGGACTGGGGCGTGAAGGTGCTGGGCTCGCTGGATGCCTGCCGTCGCGTGGCGATGGAAAACGTGGAGGATGCCGCCCGCGCGGGTATTCACTACGCGGAGTTGCGTTTCTCTCCCGGCTATATGGCTATGACCCATAACCTGCCGGTTGCTGGCGTGGTGGAGGCGGTCATCGACGGGATCCGCGCCGGTTGCCAGCAGCATGATATTGAGGTGCGGCTGACAGGTATCATGAGCCGGACCTTTGGCGAGGAAGCCTGTCTGCGCGAGCTGGAAGGTTTACTGGCCCATCGCGACGGCATCACTGCCCTCGACCTGGCCGGAGACGAGTTGGGCTTTCCGGGCAGCCAGTTCCTCAGCCATTTCAACCGCGCGCGTGATGCCGGATTCCGCATTACCGTTCATGCTGGCGAAGCAGCAGGTCCGGAGAGCATCTGGCAGGCTATCCGCGAGCTGGGTGCCGAGCGTATCGGGCATGGCGTGAAGGCGGTGGAAGATCCGGCACTGATGGATTTCCTCGCGGCACACCAGATTGGCGTGGAATCCTGCCTGACTTCCAACATCCAGACCAGTACCGTCTCTTCACTGGCACATCATCCACTGGTGACGTTCCTTGACCACGGCATTCTGGCAACCATCAACACCGATGACCCGGCGGTTCAGGGCATTGAGCTGGCGCATGAATATCAGGTGGCTGCACCTGCGGCAGGACTGAGCCGGGAGCAGATCCGTACCGCGCAGGAGAACGGCCTGAAGATTGCGTTTTTAAGCGAAACAGAGAAACAGGCTATTCGCGCCAAAGTGGCAGCCTGAATTTACGGGCGTCTTCGGGGACGCCCACTATCAGGAGATAAACGGAAAAAAACAGGAGTAAGTGAATAAATATTTATTTCAAGAGGGATATTGAGTAAATGAAAAAAAAGAACGACATCAGATGCCGTTCTTTTTTAATTATCAGGGAAGAAAAAGTTATTTCAGCGACAGCGTCTGGCGTTTTTCCGCAGACTGCAGGCCCAGTTCAATCAGCTCCATCACCTGAATTGCCTCTTCCGCCGTTACCGGATTGTTACCATCACCATTTATTGCATCGCGGATACCGGCGTAATAAGCAGGATAGTTGCCAGGCGTGGTCAGCAGCGTCTCTTCTGCCATCAGATCGCCGTTAGCTAACGTCACCACGCCATCGCGCATATCGTAACCCCAGTCTTCCTGCGGCGGGCGGGCACCCGCTTTAAGGTTATCTTCCTGCGGGTCAAGACCGTACTTCACGTAGCTGCCTTTGGTGCCGTGAACCTGGTAACGGGCAGATTCTGCAGCCACCAGCATGCTGGCGTGCAGCACCACACGGCGCTGAGGATAGGTCAGCACGGCATGGAAGTAATCCGTGGTCTGGGCACCCGGACGCAGTTCAGCCATATCAACGTTAATCGCCACTGGCGAACCGAACAGCTGCAAAGCCTGGTCAATCACGTGCGGCCCCAGATCGTACCAGATGCCGCTACCTGCACCCTTCTGCTCGCGCCAGCGGTTACGTACTTCCGGACGAAATCGGTCAAAATGCGATTCGAAATAACGCACTTCACCCAGCGTGCCCTGCGCCAGCAATGTTTTCAGCGTCAGGAAATCACTGTCCCAGCGGCGGTTATGGAACACTGACAGCAGCAGCCCTTTGGCTTTTGCCAGCGCATCCAGTTCACGGGCCTGCGAAAGGGTCACGGTGAAAGGCTTATCAACCACCACGTGCTTACCGGCATTCAGCGCGGCTTTCGCCAGCGGGAAATGGGTGTCATTCGGCGTCGGAATTACGATCAGCTGCAGCGAAGGGTCATCAAACAGCGCCTGTGGGTCCGACACTACCTGAGTGGTTGGCCAGTCGGCATGGACTTTGCCGGCATCGCTGCTGGAGACAACCGCCAGTTCCATCCCGGCGGTGCCCGCGATTAACGGGGCATGGAAGGTCTTGCTGGCGAAGCCGTAACCGACCAGCCCTACACGAATTTTGTCGCTCATTTGCATTCCTCTTGTCTCTGACCCTGATGATTTAAGACCATCATCCGGGTAAGAACAAGCGGGAATTACCTTAATTGTTTCCCCGTCATACTTCGAGTTGCATGTGCGTTGGCTGCACGAGCACACCTCCAGTCACTTACCAGAGTAAGATCCTGGGGATTTGCTCGCTGGCCGCCTGCCTGAAACTCGAATTATTTAGGGGAGGATTGTTACTGGTTGGCACTTCTGGGCAAATCCCAGGTCTCCTGGGCGACCAGCGCATCATGCGCATCATGCGAGCGGCGGCGGAAGTCGCTGGGACTGACGCCAACCCTTTTACGAAACACACGGGAGAAATAGAGCTGATCGTCGTAGCCGACAATGCGACCCACGGTGGCGATCGGTTCCTGAGTATTCTGCAGCAGCATCTTGGCGCGGATCACCCGCTGATCCTCACGCCAGCGCAGTAGATTCACGCCCATCTGCTCGCGGAACAGGTGGGCCAGCCGCGAAGGAGAAAGGCAGACGTGGTTGGCTACCTCGTCGATTTTCAGTTCCCCGGCCAGATTACTGGTGACAAACTGGCAGGCCTCAATTACCCGCGGATCGCGGATTTGCTGATGGCTGCGCGGATCTTCTTCCACCGCCCGCAACAACAACCGCTCCAGCAGATTCATCGCCAGCTCTTCGGCAAAGCGTCGCCCTGAAGTGTGAGTCTGCTCAATATTGGCGAACAACCTTTCGAATTCCCCGCGCAGCGGTTCCGGCAACCTGAGCCGCCCGACGCTGCGGGTTTCATCCTGCCACACCAGCCAGTCGCTCCAGTAGGCTCGCGGGCGGAAGTAGATCCAGCGATGGTGCCAGCTGTCGCTTCCCGGCGATCGACCATAGTAATGCGGCGTTTTTGGCCGGAACAGCAGCAGGTCGCCGGGTTCACAGTCGAAAGCGTCCTCGCCGCTGAACACCTGACCGCGTCCTTTGGTAGTCAGGTTAATGATATAGCCCTTCATGCCCTGAGGCCGGTCAATAAAAAAATCGAGAGGATCACCCGCGTTAATCGGCGTCAGTCCGGCCACCAGCCAGGCATTAAAGGGATAGCCGGGTAGCAGCGGGTTTGATTGCGCCACCGGGGCTAAACGATGATACATGACGCCTCCTCAGGCCGTTTTGGCTTTCTGTTTGTAGCGGTCGAAAATCACCGCAGCTAACAGTATCAGACCGCGCACCACGTACTGTGAGAACGGCGAGATATTGAGAAGATTCATCGCATTCTCAACCGTACCAAGGATCAGCACCCCGGCCACCACGTAGGAAATTTTGCCGATGCCGCCCTTCAGCGACACGCCACCCAGCACGCAGGCTGAGATAACAATCAGCTCATAGCCCAGCGAAGTCATGGGCTGTCCGCTGGTCATGCGTGAGGCGAGGATAATACCCGCGGCGGCCGAAACCAGCCCGGAGAGAATAAAGATAATGATGCGGGTACGCACCACCGGCACGCCTGCCAGTCTTGCCGCTTCTTCATTGCCACCAATCGCCAGCGTGTTGCGGCCAAACGTGGTTTTATTCAGCAGGAAGCCAAAAATCACCATGGTGCCGATGGTCAGCCAGACCGGCGCAGGTACGCCAAGCCAGTTGGCATATCCCAGCGCAAAAAAGCGTTCATCTTCAATACCCACCGCCTTACCGTCGGAAAAAATATAGGCCAGGCCGCGTACAATTTGCATCGTTGCCAGCGTGGTGATCAGTGCATTGATCTTCAGCTTCGCAATCACAAAGCCGTTGATAAAGCCGCAGGCCACACCGAGCAGCAGACCGGCAGCGATGCCAATCCACAAGCTTTCGGTCATATTGATCACCACTGCGGTGGTGACCCCGGCGCAGGCAATTACTGAAGCGACGGAAAGATCGAAATCGCCTGAGGCCAGGCAGAACAGCATGCCGCAGGCCACCATGCCGGACATCGACATCGCCAGTCCAAGCCCCTTCATATTGATCAGCGAGCCAAAGTTCGGCACAAACAAGGTGCAGCAAATAAACAGCACGGCAAACACGACCAGCATGCCGAAGTTATCCCAGATGCGGCCCAGGTTAACGCGCTGAGAGCGTACCGGTGGCGTCGCGGAGGAAGTGGTGGAAGATGACATCAGAGATCTCCTTCAGATCAGGCCACAGCGGCAGTTTTTTGGGTGGTTTTTGGCATAGCCAGGCTCAGGGTTAGCGCTTCAGTGGCTTCAGAATGGCTCAGCTCACCGGCGATTTCCCCTTCGCGCATCACCAGGATACGGTCGGCCAGCCCCATGACTTCGGGCAGGTCGCTGGAGGCGAACAGCACCGCGATGCCCCTATCCGCCAGCGCATAAATCAGGTTATAGATTTCATGCTTCGCTCCCACATCAATGCCGCGGGTCGGCTCATCCAGCAGGATCACTTTCATCTCTTCCGAAAGCCAGCGTCCGAGGATCGCTTTCTGCTGGTTACCGCCGGACAGGTTCATGATCGGCTGGTCCGCCGAAGGGGTTTTGATATTCAGTGAATGAATATGGGACTCAGCATTTTTGCTTTCCCAGCGATTATCAATCAGGCATCCGGCGGTCAGGTTGTTGCGACGGGCGCTGATATTGATGTTGTCGCGCACTGAATGCACCGGGATGATGCCATCAGCCTTACGGTCTTCCGGACAGAGCAGAATTCCGGCACGAATAGCATGAGCAGGCTCTCTGACCACCAGCTTTTCACCATCCAGCAACAGCTCGCCGCCGGTCAGTCTGGTTGCGCCAAAAAGGCCTTTCATCAGCTCGCTGCGCCCGGCACCGACCAGGCCAAATAGCCCAACGATTTCCCCGGCACGCACGCTGAGGGAAACGGGCATCCGCACGCCTTTAGCCTGCACGTTATTCAGCTGCAGTCTGATTTCACCCGTTTTTCGCGGTGAATAGCCGTAGATGTCGCCAATTTCGCGACCGACCATTGCCTGCACCAGTTGATCATGGCTGGTTTGACTGACATCTTTGAACGTCCGCACGTAGCGTCCGTCTTTAAACACGGTAATCGCATCGCTGAGGGCAAAAATCTCCTCCATACGGTGTGAGACATACAGCACAACTCTTCCCTGTTCACGCAACTGGCGGATCACCCGGAACAGATGCTCAATCTCACGAGCGGAAAGCGAGCTGGTTGGCTCATCAAAGGCGATCACTTTGGCATTTCGCGCCAGAGCTTTCGCAATCTCCACCATCTGCCACTGCCCCAGAGAGAGGTTTTTCAGCGGCGTATCCGGATCGATATCCATACCAAGGTTCTGCAACTGCTGGCCCGCTTCATAACGCAGCAGCGAGCGATTCACAAAACCAGCCCGCTGCGGCAACTGGCCAAGGTAGATATTTTCAGCCACCGACATCTCCGGGATCAGATGCAACTCCTGATAGATGATGGCAATCCCCGCATCCAGCGCATCGGTGGTGTGAGTGAAGCTGACCGGCTGGCCTTTCACGCGGATTTCGCCGCTACTGGGCTGATAGCTGCCGCTGAGGATCTTCAGCAGCGTGGATTTTCCGGCACCGTTTTCGCCCATCAGCGCGTGAACCTCGCCAGCCGCACAGTCAAAACTGATATCCTGAAGCGCCTTGACACCGGGGAAGGTTTTACCGATACCGTGGAAGCTGAGATAAGGGGGTTGCGTGCTCATTGATCCTCCTGCATACGTGACACTGTAACCTTAGGGCCGCCTGATGCGCGGCCCTCTGTGGTTTTACATCAGGCCTTTTTTAGCCAGCTCGGTTTTGAAGTTGTCGCGGGTAATCAGCACCACATCAGTTACTTCGGTAAATTTCGGTGGTTCGGTCCCTTTGGTTACCCAGTTGTAGAGCATTTGCGTGCTCTTGTAGCCATGCACGTCCGGGCTTGGCAACAGCGAGCCATAGAAGCCGGTTGGCTGACCTTTCGACAGTTCGCTGACCGCATCCACGCCGTTAATGCCGATACCAATCACATCCGGTGCTTTGAACCCCTGGCCTTCAGTGGCGCGCACGCCGCCGAGGACGGTGTTGTCGTTCATACCGAGGATCAGCCAGTGTTTCACGCCGGGATGCTGCACCAGCAGCGAATTACCGGCATCGAATGCGCCAGGGATATCATTGGATTTGGTCGGGACTTTGTAGATCTGCGCTGCCAGGAAACCGGCCGCTTTCAACGCATCCATTGAGCCGGTAGTGCGGCGACGGGCGGTATCCAGTTCATCGGCGGTGATCGCCATCACACCGGTATCTTTCGCCTCCCATCCGCGCTTTTTCATCTCCTTATACAGCTCCTGCCCCTGACGCTCGCCGATTTTGGTGGCCGCCATCATCACCAGCGGCACGGTGTCCATGGGCTTCCCTTTTGCGGTGACAAACTGGTCATCCACCGCGATCACCTTAAGGTCATAGCTGCGCGCTTTGGCCTCAATAGCCGAACCCAGTTTCGGGTCAGGCGTGCAGATAACAAAACCTTTAGCCCCACTGGCGGCCAGACTGTCAATGGCGTTCAGGGTTTTTTCCCCGTCGGGAACGGCAATTTTGATCACTTCAAAACCCAGCTCTTTACCGGCTTTATCGGCAAACTTCCACTCGGTCTGGAACCAGGGTTCCTCTGGCTGCTTGACCAGGAAACCCAGCTTCAGGGTCTCCGCCATAGCCGATTGTGACATAACGGCTGCGAGGCCAACGGCGGCCAGCGCGTGGGAAATTTTGTGCATGAGGCTCTCCGGCAAAGT
The DNA here is from genome assembly GCF_058137865.1 of Erwinia sp. 009765445. Classification (NCBI taxonomy): domain Bacteria; kingdom Pseudomonadati; phylum Pseudomonadota; class Gammaproteobacteria; order Enterobacterales; family Erwiniaceae; genus Erwinia; species Erwinia sp. 009765445. The sequence goes on from NZ_JBYUWC010000002.1 coordinate 284,229, forward strand.
CACCGCTTTTGGCGGTGTGATGTAAACGGTATCAATTGGAATGCCTGAACGCTTAACAGGCTGTAATAACGATTCATTCGGGCCATGACACCCGTTAAGGCACCGATAAGCGCTAGTTGTATCGGGATTAATTCCGTGAAAGGGAGAGCGTTATCACACCCTGAGATAACAGCAGATTCGTGCATATATTCAGCCAGTTTAATCAACTCATTACATTTGACCGCGGTCACAAAAGCGCCTCTGATGACAGAAAAGTGCATATCTACAGCGTTCGCTTCCTAACCGCCCCGGCCGCGGCTTCTTAGGGTAGTAAGACAGCAGTTACCTACCGCCAGGAGATCAGATAATGCAGTTGGGTGCTATCACTATAGGGCTGGATTTTGGCAGCGATTCAGTCCGCGCACTGGCGGTCGATTGTGCCAGTGGAGAAGAGTTGCAGACGCAGGTTGTTGCCTATCCACGCTGGCAGGCAGGCCAGTTCTGTCTGAGCCGCATTAACCAGTTTCGTCACCATCCACAGGACTATATCGATGCTTTTGAACAGGCAATTGGTGACGTTGTCACTAAACTGTCACCTGAACAACGGCTGAATGTGGTTGGCATCGGCGTGGACTCCACGGGATCGACCCCTGCTCCCATCGACCGCGACGGCAACGTGCTGGCGCTACGTCCTGAGTTTGCGGAAAACCCCAATGCGATGTTTGTGTTGTGGAAAGACCACACCGCCATTAAAGAAGCTGAGGAGATTACCGCACTCTGTCACAGCGGGAAGTTTGAAGATTACTCGCGCTTTATCGGTGGCATTTACTCATCGGAATGGTTCTGGGCCAAAATCCTGCACGTCAGCCGTGAAGATGCAGCAGTGCGTGAGGCAGCAGTGTCGTGGATTGAGCTGTGCGACTGGGTTCCGGCCCTGCTCAGTGGCACCACGGCACCACAAGCCATTCGCCGCGGCCGCTGCGCCGCCGGGCATAAATCGCTGTGGCATCCCGACTGGCAGGGGCTGCCAACAGCAGAATTTCTTGACGAGCTTGATCCGATACTGACCCGGCATCTTGACTTCCCACTGTTCACAGAGACGTGGACCGCCGATCTGCCAGTCGGAAAAATCACGTCAGAATGGGCCAGCCGCCTTGGCTTGCCAGAGAGCGTCACCCTTTCCGGCGGTGCTTTTGACTGCCATATGGGCGCGGTGGGTGCTGGTGCCGGACCTTACACACTGGTTAAAGTTATCGGCACCTCGACCTGCGACATCCTGATTGCCGACCAGAACCGCGTGGGCAGCCGGGCGATTAAGGGGATCTGCGGACAGGTTAACGGCAGCGTGATGCCGGAGATGATCGGGCTGGAAGCAGGACAGTCGGCGTTTGGTGATATGTATGCGTGGTTCAGCCACCTGCTGAGCTGGCCGCTGACCAGGGCTGCAGAGCAGCACCCTCATCTGCAGACAGAGCTGGCAGGCATCCAGAAGAACCTGCTTAACGAACTCACTACCGCCTGGGCTGCCGATCCGCAGCTGGATCACCTGCCGGTAGTACTGGACTGGTTCAATGGACGTCGCACACCTTTCGCCAACCAGCGCCTGAAAGGCGTGATCACCGATCTGAACCTTGGCACCGATGCCCCGGCACTGTTCGGCGGATTTATAGCCGCCACCGCTTTCGGTGCACGCGCCATTATGGAGTGTTTTGAGCAGCAGGATATCCCGGTTGAAAGCCTGCTGACGCTGGGTGGTATCGCCCGCAAATCCCCGGCAATCATGCAAGTGTGCTGTGATGTGATGAACCGGCCGCTGGATATCGTCGCCTCTGATGAGTGCTGTGCGCTGGGCGCAGCGATTTTTGCTGCCGTCGCCGCCGGAGTGCATGCCGATGTCCCTGCCGCCCAGCAGAAAATGGCCAGTCCGATTGCCACCACCCTGCAACCAGACGCCTCTCGCGTCGAAAATTATCAGCAACTTTATTTGCGTTACCTTCAGTGGTGTGAAACGTCCGAACCGCTGTTCGCCGCGCGCCCGTCCAAAATTTAAGGAGAATTGTATGACTCAGCTTAACGCGCTTAACGTGTGGTTTGTGATTGGTACTCAGCATCTTTATGGCGCGGAGACGTTACGTCAGGTCGAACATCATGCTCAGCAGGTGGTGGACGGGCTTAACCGTGAGGGCAATCTGCCCTTCACCCTGACCCTGAAACCGCTGGTGAAAAGTCCGGACGAAGCGCTGGCGCTGTGCCGACTGGCCAACCATGCCGAAGAGTGTCTGGGTATTGTCACCTGGCTGCATACCTTCTCACCGGCAAAAATGTGGATTGGCGGCCTGTCGATCCTGAATAAACCGCTGCTGCAGTTCCATACCCAGTTCAACGCCGAGATCCCCTGGGACAGCATGGATATGGACTTTATGAATCTGAACCAGACGGCGCACGGCGGCCGTGAGTTTGGTTTTATCGGTGCGCGGATGCGTCTGCCACACAGCGTGATCACTGGCCACTGGCAGGATAAAACCGCTCAGGAACGACTCGGAAAATGGATGCGGGCCGCAGCGGCGAAGCAGGCCAGCCAGAACCTGAAAGTGGCGCGTTTCGGCGATAACATGCGTGAAGTGGCGGTAACGGAAGGCGACAAAGTGGCCGCGCAGATCCAGTTTGGCTATGCCGTTAACGGCTGGGGCGTGGGCGATCTGGTTGAGGTGATCAACAACGTGACTGATGGCGACATTAATGCGCTGGTCGATGAATACGAGAGCCTGTATGACTTCACCCCGGTTGCCGCGATCAACGGCGAAAAGCGGCAGAACGTGCTGGATGCGGCGAAAATCGAGCTGGGGATCAAACGCTTCCTGCAGACCGAAGGTTGTATGGCCTTCACCACCAACTTTCAGACGCTGCACGGCATGACGCAGCTGCCCGGGCTGGCGGTACAACGTCTGATGGCGCAGGGCTACGGTTTCGCCGGTGAAGGTGACTGGAAAACTGCCGCGCTGCTGCACATCTTCAAAGTGATGGCGACTGGCCTGCCGGGCGGCACCTCGTTTATGGAGGATTACACCTATCACTTCGCACCGGGTAATGAGCTGGTGCTGGGTTCGCATATGCTGGAGGTCTGCCCCTCCATTGCCAGGGAATCCCGCCCGCTGATTGACGTGCAGTATCTGGGTATCGGTGGCAAAGCCGATCCGGCCAGGATGATCTTCTCCACGCCAGCCGGGCGTGCCGTAAACGCCAGCGTCATTGATATGGGCGACAGGTTCCGCCTGCTGGTTAACGTGGTGGATGCTATCGAACAGCCCAAACCGCTGCCAAAACTGCCGGTTGCCCGCGCCCTGTGGAAAGCCCAGCCATCACTGACCACGGCCTCTGAAACCTGGATTCTCGGCGGCGGAGCGCACCACACGGTGTTCAGCCAGGCGCTGACGGTGGACGATATGCGGCAGTACGGTGAGATGCATGGGATTGAAGTATTGGTGATTGATGAAGAGACTACGCTGCACGGGTTTAAGGACGCCCTGCGCTGGAACGAGGCTTATTACCGTCTGAATCAGCGTTAAAGAGGCCACGATTTACGGCTTCGCGGTACAGGCCAGAGAATGAAAGCAGGACCGACCGGGCAGAGAGAGAATTTCACCTTTTCTGCCCGGCGGGTTTGTAACAGGAACACTGTTTTATTTAGCGAATATCAAACGCCATAAACATGCCGTTATTAAACCACTTCACCGTAGCGCCGGCATCATTGATAAACCAGCCTGCTTCACCCATTTTCGAACCCAACCAGCCACTTTTCTCTTCTGTTGCAGTGGCCAGACCAACGGCGTTCACAATATTTTGCGAGCTATTAAAATAGCCTGAGTAACCAGTTTTAAACCAGTCGGTGGTGCCCCACAGATCCATCAAATCACTTTGTGACATATCAGCTCCGCTGACTGCCTTCATTTCCATTGAATTTAACTGACGCATAATATCTCCATATCATTATTGCAATAAGCCATGAAAACAAAAGTTTTTTGGCTATCACCATTTTTCTCAGCGGGACAATAAGCGAGGTCGACTAAGAGTGAAATAGTGAAAAAAGGAATAATTGCTAAGATGGTCGAAATTTCCCCTGACCACTAAAAACGCAGTTTGACGGTTAACTATTATATTTCCGGGGCGAATGAGATATTCAGCATGTGCATAATTTTATTTATAGTTCCGACAGCAACAGCCCTTTCTGAATAAAAGTGATGCGGGTGGTGTAGCCATTAGCATGTGGGGTTATCCGTATAAGCGGACTGTGTCGCGCAGGGACCCGCGACTCAAGCCTACAAGGATGTATTTACGGCGTGTCCGTGTTCCGGATAACCCCTCCAGCTATCACCCGACACTACAGCGATCACCCATCGGATAACCCCTCCAGCGATCGTCTGACACTTCAGCGCCAGCCACCACGTCCCTATGTCGGCAACCGCTTAACCGGCGCATTCTGCTGCCGATCCCACATCACCGTCAGCAATCTTTGCAGCGCAATAAAGGCAAAAAGCAAAATCCCTATAGCGATCTTGGTCCACCACGAACTCAGCGTACCGTCAAAATTAATCCAGGTCTGGATCAACCCCTGAATCAGCACCCCAAACAACGTCCCCAGCACCGTGCCGACGCCCCCCGAAAGCAGCGTCCCGCCGATCACCACTGAGGCAATCGCGTCCAGCTCCACGCCCATTCCCGCCAGTGCATAACCCGCCGAGGTGTAGATCGAGAAGACAATCCCGGCCAGCGTCGCCAGCGCCGAAGACAGCATATAGATTCGCACCGTGGTGCTGCGCGTCGAAATTCCCATCAGCTGCGCGGAAGTCGCATTGCCGCCAATCGCATATACCTGATTACCAAAGCGACTGCGGTGCGCCAGCACAATCCCCACCACGACCACCACCAGCATCACCACCGCCAGCAAGCTCAGCCTGCCACCGCCGGGGATCTTCCAGGCCATACTGGACAACGTCTCATACAGCGGATGATCTATCGGAATCGAACTCTCCGCTACCAGATAACTGCTGCCGCGCAGGAAAAACATCCCCGCCAGAGTAATGATAAAAGCCGGGATCTTCAGCGCATCAATCAGCCAGCCCATCATTGCGCCAAATGCGGAACCCATCACCATCACCAGCGCAAACGCCAGCCACGGATCCAGATGGTAATCCCCTATCATTCTCGCCAGAAATACACCGGTGAAAGCAATCACCGCGCCAACAGACAGATCGATGCCGCCGGAGAGAATAACGAAGGTCATGCCCACCGCGATAATACCGAGGAAAGCATTATCAGTGAGGATATTGGCAATCACACGGGTGGAGGCGAAGCCCGGAAACTGACTCAGGCAGAACAGATATCCCGCCACAAACACCAGCAGCGTGATCATTAACGGCAGATGACGTTTAAACACGCGGGCGCCCTCTTTTAAACAGTTGAATAAAGCGCGGTGACTGGATTAACAGTACAGCCATCACCACCACGGCTTTCACCACCTGATTCAGTTCCGGCGGAAAACCCGACAGCAAAATGCCGGTATTCATCGCCTGAATAATCAGTGCGCCAATCAGCGACAGCAGCAAATTGAAGCGCCCGCCCATCAGCGAAGCACCGCCAATCACCACCGCCAGAATCGCGTCCAGCTCCAGCCATAACCCGGCATTATTGGCATCCGCGCCGCGAATGTCCGCCGTGACGATCAGTCCGGCTACTGCTGCGCACAGACCGCTGATCACATAGGTGCTCATTACCACCAGCCAGCCGTTTACCCCGGCGTTACGGGCTGCCCGCAGATTGATCCCCACCGCTTCGATAAACATTCCCAGCGCGGTTTTTCTCGTCAACAGCCACACCAGCGCCACCATCACCAGCGTGATCCACACCGGAACCGGGAACAGCCACAGCGTGCCGCTGCCCAGATGGGCCAGTGACTCGCTGTCAAAGGTCACGATTTGTCCTTGCGTGATCAGCTGTGCAATACCACGTCCGGCCACCATCAGGATTAAAGTGGCAACGAACGGCTGGATCTTCAGCAACGCCACCAGCACACCATTCCATAATCCACACAGCACGCCGGTCGCCAGCGTGACCAGAATGATCAGCGGCAGACTGTGCCCGGAAACGGTCAGCGTCGCCGCCGTGGCACCGGCAATGGCCATTACCGCTCCCACCGACAGGTCGATGCCGCCAGTGGCAATCACCAGCGTCATGCCAATCGATAACAGCGCGACCGGCGCGGCGCGGTTCAGGATATCAATCGGGCTGCCAAACAGGCGACCATCCTGCAGATGAATGGCGAAGAAGTTATGCGCCACCAGACTGTCGACGATCAGCACCAGTACCAGCGCGGCGATCTGCGGCAGCCCGGCGGGCAATTTACGTTTAGACATGGGCGATTTCCCCGGCACCAGATGTGACTCAAGCATGTTGCGCCCCTCCCGCCGCGATAGCATTAACGATGGAGGCAACGGAAAGCTGCTCCAGTGGGATCTCCGCCACCTGCTGACGGTCACGCAGGATCAGCACGCGATCCGCATAACCTACCAGTTCCTCCAGCTCCGATGAGATCACCAGCAACGCCAGACCATCGGCGCACAGGGATTCAATCAGACGGATAATTTCGGCATGCGCCCCGACATCGATGCCACGTGTCGGCTCATCGAGGATCAGGAACTGCGGTTTGGTCACCAGCCAGCGGGAAAGCAGCACCTTTTGCTGATTACCACCGGAAAGCAGCTCCACTGGCTGATCGGCATGTGGCGTGCGGATACCGAGGCTTTTGATAAAGCGCTCAGCAATCTGCTGCTGCTCGCGTCGCTTGATCGGCCGTAACCAGCCGCGCTGGGCCTGCAATGCGAGGATAATGTTCTCCCGTACCGAAGCAGCACCAACAATACCGTCCGTTTTGCGATCTTCCGGACAGAAACCCATGCCCAGTTTTGAAGCCTGGGCAGGCGTGCGGATAGTCCGTTTTTTTCCCCTGATGAAGGCGCTACCGCTGTCGGCCCGCTTTATGCCGAACAGCAATTCTGCTGTTTCGGTGCGTCCTGACCCCAGCAAACCGGCCAGACCGACGGCTTCGCCGGGACGCACGCTCAGGCTGAAGGGTTCAAGCGTCCCTTTTTTGCCATAATCTTTAAATTCCACTACCGGCTGATTGCTCTTCAGCGTGCTCCCGGCGCGCTGCAGAGCGGTCTCCAGCAGCTCACGTCCCAGCATCAGTTTGATCAGTTCAATCTGCGGCAGCTCGCTGGTTTTCCGCGTGGCTACAAATTGCCCGTTGCGCAGCACGGTAATGCGGTCGCTGACTTTATAGACCTGGTCGAGAAAGTGGGTGACGAAAATCAGGCTCATGCCCTTCGCTTTCAGCTGGTTCATCAGCGTGAAAAGCATCTCCACTTCGCTGGCGTCCAGGCTGGCGGTGGGTTCATCAAGAATTAACACCTGTGCAGAAAGATCCACCGCGCGACAGATGGCAATGATCTGCTGCATGGCAACCGAATACTGACCGAGCGGCCGGGTCACATCCAGCTCAAACCCGTAGGTTTTCAGCAAGTTCTGCGCCTTTTTCACCAGCATTTTGCGGTCAATAAAACCAAACCGACGCGGTTCACGCCCGATAAAAAGGTTATCCGCCACCGACATATTAGGCAGCAGATTGACCTCCTGATAAACCGTGCCAATTCCGGCATCCTGCGCTTCCGCCGTACTCTGCGGGTTAATGGTTTTGCCTGCCAGAGCGATCGTCCCGGCATCGCGTTTATACACGCCGGTAAGCACTTTAATCAGCGTGGATTTACCCGCACCGTTTTCACCCAGCAGCGCCATGATTTCGCCACTGTGAATATCAAAAGAGACGTTATCCAGCGCCTTAACGCCGGGAAAGGCTTTGCTGACGCCGCGGATATCCAGCAGCACGTCAGAAGATGTTGTCCGGGTTGTCATACGGCTTCGCCTCAACCATAAAAAAAGCCGCCTGCGGACAGGCGGCGCGGTGGTCAGTAACCCATGCCTTTTTTCTTGTCTAACTGAGACTGTGCGTCAGCGGGCAGGTAAAGCTTCGATTCGGTTTTGATAATTTTTGGCGGCATGGTGCCATCTTTTTTGAATTTCTCCAGCGCATCGAATGCCGGGCCAGCCATATTTGGCGTCAGCTCAACGTTGGCATTTGCTTCACCGGCCAGCATTGCCTTATATATATCGGGCACGCCGTCGATAGAACCGGTCAGAATATCTTTGCCCGGCTTAAGTCCCGCCTCTTTAATAGCCTGAATGGCACCGATAGCCATATCATCGTTGTGCGCATAAACCATGCAGATGTTTTTGCCGTTATTCTCCGCCTTAATAAAGCTCTCCATTACTTCTTTCCCCTTACTGCGGGTGAAGTCGCCGGACTGAGAACGGATAATTTTAATGCCTGGCGTCCCTGCTATCGCATCAGCAAACCCTTTTTTACGGTCAATGGCGACGCTGGCACCTACAGTTCCCTGTAACTCAACCACATTACAGGGCTTGCCGGCTTGTTTTTTCACCAGCCAGTCACCGATCAATTTCCCTTCGTAAACGTTATCCGCTGTGACCACCGCCATATACAGCGACTTGTCTTTCACCACGATGGCGCGGTCAAGCAGGAACACCGGGATTTTGGCATCTTTTGCTTCTTCCAGTACCGGTTCCCAGCCTGTCTGCACTACCGGCGCGATGAAAATAGCATCAACGCCCTGGGCGATAAACGAACGTACCGCCTTGATCTGGTTCTCCTGTTTCTGCTGGCCGTCAGCAATTTTCAGCGTAATCCCACGCTTTTGGGCTTCACTTTTGGCGACGGTGGTTTCTGCCGCACGCCAGCCCGATTCGGAGCCAACCTGCGAAAAACCAACCGTCATGGATTCTGCCAGCGCCGTGCCGGATAAGCTGGCGCTGATGAGTGTGGTTAAAAGTAAACGCTTCCACATGGTCAAATTTCCTCTGATGGGATTCAGTCTTGTAGGGTTAAACGCCACTCAAGCCTGGACTAATAGCGGAAAAACATTTTCGACAAAGCTCACAAATTACAACAATTAAAGGGGGTTACGTGATTCGTGAGAAGAGTGTCTTATCAACAGGATATGGACAAAATGCGTGGAATCTGAAGAGGTCATGTTAAATAAGTGTAATAAAGATAAGCGCTTATCCGCAAGCGGAATGGAAACGATTACAACACCGGATCAGGTTCTGTCATGGCAGGCGGGAAAATGATCGGCAAGGTTAATTCCTGAATTTGTGAGCCAAGGCACATATGTAAGTACCAGAGAATGAAAATTGCACCGCTATCACTATTAGTGTCAGAAAAATAAGTCAGAACCTTACTCTTTATTCCGAATTTACGTCTTTTTTGCAATTATCAGTATGGACACTCAGCCCGCCAGCCATATACTTGGCTCCCCTAACTCTCTGACCGTATCGGCCATCATGACAGTTCAAGAATATCTGTTGAAATTTCGTAAAGTTAGTTCGCTGGAAACCCTGGAAAAGTTGTTTGATCATCTTAATTATTCGCTGACGGATAATAACGAGATTGTGAACATGTACCGCGCTGCCGATCACCGTCGCGCAGAGCTGGCCTCTGGCGGACGCCTGTTCGATCTGGGGTGTGTGCCGAAATCCGTCTGGCGCTATGTGATATAAACTTTTTCTAACGTTATAATCTGAACTGTTTTTTACGTATAATCCTTTGTCCATATCGTGCGTGACTCGTTTGGACTGCAAACGGTCAACCTCACCCGTTCAGAAGGATTCATCGTGGCTGTAGATTCAAAACCGCGCATCGCCGGGCTCCTGCTCGTTCCACTCGCCTGGCTGCTGATGACCATGCTGACCAGCGCTCTGGTTGTCGCCATGTATTTAAGCGCGTTACTGACGCCTGACCTGCGCAATGCCCTGTTCAATAACACGCATGCCTTCACTCTGCAGTGGAGTATTTCGCTGGGGACTTCACTGATTGTCTGGTGTTACAGTCTGTGGGTGACGTGGATTTTCTGCAAACGTTCGCGACGCCTGCCGAAGCATTATATTGTCTGGCTGCTGGTGACCGTGCTGCTGGCAATTAAAACCTTTGCTTTCTCGCCCGTCAGCGATGCGGCGGCAATCAGAACCCTGCTTATCGCCCTGCTGGCTGCCGCTATCCTGGTGCCCTACTTTAAACGTTCACAACGAGTTAAAAACACCTTTATTGAACCCTGAAATTCAGGCGCCTTTCAGGCAGAGCACCTGATAAGCCAGCAGTGAATAACTGGCAGATTCAGGTGCTGCTCCCCCTTCTGTCAGCCCATTTGCCGATAAAGAAAATTCTGTATCAACAGCTTCAGCAGGCAACGCCAGCCTGACCGGTTTTCCGGTGAGGTTGGCATACAGCCAGTAACGCTGACTGCCACGGGACAATACCAGCGACGCCATTTCCCCAGTAAAACTCGCCTGATAACGGCTGCCCACCAGTCCGGCCAGAAATCTCACCACGTACCAGGCCGGCCAGGGTCGGCTCTGTTCCCCGCCATTGAATGGCTGCAGCCCTGCTTTGCCACACAGAGCCGCCGGACACCAGTGACTGACGCCGGAACCCTGTAGCTGCGCCAGATAGCCCACCAGCCAGCAGGCAAAAAACAGCCCCCGCTGGCGGGGATCGGCATCCGTCATGGTCAGGCGAATATTGTCCGGGTTGGGGTAAACACCTGCACCGTAGGGATTGCTGCGCATGCTGATCGTGCCCGGGCCGAGGTGATAAGGCTTATTGTCGCCGATAAATGAGCGCGTGGTGCGGGTGATATAAGGCAGCGATTCCAGCGTCTGCATGACCGCCAGATCCGCAGCATCATGGACCACCGGGCAGGTGGCATGGCTGATAAAGCTAGCCATATCAACGGGCGGCCGCTTACGGTTCAGCTCGGTAAAATAGCTGATCATCCCGCCGCCCAGCTCCGTGTGCGGAAAGATCTCCCGGGCTGCCCGGTAAATGTCCTCCAGCGGTGGACACCACGGCCATTCACTGCCCGGAGGCGTGGAGATTAAATCCGCATCCGGAGAAACCATCACCGACACCGGCTGCACGTCAAGCGTCTGCACCTGCTGCCAGAATGCCGTCAGCGCGGGCCGGAAATCCTGCTCCGGATCCACCGGCAGCACATACTCGATGCGCAGCGGTAAGGTTATTCCCTTTACCCGCAGCTGTTGCAGAAAAATGTTCAGCAGCGACAGGTCCAGCCCGTGCTGGCGGGGATCGCAGTGATAAAGCAGGTATCCCGGCATCAGCGACTGCAGCATCTCCGCACAGCGCCGGTCTGTCAGCAGCTCCGGCGTCAGCAGGCAACCCACCGCAGGGATGATCCCCGCCTGCTCTCCTTCCGGCGGATGGAGGGGAATCTCCACTGCCGGAACTGACACGGAGGCAGCAGAGAAGATCAGCTGCTGTTCAATTCGCTCTCCTGCGGCAATCCGGTAAGGCCACTCTTTCGCCAGCGGCCGCGAGTAAACTTTGTAAGAAGCATCGGACCAGGCGCGCTGGTCCTCCATCTCAAACACATCACCGGAATAGTCTGTAGTGACCTTTATGCCCTGCTGATGCTGATGCTGATGCTGATGCCGATAGCTCAGCGTGCGGATCTCCTTAACAGGCTGCCAGGGTTCAATCAGCTCAGGAAAGACATTTTTATAGACCTCGCCGCTGACCTTCACCACCTCAACAGGCGCACCCACCACGCCCTGCAGCGGATACAGCACTGTGAAACCGGTGCGGGCAGTACGGAAGTTTTTTCCGGCCTGAACACGGCGGAAAAAGATAGCGGCCCAGTACTGCTCAGAGTCAGCGTGGTTTCAATCAGCAAACTGTTATTGCCTTCCACCACGCATTCCCGACGGGTTTTGATCGTCAGATGACCTTCTTTTCTCACCTGCTCGCAGCTGAGGATCTTCGCCTCGCAGGTTCCCCACCAGGCGTCGCGGATCACAAAAGCAGCCGAGCGGATAACCTCCACGCCGTCATACCGCAGCGCTTTTAAATCACCGCTGACCAGAGAAAATGTCCACCGTCCCAGGGCGATCTCTTCAGGCGTTTCAACAGGCTGATCGGTTCCGAAGTAGTGCATTGCCTCTGTCGTCATCTGCTCACCCCAGCGCATTTTTAAATTCGGCATCAATGTCCTGCCCGGTTTTGATGTCCTTCAGCAACAGCGTGAACCACATGCCCAGCGAGCCGACGACCGCCACGATGATCCAGGTGGCAGAAGTGCTGTGCAGCGTGGTGGCCAGCGTCCACAGCAGGCTGCCGAGAACAAAACCTAACACCATCATTGAGGAGAGGAAGCCGATGGCAGTCCCGCGCACTGCAGTTGGGAAACTTTCACTCTGGTAGACGTAACCGGCAGAGGCCCAGATGCCGTTAGCGACCTGGAAAATCAGGAAATAGACCGCCACCACCAGCCAGTAACTATCGGAAAGCAACAGCAACAGGCACAGCGGCGCAATGGAGATTGCGGCCACGGTAATCACTTTTTTACGACCAAATTTCTCGCCCAGCCAGCCGCCGATGATGTAGAAGAAGAAGCCGATAAAACCGCAGTACAGCATCAGTTCGCTGGCCTGCGAGCCGGTAAATCCTTTGCGCTGGGTCAGCCACCATGTGATATAGAAGTTGCTGGCAACATAGCTGATGCCATAAGAGATCCAGCAAACGGCCATGGTCAGCAACCTTCTTTTCAGCAGCGGATTGCCGTACAGCATCCTGATCGGGTTAACCCTGGCCTCCCCCTGGTTCTGAACATCCTCTTCAAAGCGATCGGACTCTTTAATAAAGATACGGCCAACGATCACAATAGCGATTGGGATGGTGCCGAGCAGAAAGAGCACTCGCCAGCCGTAATGACCGAATGCCATATAAACAGCAGAAGCGAAAAAGACGCCCAGCCGCCAGCCGCCCTGCACAATGGAATAGAGCAGGCCGCGATTTTTTGATGGCAGCTGCTCATTCACCAGGGTGATGGACACGGCCAGTTCTGAATAAGCCAGCCCTGAGGCGAGCGCGCACCAGCACCAGTTGCCAGAAGCTGTCGACGAAGTAGGTTGCTCCGGTAAAGATCGCCGTGCCGCACAGGCAGATCATCCACAACAGTTTGCGGCCAACCCGGTCCATGCTGTAGCCCACAATCAGCGTGATTAAAAATTGCGAATCGTAAACGAAGAAGCCCAGCACGCCGAGCATTTGTTCAGAGATAGCCATCTCTTTAGACATTTCTGGCAGCGCCAGCACCAGCAAATTGACGTCGTATGAGGCCAGCGACCAGCCTACGCACGCGATAACTATCAGATAAACCGTGTAATACTTGTCGATAACAGCGTTTTGTTTATTTAGGGTCAGTGCCATTTTAAGCTCCACTGTAATAAGTCAGTGTTGTGGTTATAGTCCTGCAAGCAGGTTCGCTCAGGGCGAGATGTCTTTCTGCCATAGCAACAGTTGTCCCGATCCGGTGTTGTTAATGAACACTTGAACAAATAAAATACAAATGATCCAGGACGGAACCACGGTATCTGCTCAAAAAAGGCGATGCGGTGAATTCGATCACAATTCCAAGCGATAAACAGACTGAAATTGTCGATAAATTGTTAATCACTTGAACACATAATGCTCATTTGAACACTATAAGCAGAGAGAGAAAGTGCACCGGAAGGGAAAAACAGCCAGTGAGTGAAGAAAAAAATCAGCGCAAATTTAATTCTCTGTGCGTTTAGGGAATATCCTTACGGCTCAGATGTTGTCGTCAGGCCGCCGATGCCTGATAATAGGCGGCTTTCATTTTTATCAGGCGAAATAATGACCGATTACCTGCTTCTTTTTATTGGCACAGTGCTGGTGAACAACTTCGTTCTGGTGAAGTTTCTCGGCCTCTGTCCCTTTATGGGCGTTTCCAAAAAACTGGAGACGGCAATTGGCATGGGACTCGCCACCACTTTCGTTATTACCCTGGCCTCGATCTGCGCGTGGCTGGTGAACCATCTTATTCTGCTGCCGCTGGACCTGGTCTATCTGCGCACCATGGCCTATATCCTGGTGATCGCCGTGGTGGTGCAGTTCACCGAGATGGTGGTGCGTAAAACCAGCCCGGACCTCTACCGTCTGCTGGGGATTTTCCTGCCGCTGATCACCACTAACTGCGCCGTGCTGGGCGTGCCGCTGCTGAGCGTCAACCTGAATCATACCTTCCTGCAGGCCGCGCTGTATGGCTTCAGTGCCTCGCTCGGTTTCTCACTGGTGATGGTGCTGTTCGCCGGTATCCGCGAACGTCTGGTGCTGGCCGATGTGCCCGCGCCGTTTAAAGGCTCCTCCATTGCGCTGGTGACTGCCGGGCTGATGGCGCTGGCCTTTATGGGCTTCAGTGGGCTGGTGAGATTCTGATGACTGCGGTTTGGATTGCTGTTGCGGTACTGAGCATGCTGGGCCTGCTGTTCGGCGGCCTGCTGGGCTACGCCTCACGTCGCTTTGAAGTGGAAGAAGATCCGATTGTTGAGCAGATAGATGCGATCCTGCCGCAGAGCCAGTGCGGACAGTGTGGCTATCCCGGCTGTCGCCCTTACGCAGATGCCGTGGGCAACAACGGCGAGATGATCAACAAGTGCGCGCCCGGCGGAGAGCAGACCATGCTCAAGCTGGCTACCCTGCTGAACGTGGAGCCGCAGCCGCTGGGCGATGAAAACGCCCGCGAGCCGGAGCGTAAAGTAGCGTGGATCGATGAAGAGAACTGCATCGGCTGCACCAAATGCATTCAGGCCTGTCCGGTCGATGCCATTGTCGGTGCCACCCGCGCGATGCATACCGTGCTCAGCGATGTCTGTACCGGCTGCGACCTGTGCGTCGCGCCCTGCCCAACTGACTGCATAGAGATGCGTCCGGTCGCCACCACCACCGCGAACTGGAAGTGGGATCTGCAAACCATCCCGGTCAGGGTTATTCCTGTGGAACACCATGCGTAATTTGTTCAGGCTGTTTAAAAAAGATCAATTGTGGGATTTCGAAGGCGGTATCCATCCGCCAGAGATGAAAACCCAGTCTAACGGCACGCCGCTGCGTCAGTTGCCGCTGCCCGCTCAGTTTATTATTCCTGTTAAGCAGCATATCGGCCATGAAGGCGAGTTGCTGGTCAGCCCCGGCGATAAAGTGCTGCGCGGCCAGCCGCTGACCTTTGGTCGTGGCCGGATGCTGCCGATCCACGCGCCCACCTCCGGGACCATAGAAGCTATTGCTCCCCATATCACCGCGCACCCTTCCGCGCTGGCCGAGATGTGCATCTTTATTACCCCGGATGGTGAAGACCGCTGGTGTGAGCGCCATCCGCTGGCTGATTACCGGCAGGCCGATCGCAGCGAGATTATTGACCGTATCCACCAGGCAGGCGTGGCCGGTCTGGGCGGTGCAGGCTTCCCGACCGCCACCAAGCTGAAAGGCGGTATCTGCGGCGTTAAAACGCTGATCATCAACGCGGCGGAATGCGAACCCTATATTACCGCCGACGACCGTCTGATGCAGGACTATGCCGGAGAAGTACTGGAAGGCAGCCGTATCCTGGCGTGGGTGCTGCAGTCTGAGCGGGTGCTGATCGGCATTGAAGACAACAAGCCGGAAGCGATTGCCGCGCTGAAGCACGCGCTGGGTGGCGCGGACGATCTGCAGATCCGCGTCATCCCGACCAAATACCCCTCCGGCGGTGCCAAACAGCTGACCAGGATCCTGACCGGGCTGGAAGTGCCACACGGTGGCCGCTCCACCGATATCGGCGTTTTAATGCAAAACGTCGGCACGGCTTATGCCGTCAAACGCGCCATCATCGACGGCGAGTCGCTGACCGAGCGCGTGGTGACGCTGACCGGAGAATCAGTGGGCAAGCCGGGTAACGTCTGGGGCCGGCTGGGGACGCCGGTCAGCCATCTGTTGCACAACGCTGATTTCAGCCCGGCTGCCGGACAGATGGTGGTGATGGGTGGCCCGCTGATGGGCTTTACCCTGCCGACGTTAGATGTACCGGTGGTAAAAATCACCAACTGTATTCTGGCCCCTTCCGCCAGCGAGATGGGCGAGCCGGAACAAGAGCAATCCTGTATTCGCTGCAGCGCCTGTGCCGATGCCTGTCCGGCCGCTCTGCTGCCGCAGCAGCTCTACTGGTACAGCCGCGGTGGCGACCATGAGAAAGCCCGCGTGCACAATATTGCCGACTGCATTGAGTGTGGCGCCTGTGCTTATGTCTGCCCGAGCAATATCCCGCTGGTGCAGTACTACCGGCAGGAGAAGGCAGAGATCCGGGCAATCGATCTTGAAGCCGAGCGAACCGCACAGGCAAAAGCCCGCTTTGAGGCGCGCCAGGAACGTCTGGAGCGCGAGAAGCAGGCGCGTGAAGCCCGCCACCAGCAGGCAAAACGCACCGTCAGCCAGAGCGACAAGTCTGAAATCAATGCCGCGCTTGAGCGGGTTAAGGCAAAGAAACAGGCTGAAAAAACCAGTCCGGAAAGCGGTGAAAGCCAGCCGGAAAATGCCGCCGTTCTGGCACAGCGTGAAGCGCGCCATGCTCAGGCCCGCGCCCGGACCGCTGAAACCCAGTCCGAGACTGAACCGGCCACCCGCCAGGCTGGCGATCCGCGCAAAGCTGCGGTTGAAGCCGCTATCGCCCGTGCTAAAGCGAAGAAAGCAGCTCAGGCAGCAGAGTCAGCCGCTGAAGCTGTATCAGTGCCAGTTGAATCTGCCGCACCGGTCGATCCGCGCAAAGCTGCGATTGAAGCTGCTATCGCCCGCGCTAAAGCGAAGAAAGCAGCTCAGGCAGCAGAGTCAGCCGCTGAAGCTGAGCCATCAGAAGCAGCACCGGAGCAGTCCGACGATCCGCGCAAAGCGGCAGTGGCGGCGGCCATCGCTCGTGTCAAAGCGCGAAAAGCGCAACAGCATTCCACGCAAGAGGATTAAATGGCTTTTCGTATTGCTAGTTCGCCCTACACTCACAACCGTCGCAGTACCGGCACCATTATGCTACTGGTTCTGCTTGCGGCTATCCCGGGTATTGCCGCCCAGTGGTACTTTTTCGGCTGGGGCAACATTATCCAGGTGGTGATTGCCGCCCTTGCCGGTATGGGTGCAGAAGCGCTGGTACTGAAACTGCGCAAGCTGCCGCTGGCGAAAACGCTGGGGGATAACTCAGCCCTGCTGACCGCCCTGCTGCTCGGCATCAGCATTCCGCCGCTGGCGCCCTGGTGGCTGATTGTTATCGGTACTGTTTTTGCGGTGGTGATCTCCAAGCAGCTGTACGGCGGCCTGGGGCAGAACCCGTTTAACCCGGCGATGGTGGGCTATGTGGTCCTGCTGATCTCCTTCCCGGTGCAGATGACGAGCTGGCTGCCGCCGGATACGCTGCAGTCAGTTACTCCGACCTTCATGGATACGCTGAGCATGATTTTCCACGGGACGACTGTAGACGGTCATACCATGCAGCAGTTGCAGATCGGGGTGGATGGCATCAGTCAGGCTACCCCGCTGGACACCTTTAAAACCGGTTTACGTGCCGGGCACAGTGCAGAGCAGCTTCTCGCGCAGCCGATTTATACCGGCGTGATTGCCGGTCTGGGCTGGCAGTGGATCAACCTCGGCTATCTGATCGGCGGGCTGTTCCTGCTGTTCACCAATACGATCCGCTGGCATATTCCGGTCAGCATGCTGGCCTCTCTGGCCCTGTTTTCCACCGTGGGCTGGCTGTTCTCGCCGCAGAGTCTGGTTTCACCGATGATCCACCTGTTCTCAGGTGCCACCATGCTGGGCGCATTTTTTATTGCCACCGATCCGGTAACCGCCTCCACCACCAACAGAGGCCGCCTTATTTACGGCGTGTTGATTGGCCTGCTGGTCTGGCTGATCCGCAGTTTTGGCGGCTATCCGGACGGCGTGGCCTTTGCTGTGCTGCTGGCCAACATCACCGTGCCGCTTATCGATTACTACACGCAGCCGCGCGTTTACGGCCACCGGAAGGAGAAGTGATGCTGGATGCGATTCGTAAAAATGGCGTGACGCTGGCAATCTTTGCTGCGGTGACTACCGGCCTGACGGCAGTGATCAACACCGTCACCAAACCGACCATTGCGCACCAGACCGAAGTGCAGCAGAAAATTCTGCTGGATCAGGTGGTGCCACCGGAGATGTACAATAACCACATCCAGCAGGAGTGTTACCTTGTTAACAACCCGGCGCTGGGTACTGGCCCGCACCACCTCTATCTGGCACGTAAAGATGACAAACCGGTGGCGGTAGCGGTTGAGACAACCGCTCCGGACGGCTATTCTGGTGCTATTCAGATGATTGTCGGGGCAGATTTTAAAGGCACGGTGCTTGGCGTGCGCGTGGTCGAGCACCATGAAACGCCGGGTCTGGGCGACAAAATTGAGCTGCGAATCTCCAACTGGATCAACAGCTTCAACGGCGTGCATATGGGTGGAAAAGATGACACACACTTCGCGGTGAAAAAGGATGGCGGTGACTTCGACCAGTTTACCGGCGCAACCATTACTCCCCGCGCCGTGGTGAATGCAGCCAAACGCACCACGTTGTATATTGAAACGTTGCCGGGGCAGCTTGCCTCGCTGTCACCCTGTGGAGACTCCAATGAGTGAAGCCAAAACGCTGCTGGTCGGCGGACTGTGGAAAAATAACTCGGCGCTGGTTCAGCTGCTGGGCCTCTGTCCACTGCTTGCCGTCACTTCCACCGCCACCAACGCTCTCGGCCTTGGTCTGGCCACCACCCTGGTGCTGACCTGTACCAACAGCGCGATCTCCGCCTCACGCCGCTGGGTGCCTTCTGAGGTACGCATTCCTATTTACGTGATGATCATCGCTGCGGTCGTCAGTTGCGTGCAGATGTTGATCAACGCTTATGCCTACGGGCTGTATCAGTCGTTAGGGATCTTCATCCCGCTGATCGTCACCAACTGTATCGTCGTGGGCCGGGCTGAGGCCGTCGCCTCACGCAGCAGCGTGCCTCTGTCGGCGCTGGACGGTATGGCGATTGGGCTGGGAGCCACCAGCGTGATGGTGGTGTTGGGATCGATCCGCGAAATCATCGGCAACGGCACCATCTTTAACGGTGCCGATCAACTGCTTGGCCCGTGGGCTAAGGTGCTGCGCATTCAGGTGTTCCACTTTGATTCACCGATGCTGCTGGCGATGTTGCCGCCGGGTGCCTTTATTGGCCTTGGCATGCTGCTGGCCGCCAAATACCTGATCGATAACAAGATGAAAGCACGCGCTGCCCGTCAGGCAGAGGCGAAAACTCAATCCGCTCTGGAAGGAAAAGCGAGTGCGCTGTGAATAAGGAAAAACGTCAGCAAATTTTAAGCCGACTGCGGGATAACAACCCGCATCCAACCACGGAACTGGTATTTACTTCCCCTTTTGAACTGCTGATTGCCGTGCTGCTTTCCGCACAGGCCACGGACGTCAGCGTCAACAAGGCGACGGCTAAACTCTATCCCGTTGCCAACACACCGGCCGCAATGCTGGCGCTGGGCGTGGACGGGGTGAAGGAGTACATCAAGACTATCGGCCTGTTTAACAGCAAGGCGGAAAACGTGATTAAGACCTGCCGCATCCTGCTGGAACAGCATCAGGGCGAAGTGCCTGAAAATCGCGAAGCGCTGGAAGCCCTGCCCGGCGTGGGCCGCAAAACGGCTAACGTGGTGCTGAATACCGCCTTTGGCTGGCCGACCATCGCTGTGGACACGCATATTTTCCGCGTCAGCAACCGCACCAAATTTGCACCGGGAAAAAACGTTGAGCAGGTGGAAGAAAAACTGCTGAAAGTGGTGCCGAAGGAGTTCAAAGTGGACTGCCACCACTGGCTGATCCTGCATGGGCGCTATACATGCGTGGCGCGGAAACCACGCTGCGGTTCCTGCATGATTGAAGATCTCTGTGAGTTTGGAGAAAAGACCGGGGTCTGACGGCTGTCACTCAGTTGTCATTCGCCAGTCTGGTCTGGCCTGCATCATGATTGAAAGAGATCTGTGCGCCGTATTCTTTATGCAACCGGCGGGCTTCGAGGAAGACGGATTTCCAGTAAGGATTGGTCAGAGATGAGCGCATCACGCCTCTACTGGAAGAGGCATGCAGGAACTGTTCATCAGTGTCGTAAAACCCGACATGCATTTCATGATTAATCCGGAAGAAGACTAAATCTCCGGGCTGCAGGTCAGCTGGCTCCACCCTTTTCCCCATATGGATCAGATCAGCCGTGGTCAGACGGCCGACGGGCATATTGAAACGGTCTTTAAGCGTTCGCCAGACAAAGCCTGAACAGTCCACGCCCGATAGCTGAGTACCGCCCCATTGATAAGGGGTCCCTTCCCAGGAATGCATCTGGTCATGCAGTGCCGCCAGAATCGGAATAAGATCGGGTTGCTGGCCGTTTTGCTGCAACTCCCCGCCTTTGTCATTATTCGCTGTGGAAGGCGAATGAGATGCACATCCGCTGAGCAAAGCTGCCCAAAGACAAAGGGGAATTACCGAAGATTTACAGTTCCACATGTTATTCAGGGCGGCCAGCTGCTGAGATGTGCATTCATCCTATTGATCGGCATGGAAAAGCACCACGCTTAATCTATTTCTTAACGTTATCAATATTTACAATTATTGACATAACTGGTTTTTCCGCCGCACTTAAAGTGCTGCATATTCACCCGTTCCGTCCGGCCAGGGTGTCAACAGATCGTATCCCGTCTCAGTTACCGCAATGGTGTGTTCCCATTGTGCCGACAGCGAGCGATCTTTGGTAACCACCGTCCAGCCATCGGGAAGTAAACTGGTTGCTGCCTTCCCTGCATTAATCATCGGTTCGATGGTAAAGATCATCCCAGGTTGCAGAACCACACCAGTCCCCGGCGTACCGTAATGCAACACCTGCGGCGCGCCATGATATTCAAGCCCGACGCCGTGCCCACAATATTCCCGGACAACTGAGAAACCCGCCCCTTCCGCGACGCGCTGAATAGCCGCGCCAACGTCACCGAGAGTGGCCCCGGGTTTGACGGCCTTAATGCCAGCGACCATGGACTCATAGGTGATATTGACCAGGCGGCGGGCGCGCACCGAAGGTTCTCCGACGTAATACATCCTGCTGGTATCACCATACCAGCCATCTTTGATAATGCCGATATCGATATTGATGATATCGCCCTTCTTCAGCTTTTTATCGCCGGGAATGCCGTGACAAATAACGTGATTGACTGAAGTACAAAGCGTACGGGTATAGCCGTGATAGCCAATATTGGCCGGAACAACCTTTAACTCATTGACCAGATAGTCATGACAGAGGCGATCCAACTCGTCGGTGGTCACCCCGACCTGGACGTGAGGGCGGATCATCTCCAGCACTTTTGCCGCCGCGTGACCTGCCGCGCGGGCCAGCTCGATTTCTTCCTGCGTGTGTATTCTGATTTCGCTCATTGGGGTTCATGTTCCTTATGTAACTGCCCGGCTTCATTACGCACGAGTTTGTTTATTTCAGTGCCACCTTCAAGCTCACACTGGATCAACAGCCGGGTCAGTTGCTGATGGGTCAGATGGGGATAGAGTTCGGCCAGCATGCCAATCTTCAGCCAGTGCTCGGCCTGCGAGTTAATCGAACGGCTCAGCGCGTTGCTGGCCAGGCGCAGGTTCTCGTGCATCAGATCGGATATTTTTACAATGCCCATGATGTGCCTTATGCGTTTTATATATAAACCGTATAATGCCACATTCAGACATGGTTGCAAGCTTAACGCCGGAAACGTCGGCCAGGATGATCATCACGCAGATGGCGCTGGCCTTCTCCCTGCAACCGCTCCCGCAGCGTCAACGGCGTGGCCGGTCGTGGCGTAACTCGTCCTCTGGCAGTCAGCTCCGGAATGATGTAATGAATAAAATCCTCAAAGCTGCCCGGACTGATGGCATAACCGAGGTTAAAGCCGTGCACACCGGACGCTTCCGCAAACCGCTCCATCTGGTCGGCAACACTTGCCGGGCCGCCCACCAGCGTCGGATGCAGCCCGCCGATACCAATGTATTGCGCCGCTTCACGCAGCGTCCAGCGCCGCCCGGCATCAATGCGGGTCAGGCTTGCCAGCGCTGAACGGCAGGCGTCGGTTTCAATGTACTCCAGCGGCTCGTCCGGATCGTATTCTGACCAGTCCACGCCGGTCCAGGCGGAGAACAGCGCCAGCGCCCCTTCTTCACTGATGTAACGCTGAAATTCTTCGTAACGCTGCTGCGCCTGCTGGTCATTTTCACCGGTCACCACGGTGATAGCGGTAATAAATCGCAGAGAGTCTGGATCTCTGCCTTCTGCTGCTGCCAGCTGGCGAATGTGGTCAATATCTTTCCGGATTGCCTCCGCCGTCAGTCCGGCCATGAAGATCACTTCTGCATTAGCCGCAGCGAACTGGCTGCCGCGCGACGAAGTTCCGGCCTGAAACAGCACCGGTGTGCGCTGCGGGCTGGGTTCGCTGAGATGCGCATCCGGTACCTGGTAATTCTCACCGCGATGCCCGATGGGATGAACTTTGTGCGGATGAGTATAAATACCGCCAGCCCTGTCGCGCACCACCGCGTCGTCCTCCCAGGAGCCTTCCCACAGTTTGCAGGTGACATCCAGGAACTCCTGGGCGCGATCGTAACGTTGATCGTGGGGCAGCTGGCGGGTCAGGCCGAGATTTCTCGCCGCCGAATCCAGCATCGAAGTCACCACGTTCCAGGCTATGCGTCCGTTGGTCAGATGATCCAGCGTGGTGAATTTTCGCGCCAGCAGGTAAGGATGCTCATAAGTGGTGGAGACGGTCACGCCAAAGCTGAGATCGCGGGTAGCGGCGGCCATCGCCGACACCAGCAGCAGTGGATCGTTAACCGGCATCTGTGCCGCGTTGCGTAACGCCATATCAGGGCGTTGCTGATACACGTCCAGCTGACCAAGCGCATCGGCCAGAAACAGCGCGTCAAAACCCGCCTTATCCAGCAGCTTAGCGATCTCCACCCAATAGTGGATGTCGGTGTAGCGGTGCGCGGTGTCCTGAGGATGCCGCCAAAGTCCGGCCGAAATATGCCCGACCACATCCATCATAAATCCGAACAACAGAAAAGGTCTGGGATGAGCCATTTTTACTCCACAATATGTTTATTTCCGGCGGCGGTTACTCAGTGCACCAGCCGCCAGCACGCCAAAAATCAGCACGCCGGTAGCGACCTGCTGCCAGTAAAAGTTCCAGCCAGTCAGCAGCAGACCGTTCGCCACAAAGCTGAGCAGTATCACCCCCAGCAGCGTACCAGGCACGTTGGGCCGCCGCGTGGCGGAGAAAGTGGCACCGATAAAGGCCGCGCCAATGGCATTCAGCAGATAGGCGTTGCCGGAGAGCGGCACCCACGCTTTGACGTTTGAGGCAAGTATCAGCCCGACAATGCCTGCAATCACCGCGCTGAGGACAAACCCCACGGCGACAGTCCTTCCGACCGCAATGCCTGAATAGCGTGCCACGCTGGCCTGGCTGCCGAGGAAGGTTAAAGCACGGCCCTGTGGAGTACGTTTCAGCAGCAGATGCAGCGCAATCGCCAGCCCCGGCACGTACCACAGCGGCAGCGGGACACCCAGTAACGCCCCATGGCTGATGGCGGAGAACTGCACTGGCAGTACCTGGCTGAGCAGATAAACCGGCTGGCCGCCATTGGAAGAGAGTTGCTGGACGCTCTGGCCGATAAATAGCGTGCCCAGCGTGGCGAGGAACGGCTCCACGCCCAGCACCGTCACCAGAAATGCATTGAACAAGCCAACGCACAGCGCCGCCAGCAGCGCTGCAGTCACGGCCAGCGGCAGCCCAACCTGATGCATCACCAGCGTGACCAGCACCAGGCAGGCGAAATCAATGGCGGTGCCAATCGACAAATCGACTGCGCCCATCGCGGCAACCACGGTCATCGCCAGCGCGGCAATCGCCAGCGGAGCCACGTTGTTCAGCAGCACGCTGGCCACATTATTAAGGGTGAAAAAACCTGGCGCGAACAGACTGAAGAACAGCAACAGCGCGGCGAAGGTCAGGATCAGTAAAACGCGCAGCAGGCCGCCGCGAGTCACTCCGTAAACGGTTAAATCAGACACGGACTTTTCTCCTCTGCTGGCGCTGGCGCAGCAGTGCAGTCAGCGAGACCACCAGCAGGATCAGCACGCCTTCCACCCCGTTAATCCAGTAGCTGGAAACATTGATCAGCTGGAAGCCGTTGGCAATCAGGCTGAGAAACAGCGAGCTGAGCAGCGTACCGCCCAGCGTCGGCACCAGCCGCCGTGAGAACACCACCCCAAGCAGCACCGAGGCGATCACCATCAGCAGGTTGTCATTGGCCCCCGGTGAGCTGCCGCTGAGTACGGTGACCGAACCGAGTGACGCCAGTCCCGCTGCCACGCCGCACAGCAGATAGCTGGCGGCAATATAGCGCGACACGGCCAGACCGCTGGCATGGGCGGCAAGAGGATGGCTGCCCACCGCCAGCAGGCGCAGGCCGAACGGCGTGAAATGCGTCAGCACAATAAACAGCAGTGCCAGCGCGGCAAAGCCCCACGCCAGCCACGGAAAAGAGAGCGGCCCGGCGCTCAGCAGCAGGTCGAACAGCGGACCGCTGGCGGGCACGGTGGCGTTCTGCGTCACCACCATCTCCAGACCGATGGCGATGTTCATGGTGGTCAGCGTGGCCAGCAGCGGCAGAATGCGCAGCCAGACCACGGCCAGAGCATTGATCAAACCAACCACCGCGCCGCTGAGCAGAGCAAGCAGCATCGCCAGCTCAGGCGAAGCACCGCGGCTGAGCTGGCTGGCGAACACCGCCGCACTCAGCCCCATATTCGCCGCCACCGAAAGATCGATGCCGCCGGTCAGCGAGTGGCTGCCGCCGCCGATCAGCACCAGCGTCAGGCCAAAGGCCAGCGTGCCGGTCACAGCGGTTTGCTGCAGCACGTTGCCGAGATTACCCAATGTCAGAAAGATGGGTGAAAGCGTGGCGAAAACGGCCAGCACCGCGAGAATAATCAGCAGCACACTGCCCTGCAGCAGGTGCCCGGAACGTTCCGCCCGCAGTTTGTTTTGTTGCGCTACATCCGCATCAGAAGACGAGAGTTCGCTCATGCTGAGGCTCCTGCGGTGGCGGTAAGCGGGTTATCCGACGCGGCACCCGATGCCCAGGCGAGGATTTCATGTTGATCGGTGGCACCGCCCTGCAACGTTTTCACCATCCTGCCGCGAGCCATCACCAGAATCCGGTCACACAGCGACTGCAGTTCCAGCAGGTCGGTAGAGAAGACGATCACCACTGCCCCTCTGGCCACCAGTTGATGCAGCGCCTGGTAAATTTCAGCCTTCGCGCCGATATCAACGCCCACCGTCGGTTCATCCAGCAGATAAACTTCTGCTGCGGTATTCAGCCATTTTGCCAGCACCACCTTCTGCTGATTGCCGCCGGAAAGGGAGTGCAGCGGCGCTTCAGCACCGGGCGTCCGGATACCCAGATCGCGGATGTTTCCGGCCACCAGCTGGTTCTCCCCGGCACGATGGATAAACCAGCCTTTGACCAGCATCTTCAGGCTGGTTAAGGCAATATTTTCCCGCACGCTCAGTTCCGGGGCGATGCCGTTGGCCCGGCGATCTTCCGGCACAAAGGCCATGCCCTGCCTGACCGCATCCCGTGGCGAACGGGGCAGAAAAGCGCGACCGGCCAGCGTGATGCTGCCGCTGATCCCACTTTCCAGGCCGAACAGCGCCCGAGTCAGCGCCTTGCCGCCGGAACCCAACAGCCCGGTAATACCGAGGATTTCGCCGCGATGGGCAGTAAAGCCGATCCCGGAGAAACGTCCTGCCGCCGTGAGGTTATCCACATGCAGCAGCACCTCCTCACCCTTCTGTGGCTGGCGCTGCACCAGTGATTTCTGGCGGTCGCCGAGCATATCCACGATCAGCTGCTGGCTGGTCATCTCGCTTGTCAGGTGCGTCGCTACGTGGGCTCCGTCACGCAGCACGGTAACCCGCTGGCAAAGCTCGGTGATCTCATCCAGATAGTGTGAGACATAGATGATCGCCAGACCCTGCCCGCGCAGCGTGCGGATAGCACTGAACAGAGAGGCCACCTCGTGACGCGCCAGCGCCGCAGTAGGTTCGTCGAATACCAGTACGCGCGGAGAGTGACGCAGCGCGCGGGTGATCTGCACAACCTGCTGCTCCGCCACACTCAGGTCGGCAATCAGGCTGTCGGGATCCAGCCGTAAGCCAAAATAGTGCTCAATCGCCTCGCGAGCCACGCGCCGCATACGACGACGATTGAGCAACGGAACACCGCGGAACACCGGCTCCTCGCCCGACAGCAGCGCTTCGGCCACTGTCAGAGCAGGGGAAAGTAACCGCTCCTGATGGACAATTTCGATGCCCAGCGACTGCGCCACCTTTGGCGAGGAGATGTTCACCCTCTCGCCATTAAGGGTTATCTCCCCTTTATCCGCCAGTTGCAGTCCGCCGAGAATTTTAATCAGCGTCGATTTCCCGGCACCGTTATGCCCGATCAGCCCGTGGATCTCTCCGGCTTCTGCCGACAACGAAACCTGCCGCAGGGCCGGAACGCCATCAAAAGCTTTGGCGATCTGCGTCAGCGCCAGCAGCGGCGAACCGGCCTGCTGGCTGCGGGACTGAAGCGATGGCTTACTTGCCATCACTCTGGCCCAGCACTTTCTGCACTTCGGCGGCATTCTGTTTGGTCACCAGCAGCGCCGGAACATAGGTGGCAGGCGGCAGATCATGGTCACCGGCCAGGTAGCGGGCAGCGTTCTGCACGGCCGTTTTGCCGATCAGATAGGGTTGCTGCGCCACGACTGAAGCGGCACTGGATTTCGGGTCTTTCACCAGAGACACCACATCCGGGCTGCCATCCACGGCATACGTTTTGATCTCAGTCCGCCCGGCAGCATCCACGGCCTGAGTGGCACCGATTTGCGGCACATCCCAGGCTGCCCAGATCGCCTGCACCGATCCTTTGGGGTATTTATTCAGCAGCTGGCTTATTTGCGCGTAAGCATCCTGCACGGTATTCGGAATAACATCACGAAGTTCAGGCTGAATGATTTTAATTTCCGGATACCATTTTAATACCGCTCTTAACTGGTCATAGCGCATCGCTACCACCGGCACACCATAAAACCCATTAAATACCAGGATATTTCCTTTCCCCCGCAGGTCGCTGACAACTTTTAATGCCAGCTGCTCGCCAATGTAAAAATTATCGGAGGTGGTGACGTTAATACTGGAAGGGCTTGCCGTATCAACAGTAAATAAAGGGATCCCTGCCGCGCGGATTTTTTTCAGCCACGGCTCCAGCACTGAAGCCGTGCCCAGCGTCTCGATAATCGCGTCGGGCTTTTGTGCGATAAGCGTCTGGATCTGCGAGATTTGCTGTGCCTCTTTGCGCCCGCCATCCAGCGCTATCGGCGTACCGCCCAGGCGTTTCACCTCATCAATCTGTCCCTGATAGGCTTTTAAATCCCAGTAATGATCGGTTCCGGCGACGGTAATACCAATGCGTTTCCCTTTCAGCGAGGGGATATTATCATCATTGCCTTGTGCATGAACGGGAAGAGAGAATAATACTGACGCTGTCAGTATAGCGGCCAGCGATGTTTTAAAAATCTTTTTCAGGCGAACAGCATTTTTTATTTTAGTAGCCATCATCATGATAAGTATCCTGGAGAAGGTGAAGATTGCCAGGTTAGCACAACTATTTTCTGGCAATCAGATCAATTTCAGCTAAGGGTAATTGCCAGACAGAATTAAAATAAAATCCGCGCAATAGGTTATTTCTGGTTTATCAATAATCATTTTCGGCATAAGCGCGTCCACCGGGCCGCCAGCGGGCTGCAGGATGGCGTGAGGATAACCGATCGTGACCAAACAGTTTTTTACGCAGCGAACCGGATTGATAGCCGGTTTTATAACGTCCCCGCTGTTGTAACTCTGGCACCACCAGTTCAGTAAAGTCGATATAGCTTTGCGGATTGACGATGCGCGTCAGATTGAAACCGTCAATGTCAGCTTCGTCCAGCCAGTGGATCAGCTGGTCAGCCACCTGCGACGGACTGCCTGCAATCAGCGCATATCGCCCTCCCAGCGCGTGCTGCTCCAGCAGCTGGCGGCGGGTCCAGCCGTCATAGGCTTTGCTTACCGACTCAATTGCCCGGGTATCACCCGTGCGGATCGGCTCATCCAGGCCAAACTGAGCCAGGTCGATACCAACAGAACTGGAGAAGTGGGCAACCCCGGCTTCCGGGCTGGCATAACGCAGGTACTCGCGGTGTTTCTCCAGCGCCTCCTTTTCCGTTGGCGCAACAATCACCGAAATGCCCATAAAGACTTTTAAATCCTCCGGCTGGCGTCCGGCATCCCGGGCGGCCCGGCGTAATTTGTCCACCTGGCTGCGCATCGCCTGCGGGGTGCTGCCGTTAACAAAGCTGCACTCCGCATGGCGGCCTGCAAACCTGACGCCCCGCGCCGAACTGCCAGCCTGGAACAGCAACGGTGTGCGCTGGGGTGAAGGCGAGGAGAGATGATAACCCTCGACCTGATAAAACTCGCCGTGGTGGCGAATCGGGTGGATTTTGCCGGCATCGGCATAGCGTCGCTGCTCACGGTCGGCCAGCACCGCATCATCCTCCCAGCTGCCTTCCCACAGCTGATAACTGACCTCAAGAAACTCATCCGCCTGATCGTAACGGCGGTCGTGGTCCAGCAACTGCGTCTGGCCCATCGCCCGCGCCGCGCTGTCCAGATAGCCGGTGACAATGTTCCAGCCCACCCGGCCGTTGGTGAGGTGGTCGAGCGTGGAGAAACGGCGGGCAAACGGGTAAGGCGCTTCATAGCTGAGATTGGCCGTCAGGCCGAACCCCAGATGCTCAGTGACGCTGGCCATGGCGGAGACCAGCATCAGCGGGTCATTGACCGGCAGCTGAATCGACTCGCTGGCGGTCAGCGCAATACCCTGCTGATACACGTCATACACTCCGAGGATGTCGGCGATAAACAGCCCGTCAAACAGCCCTTTCTCCAGCGTGCGTGCCAGATCCAGCCAGTAGCTCAGCTGGTTGAAGTCGGTGGATCGGTCCTGCGGGTGAGTCCACATCCCGTGATGGATGTGACCAACGGAGTTCATGTTAAAAGCGTTAAGCAGGATCTTCTTAGCTGGCTGGCTCATGGTGTCCCTCATCGCAGTAAATCCCCTTCGCCGGAGCGAAACTGAGTAAAAACGTCATAAACTTCACTGGCCTCCGTTACCGATTTGCCAGATAAAGGTCGGCTCCTTGCCGTTCACTTCCCAGTCGCCAACATTGCGGGATTTATAAATCACCGGATTATGTGAGGAGACGGTGCGGGCATTGCGCCAGTGACGATCCAGCGCTTTACTGACACGCGTGTCGGAAGCGCCCAGCGCGTTGAACAGCTCGGTCGCCGCACGGGGGACCAATTCGCTGGCAATCACCTGCGCTTTGGCTGCCTCCACTTCGGCCAGAATATTCGCCTGCTTAATCTCCTCTTCGCTGCCGCCGCGCTGCTGCACCTCAAACGCCTGTTGCAGCGAGTGGCTGGCACGCTGCACCGTAGCTTCCACCGCCCAGGCCTGGCTGGCGATCTGCCCGACCACCTGCAGCACCTGAACATCCTGCTTCACCAACCTGGCGTTGCCGTGGCTGTAGACCCTTTTACGCTGCGCCACGCCCTGCGCCGCATCACGGGTGATGGCCCGGCCAATGCCAGCCAGCGTTGACAGCAGCACATGCTGATAGAAAGCGGTCTGATAGCGAAAACGCTCGCTGAAGTCGTAAACATGGGTCTGCTCAACCCTCGCCTTGCTGAAGCGCGTGGTGCCACTGCCGGTCAGCCGCTGGCCGAAACCATCCCAGTCATCCTCACGCTCCACCCCGGCCTGGTGGGTGCTGACCAGTGCGATCACATCCCGGCCGTTATCGCCGCGCCGGGCATAAACATCGATCCAGTCGGCATACAGCGTGCCGGTACTGTAAAATTTCTCGCCCTCCAGCAGCCAGCCGTTCTCTGCCGGGGTGACTTTGGTTACCACTTCACCGAGCTTCATGTTGCCGATCTCGCTCCAGCCGCTGCCCACCAGCTCACCGTCGCGGAAACGGGCGAACCAGCGCTGACGATCCTCGCTGTCCGGCTGATTAAGGCGATCTTCGACAAAAGCGAAATGAGCACGCAGCGCCTGCGGCAGATTGGAGTCAGCTTCCGCCAGCTCGGTCAGCAGCTGGAACAACTGTGGCAACGTCGCGCCAAAGCCTCCCTCGCTAACCGGAATACGCAGGGTGCCGAAACCAGCCTCTTTAAGCCAGCGGAGTGGTTCGTGAGCCAGCTTGCGGGCGCCCTCCCGCTCCACTGCACCTTCGGCGATGCGGGCAAAGATCGGGCGAAAGCGCGACGCCAGTTCGGTGTAGTCGGGGGTGTTGAATTCAGACATGGTTTTTATATGAACGCGTCCCGTTTGCAACGGCTTCCATTATTCTGACGCTGACAGATAGGTTGCAGCTTTATATCCGGCT